>JAGCBF010000358.1 GCA_017652285.1 Atopobiaceae bacterium
GCTTCTCTCCACGTACGTGAGTCCCGCCGACGGCTCGGCCACCAGCCAGTACGAGAAGCCGCGCATGAGGTCGACGTCCGTGGGAAGCGAGCCCACCACGGCAAAGCCGATGCGCTCCCCTTGTGCCGCGTCGTCGGCGTCGCGCCACGTGCTGCGGTCGAGGGGGTCGTCTGCGATGGCGTAGCACACGACGGCGGGGGAGGGCTGCTTCTTTTGCTCGTCTGCCCGTGCGTGCCCGGGCAGGGCAGCGAGCGTCGCAAGGCAGGCAAGTGCAAGCAGAGCTACGAGGGCGTGACGCCTACCGGCGTACCCCCCCCGCATGCATGCCCGTGCGCTATGCCAAGCCTATGTGCCATGCCTTGTCCGTAATATTCGCGGAGCCACTACAGCACAAATACTATCAGAACGGTGAGGGCGTGCTCTTATAAATCTCTTGCGCTTTTGTGGGTTGGGATGCTTTGATTGCAGCGGCAAGGCCGCGCGAGCTGGTCTTGCGCGGGGCCGATTGGGCCGGTCGCCTGCGCCAGCCCCTTTGGCCGCTGCGAGCCAATGGGGTGGCGGTGGGTCCACTCCCCTGTCACCCGGATGCGTGTGTCTTAAAAAGCTGCGTCGAGTGGTCGGGGCTCAGAGCGCCCGCGATGCCGAGTGCCTTTTTGTTGACGTGGCCCGCCGGGTTGGCAAGTCGTTTATCGTCGAGCGCTTTGGCGAGGGCCGGTTCCCTGCAAAGTGCGCTTGACGAGCCTCGCCAAGCGCGGAAAGGAGGGAAAACGCCTCGCCAAATCGAGTTCTGTGGGACGCGGGCCACGCCAAACGCACTTTGGCGGGAATCGTCGCCCCCGCCGCCTCATCAAACGGACTTCAACGGGATTCCGGCCTGGCTGGGGCCGAACGTTCGAATGCCGCCATGTTGCGCGGGTGTTGCGCGGGGATATACTATGCCAGAGGCGCTCGGTGGAGGTAGGGCTATGGAGAGCAAGACGCTATACCACGGAAGCAAGCAAGTGGTTGTGTATCCAGAGGTCAGGGTCACGCGTTATAACAAGGACTTCTATTACGGGTTCTATTGTACGGAATTCCGCGAGCAGGCGGTTCGTTGGGCGACACGGTTTACCGGATCCGGCGTGCTCAACGAGTATAGGTTTGAATTACGGGAACCTATGTCGGTGCTTCGGTTTTCTCAGATGAGCGAGGAATGGCTCGATTTTGTTATAGCCTGCAGAAGTGGGGTTCCCCACTCATATGACATCGTGGAGGGCCCTATGGCAGACGACCAGATATTCAATTACATTCAAAACTATCTTGACGGTAGAATCAGCAGAGCTGCGTTTTGGGAGCTGGCCCGCTTTAAGCATCCAACGCATCAGATGAGCTTTCACAGCGCTCGCGCACTCGCCTGCCTACAATTTGTTGGAGGGGTCGAGGTTAACGATGAAATTTGACATAGACCTTATGTACACGTGTAGCCTCATAGAGTTTATTGGTCGCGAGACGCATCGGCGCAGGGGCGAGGTCGTTCGGCTGCTCGGAGACGATGCGGTCAAGCGTATCTACAGGCATGCGGGCGTGCTTCACAGCGAGAGCATTGAGCGTGTTGCGGAAGAGTACATATCTATGAGCGGCATAGCGAGGGGCGATTTTGACAACGTGGGGGCATGCCGGTACGAAGTGCCGGACTACTGGACGATAGGCGAGGTGTTCGAGCGTCTTATCGAGGACGTGGCGACAGAAGACGTTCTTTCCACACTGCGCGAAGTGTACGGCTCGTGGATGTGCGATGCCCTTTCCAACTACAACTCTGACCTGTTTTATCAGCCCCGAGACTATCTACGCGAGTGTTACCTTGCGGGTGAGATACTCGCGGCGTGACCCTATGGGCCCGCGGCGTGCCTGGGCGGGGCGTCGCTTTGCATGCGGTTGCTAGCGACCCCGACGGCGACGAGGGCAACGGCCGCGACACCCACATGGTGAGCTACGCCCGCGTCATAGTGACGGTACGGGACCCGAGTGGCACATGACGTGGTTGTGTGGCTTTGAAGAGTTGCATCGAGTGGTCGGAGCCCTTGCTCAGACGAAAAATGTACTCAGCGAGCGCCAGAGGAAGATCGTCGCCCGTGGCTAGCGCTCCTGCAAAAGCCACTTCCATGCAGGAACTTGTCGCACGTATCGTCTTGTTCAGGGCGACTCCGTAATTGGTAGAGAAACACTGCCAGTATTAGCATAATTGGCCGGGATACACTGCCACTGCGTCTACTATCATGGCGGTTTGGCGGTCTTGTCCACTCAATCTGTTGGATATGCCTGGTGCCCGGCACGCACGCGCAAGTCCACCGGTCGGTTGCCCGAAAGGAGCCTGGCCCCAATCGGCATATCCGCCATGCTAGATAGTCTCCTCCCACAGGACCTTGTCGCCTACGGAGACGCGCTTGAGGCCGGGCTTCTTGCGCTTGTTGAAGTTGAAACTCAGCATGTACCCAACGTCGAGCCCGAAGTGGTCCAGGTAGGCGGCCACCTGGCGCTCGCCGGCCTCGTTGTACCGGGGGCCGCGCCACACCTTGAGTTCCACCACGAAGCGCTTGCCAAGATAGTCCACGATTACGTCCGTACGGGTCTGGTCGCGGGTCTGTGCCTCGACGTAGTAGTTGCCGGTGCCGTTGATGATGGGCTTGAGGTACAGGAGGAACTGGCGCCTGCCGTCGAACTCTCCAAAGCGCCTTCCTTCCTCGATTGGGCCAAAGACCTCAACGTAGGTGCGGCGAAACCCCTCCAGCACGGCGCACATGTTTAGACAGCCGTCGTCCACGAAGAGGCTCCGCTCGCGATCGCCCGCCGCGTACACGGTGCTTCCCGCGAGCTTGTCCTCCACGATAAAGAGGTCGTAGAGACGCGTCTCGAAGATGCGGTTTGCGATGCGAACATCGTTGCCTGACCCACGCACGACGAAGCCGTACATTTCCAACTGTGCGATGTCGTCCTGGTCCGGGGAGTAGGGGAGTCGCTCGCCCTCCATGAGGATGCGCCGCAGCGCGGCCTTGAGCTCCGGGTACACATCGAGCTTGCCCATGAGCGACTCGAAGAGGGTGTTGCGCTCTGATAGCAGCAACCTTACGGCCGCGTCCACGCCCTCGCGATCCCAGGAGAGTCCGCACTCGTCGGCGAGCTGGCAGAGGCGGCTCACGAGGAAGGGGTAGCCCCCGGTCCAGTCCACGAGTTCGTCTGCCACGGAGGTGACGTCCATGCCCGTCGCGTGGTCGGCCTCGTAGTCGGCCAGCATGCCCGCCACGTCTTCGGCGGAGAAGGACATGTCCACGCGAAAGTCGGTCGCGATGTTCCACGGGCTGTTGATCTTGGATGCCTCGCCGGGGCGGATCCTGGCCTTGAGGTGCTTTACGTCGGTGACGCCAGCGAGCACCACGGACTGGAACGCGGGGCAGGTGGGGTCGTCCTCCCGCTCGAGGTACTGCAGCCGCAGCTGCGCGAGGAAGTCGAGGAACACCTGGTTGTTGGTCGCGCTGTCCACTTCGTCGATTATGAGGACGACGGGCTTCCCCGCCTCTCCGAGCCAGAGCCGTAGTGCTCGGAAGAAGATCCTGAGCGAGCGTTCGTCCGGGTCGCGGCCCGCGAGGCTCTCCAGGGCTTGAGCCGCGGTGTCGGGCAGATCGGGTCCGAGCCTGTCGAGGAGCGTCTGGGAGAGCGCGCCCACGAAGGCTCCCTCGCTGGCGAAATCGGCGTGGCTGAGCGCCTGGAAGTCTAGGCTCGCCACGGTGTAATCGCCCGCGAGCGCGCGCCTGAGCGCCGAAAGCGTCGTGGTCTTGCCGTACTGCCTCGCCCGGTTGATGCAGAAATAGTCGCCGCGCTCAACCATGGCGCGTATCTGCGCCACGCGCTCGGATATGTCCACCATGTAGTGTTTGCGTGGCACGCAGAGCCCCGTGCTGTTGAACTCCCTCATCGAGTCTCCCGTCTGCTGTAACCGATGCCACCATAATACCCCACCATGCCAACGCCGCACTAGTCGCCCGCGAGGTAGGGCGCGTATGCCATCATGTTGCGTGGGGGTATACTCGCGAGTGCTACCTTGCGATAAGGGTGCAAAAAAGGGCGAGCGCCGCGGGGGTTGCTCGCCCTTGTAACGTATGGTGGAGGTGCGGAGAATCGAACTCCGGTCCAAAGCATACCCCTGACGGCTTTCTCCAAGCTCAGTTACCAGTTAGACTTCGGTCGCTTCACACCTGGCAACGCGCGTTCGGCTTCCTAGCGGGTTCAATCTTAGCGCGTGGCATACCAGCTACGTCCACGCGAGCGCCTCTCTAAGATGACATCGCCCCGGGAGCGAGAGAAATCCCGGTTAGACGCGCCGACTTATGTTATGCGGCGAGAGCCAGTTGAGGCTCAAAAGAGTTGTTGTCGTCAATTCATTTTGACGGGACCCCTGTTTAACGTGGCGAGGAGACCACGGCCTGCTTACCGTCTCAGACATACCCTGTCGAAACCAGTCACCCCCTTGGTGGGGCCCTGGGCCACCATGCGATTGTCAACACGACCATTTTACCCCAAGCCGTGCGCGTGTATACGGTCGTCTTTTATTTGGCGTTGTTTATACTCTGAAATTGGCACTCGTACCTACGCGCAGGCCTTGCAGGGTGTTTCATGCACAGACCACACGCGCGTCCCAAATGGCGCGCGGGGGCACTCTGAGCGCCGGGCACCCACCTGCGGGATATAATGGGCAGACTGGTCGGATTCAAATTGGGAAAGGGGCAATCATGGGCCATGGGGGGATCGAAGGCAAGCTCGGCATCGGCGACAAGGACGCGCCGCTCGCGTATTGGACCGAGCGCTTTGATGGCTGCGAGACCGAGTGTGATCCTGAGCCCGACCGTTGGGAGCAGGGGAGGCCACAGAGCCTGAGCTTCCTTGTCCCCGTCGACGAGAAGAGGCTGATGGAGCTCTGCCGTACGGCCGGGGCCACGCCCCAAGCGTTCTTCATCGCGGCCTATGCCAGCCTGGTGTCCGTGTTTGCCGGGCAGCAGGACGTGCTCTTCAAGACCGCCCTGCTCCGTCAGGACGAGGGCAAGACCATTCCCTTCCGCGTGCAGCTGGAGGGTTGTGACAGCGTCGTCGGGCTTATCCAGCAGGTGGAGGAGCAGCTGCGCCAGAGCGCCGCGCACGACGTGCCAGACTACGCGCAGCTTGCCGACGCTCTGGGCGTCAATCTTACGATGGCGTTCTCCTACGCGGCCGAACCCGTCGAGGACGCAGCGCTGGCCCTCACGCACGATTCGCCCGAGGATGGCGTCTGCCAGGTCAAGCTGCGCTATGACGGCGGGAAGTACAGCGCGAGCTGGGCGGAGAGCTTCACGGCCACCTATCGCCAGCTCGTGGCCGAGCTGCTCACCAAGGACTCCCTGCGCGACCTGGTCTTCGTCGCGGGCCGCGAGCTGGAGCAGCTCGACGAGCAGAACCGCACGGAGACGCCGCGCGACCTCAGCGACGTCGTGGCACAGTTCAGGCGCGTAGCCGCCGCAGACCCGGCCAAGGCCTCCGTGATCACGGCCCAGACCAGCTACTCCTATGCGGACATGGATCGCATCACCGATGCTGTGGCGGCGCGCCTGCGCCAGGAGGGTGTTGGCCGGGGCAGCGTCGTCTCGGTCCTCATCCACCGCAACGAGTACATGCCGTTTGCCTCCTTCGGCGTGCTTAAGTCCGGCGCCGCCTATCAGCCGCTCGACCCCACCTACCCTGAGGAGCGCCTGAGCTTCATGGTGCAGGACGCCCAGTCGGCCCTGCTCATCGCGGATAGGGACTTGGCGGGCCTGCTCAAGGGCTGGGAGGGTCCGATCCTGTACACCGACGACATCCCCGGGCTCCCGCGCGCGGACGCCTTCGACGCGCAAATTCGTCCCGACGACCTGGCCGTGCTCCTGTACACCTCGGGCTCCACGGGCACGCCCAAGGGCACCATGCTGTGCCACGGCAACATCGCGGAGCTCGCGGACTGGGCAGGCGACTTTTTCCAGTTGGACGCAGCTGCCTGCTACGGCGCCTATGCCAGCTACGGCTTCGACGCCCACATGATCGAGCTCTATCCGATTCTCACCAGCGGCGGCTCGCTGTGCATTGTGCCGGACGACATCCGCCTGGACCTGCCGGCGATCGGGGAGTACTTCAACCGCCACGGCGTCACGATTAGCCTGATGACCACGCAGGTGGGCAGGCAGTTCGCCCAAAGCTATGCGGGCGGCAGCCTGAAGGACCTGATGGTGGGCGGCGAGACGCTCGCGCCCCTGGACCCCTCGCAGCTCAAGGTCCGGCTCTTCAACGCCTACGGGCCGACCGAGTGCACGGTGCTCGTGTCCATCCAGCGGGTAGACCGGCTCTACCACCGCGTCCCTATCGGCCACGCGCTGGCCAACGTCAAGCTCTACGTCGTGGACAGTGAGCTGCGCAGGCTCCCGGCCTACGCGCCGGGCGAGCTGTTGGTCGCAGGGCCCAGGGTAAGCGCCGGATACCTCCACCTGCCGGACAAGACCGAAAGTGTCTTTGTCCCCAATCCCTTCTCGGACGACCCCGCCTACGGCAAGGCCTATCGCACGGGTGACGTGGTCCGCATGCTGCCCGACGGCGTCGTCGACTTCATTGGCCGCAAGGACAGCCAGGTCAAGGTGCGCGGCTTCCGCATCGAGCTGCCGGAGGTCGAGACGGTCATCCGCGAGTTCCAGGGCATCCGCGACGTGACGGTGCAGGCCTTTGCCGACGCGCGCACCGGCCTAAAGCAGCTGGCGGCCTACGTGGTGTCCAACGGGCCTGTGGACGTCGCTCGCATGAAGGCCTTCATATTGGAGAAGAAGCCGCCCTACATGGTCCCCGCCTCGATCATGCAGCTGGACTCCATTCCCCTCACTCAGAACTACAAGGTGAACAAGCGCGCGCTGCCGCTGCCCAAACACGAGGCCGTCGATCTGGCGAAGCCCGAGTCGCCAGACGAGGAGCTCGCCTTCCGCTGCGCGGCCGAAGCGCTCGGGCACAGCGACTTTGGCGTCACCACCGACCTGGAGGAGGCGGGGCTGTCCTCCATCGCCTCGATGCGCCTGAACGTCCTGCTATCTGAGGCCTTCGGGCGCTCGGCGCGCTTCAGCGACCTGGCTGTGCTGCACACCGTGCGCCAGATCGCGTCGTTCTTCCGTTCGGCGGGCAAGGACAAGACCTACGAGCGGCAGACCCTCTACCCGCTAACGCAGGTCCAGCAGGGCGTGTACGTGGACTGTTTGGCCAACCCGCTCTCCACGACTTACAACCTTCCCTTCCAGATCCGCCTGGACCCCGGTGTGGACGCCACGCGGCTAAAGGCCGCCCTGCGCGCGGCGACCAACGCCCATCCGTACCTCAAAACGCAGCTCGTGGCGACCGAGAGCGGCGAGGTCCTTGCCGAGCGCCGCGATGAGGCCGAGCTGCAGATCGATGAGCTGGACCTCTCCGAGCTCCCGCTGGGCTTCCCCGGCTTGGTCCACCCGTTCCGTCTTACGGGGTCCCCGCTGGTGAGGATTGCCCTCATACGGGACGGCGACGCGCGCTGGCTCTTCTTCGACGCGCACCATCTCGTCTTTGACGGGGAGTCCATGAGCGTGTTCTTCCGCGACGTGGAGCGCGCCTATGCTGGCGAGAGCCTGAAGAAGGAGAACTTCACCGGCTTCGAGGCGGCGCTGGCCGAGCGGGAGCTGCGTGCGAGCGCCGAATACGACGAGGCGCGGGGCTACTTTGGCGCCCTGCTGGCGGGCCGGGACTCGGACTGCCTGCCTGTGCGGGACCGCGACGAGAGCACGGCTGGGCCGGGCCTGCTGTCCTTCGACGTTGCGGTAGACCGCCGCCGGGTCGAGCAGATCCTGCGCGAGGAGAAGCTCACCGCCAACGCCCTGTGGAACGCCGCCTTTGGGCTGACGCTCAGCCGCTTCCTCGCGCGCAGGGACTGCGTCTACGCCACGGTGTACAACGGGCGTAACGACTCGCGCCTGACAAACTCCGTCGGCATGTTTGTCCACACGCTGCCGGTCGTGTGCGAGCTGCGGGAAGGCGAGGGCGGCCGGAGCTTCATGGGGCGCATGGGCAGGCAGCTCACAGAAAGCATGTCGCACGACATCTACTCCTTCGCCGAGATCGCCCACGAGCTGGACCTGCAGCCAAACATCCTCTTTGTCTATCAGGCGGCGCTCGGCGAGTTGGACACGCTCGGGGGCCTGCCGGCCACTGCGGCCGCGCTGCAGCCCAACGCCGCTAAGGAAGAGCTGATCTTCTTCGTCTTCGACACGGCCGACGGTTACCGCTTCGAGTGCGAGTACGACGCGAGGCACTACGAGGAGTGGCAGGTCCGCTCCATCATGGATAGCATGGCCGTTGTCGCCCAGGCGTTGCTGCGTGACGAACGCACGGACGAGCTGTCTTTGCTCTCGCCGCGCATCCGCTCGAAGCTGGCCGCATTCAACGCCACGGAGAAGCCCGTGGAGAACACGGACGTCGTGACGCTCTTCCGCCGCGCCGCCCGCCAGTACCCGAGTCGCACCGCGCTGATGTACGGGGACCTGCGCATGACGTATTGCGAGCTCGACAAGCTGTCGGATCGCATTGCCGCGTACGTCCAAGGCCTGGGCATCGGTCGGGAGGACGCCGTCTCCATCCTGATTCCGCGCAGCGAGTACATGGCCGTGACCGCATTGGGCGTGCTCAAGGCCGGTGCCGCCTACCAGCCGCTCGACCCCGGATATCCGCCCGAGCGCTTGCAGTACATGGTCAACGATGCGAGTGCCAAGCTGCTGATCGCCGACGAGGGCCTCACGCACCTGCTGCCCGACTACGATGGCCCGACGCTCACGCTGCAGGACATCCCCTCGCTGCCGGCGGGCCCCGCGCCGGCTCACGTCAACGAGCCGCACGACCTCTTCATCCTCCTGTACACCTCGGGCACGACCGGCCAGCCCAAGGGCGTGATGCTCGAGCACCACAACCTGGTCAACTTCTGTGACTGGTACCGCACGCACTACGAGCTCAGCTGCGAGTCGGTCGTGGCGGCCTACGCCAGCTTTGGCTTCGACGCCTGCATGATGGACCTGTGGCCCGCGCTCACCACGGGCGCCGCCGTGTGCATCGTGCCCGAGGAGCTGCGCCTGAACCTGCCCAAGCTTAACGAACACTACCGCGCCTGCGGGGTCACCCACGTCTTCATGACGACCCAGATGGGCCGCATGTTCGCCACGGGGATCGAGGACACGTCGCTGCGACACCTGTCCGTTGGCGGAGAGAGGCTCGTGCCGCTCGTGCCGCCTCAAGGCTATGCCCTCACGAACGGCTACGGCCCGACGGAGTGCACGATCTTCTCCACCACGCAGCTGGTCGACCGGCTCTACGAGCGGATTCCGATCGGCTCACCGCTGTCCAACTACAAGCTCTACGTCACGGACGAGCAGGGCCACGAGCTTCCCGTCGGGGCCGTGGGTGAGCTGTGGATTGCGGGCTTTGGCGTGGGTCGCGGCTACCTGAACCGCCCTGAGATCACCGAGCGGGCCTTCGTGCCCAACCTCTTCTGCACGACCGAGGGGTTCGAGCGCGCGTACCGGACCGGAGACCTGGTCCGTCGCCTGGCCGACGGCCGCATCGACTTCGTCGGGCGCAACGACGGGCAGGTGAAGGTACGCGGCTTCCGCGTGGAGCTGTCGGAGATCGAGGCCGTGATCCGCGAGTTCCCGGGCATCCGCGATGTGACGGTCCAGGCGTTTGACCACGAGGCGGCGGGCGGCAAGTACATCGCCGCATACGTCGTCGCCGACGAACCCGTGGACTTCAGCCGCCTGGGCGCCTTCATCTTGGGCAAGAAGCCCGCCTACATGGTGCCTGCCGCCTGGATGCAGCTCGACGAGATCCCGCTGAACCAAAACCAAAAGGTCAACCGCAGGGCGCTTCCCGTGCCCGAGCCCCGGGGTGAGTCGCACGAGTACGTCGAGCCCCAGACGCCGCTCGAGCGGGAGCTTTGCGAGAGGTTCGCGGAGATCCTGGGTCTGGAGAAGGTCGGCGCGACAGACAGCTTCTTTGACCTCGGCGGCAGCTCCATCACTGCGGCGCAGATCGTGATGTTCGCCATGAACCGGGGCTACTCCATCGTCTACAAGGACATCTTCGACCATCCCACGCCGCGTGGGCTTGCCCAGGTCATCGAGGGGGTCGAGGAACGGAAGGGCTTCAGCCAGGTGGTGGACTACGACTACACGGCCATTAACGAGCTTATCTCGATGAACAGCATGGAGCACGTGGACGAGATCAGCTCGGGAGAGCTGGGCAACGTGATCCTGACCGGCGCGACGGGCTACCTCGGCATCCACGTGCTCAAGGCCCTTCTCGACCAGACGGACGCCACGATCACCTGCCTCATGCGCAAGGGTCGCTCGATGACGCCCGAGCGGCGCCTGATGATGCAGCTTACGTACTACTTCGGCGAGCCGATGGGGGAGCTCTTTGGTGACCGCATCATCTGCGTGGAGGGCGACATCACCGACCCGGAGAGCATGCGCGCGCTGGATCGGGTCGAAGCGCGCGCCGTCATCAACTGCGCCGCGAGCGTGAAGCACTTCGTGAAGGACGACCTGCTCGACCGGGTCAACTTCCATGGCGTGGAGAACCTGATCGACGTCTGCCTGCGCAACGACCTGCGCCTCGTGCAGATCTCCACGCTCTCGGTGGCTGGCTTCACTGAGTCGTTGCAGCGACCGGTCCTGCAAGAGAACATGCTGTTCTTTGGGCAGAACGTCGACAACGACTACGTCCGGACCAAGTTCCTCGCCGAGCGTGCCGTCCTGGAAGCGCGTGTCGAGCGGGGGCTCGACGCCGTGATCCTGCGTGCGGGCAACCTGATGGGCAGGCTGAGCGACGGCGAGTTCCAGATGAACTTCAAGACCAACGCGTTCGTCCGCTCGCTGTGGGCCTACGTGCGCCTGGGCAAATGTCCCTTCTCGGTCCTCGAGCTGCCGATAGAGTTCTCGCCCATCGACGCGGTGGCCCAGGCCGTCCTCAAGCTCGGGGGCGTGGACAGACGCTTTAGCGTGTTCAACATGTACAACAACCACACCATCACGACGGCGGACCTGATCGCTGCCATCTGCAGGTCGGGCCATCAGGTCGACATCGTCGCCGACGAGGAGTTCCAGCAGCTCATGGCCCAGGCCGCGCAGCGCGAGGAGGACAGCGGCGCCGTGTTGTCGCTGGTGGCCTACGACAGCAGCAAGGGGGAGGACCTGGTCCTCGTCGAGGCGAACTCGCGCTTTACGACCAATGCGCTGTTCCGCTTGGACTTCCGTTGGCCCATCATCGACGACAGCTACCTCGAAAAGGCCCTGTGGGCGCTGGAGACGCTGGACTTCTTTGAGGTGTCGATCTAGTCGTCGATTGTCTCTGCGTTACCCCAAGCCGCGCATGTGTATACCGCCATCTTTTCGTATAATCTGTTGACGATTCGTCAAAGGGAGGCGATACGATCGTGGAGATGGACAAACGCAGGGCAGAGCTTATCAATGCGGCCTTGTCGCTCTTTGTGGAGCGCGGGCTCATCAAAACGTCAATTGCAAGCATTACGGATCGCGTGGGCGTTGCCCGGAGCCTGTTCTACCATTACTTTGCCGACAAAAAGTCCATAGTGGATGCGGTTATCGACGATAGGGTGGATGACTTTATGATGCGGCTGGAGCAGTGGGCCATGAGCCGCGACGACAAGGACATGCGAGAAATGCTGAGGGGTGCCGTTTTGGTCTTGCGCTCGTTCTTGCTGGGCGACGACTCCTTTGGCCGATACATCCTGACCGAGAACAACGCGTTTTTACGGCAGCAGTTTACCGTGCGCTGTTCGGAGCGCATATCAGAAAGGAGCAGCTCAATGCTGCTTTCCTTGTACGATCCGTCGAGCGGCAGGGAGCCCATGCGGCACGCCCGCGAGATGATGTACGTGCTCTGCATTGGGGTGATGAGCCTGCTCTTTCAGAACCCTGACGTATCGGACGAGGCGCTGCTGGAAATCATTGCATCTGTTTTGGGCATAGACATATAGCGTGGTCGCGTGGACGCACGCGACCATGGAAAGAGGTGGACAACGTGAATCGACAAAACGCCCTGGTGCTGGAGGGTGGGGGATACCGCGGGGTGTTTACTGCGGGCGTGCTGGACGCGCTGATGGAGCAGGGCGTATATGACTTCGCGAGCGTGTGGGGGACGTCTGCCGGCGCGCTCAACGCCACGAACTACCGGTCGCGTCAGATTGGCCGCACCATACGCGTCATGCTGGCGTTTAGGGATGACAAGCGCATGATGTCGTTTTTCTCGCTTGCGACGACGGGAAACCTTACCGGGGGTGACTTTTTGTATCACACCGTGCAGGACGAGCTCGACCCCTGCGACGTGGAGACGTTCAATCGCAGCTCGCTGCGGCTGTTTGCGGTTGCGAGCGACGTGGTGTTTGGTACGCCGCGCTACTTTGAGGTCAAGAGCCTGCCAGACGACGTGGAGATGATCCGCGCGTCTTCTTCGCTGCCGCTGGTTTCGTCTGCCGTGACCATAGATGGGCATAGGTATTTGGACGGCGGTACCACCGATTCCGTGGCCGTTGCGGCCGCGTTGGGCGATGTGCGTCCGCCCGACGTTGTCGACTATGCGCCGGCAGACCGCGCGGTGGTGGTGCTCACGCAGCACCGAGAATACGTCAAGGGGCAGCAGCTCGAACGCATGGCGCTGCTGAGCCGTCGCTATACGGAGTACCCGTTGTATGTGGAGGCGCTAAGATCGCGTGCCAAGCGCTACATGGAGCAGCGCGAGTACATTTGGGAGCTTGAGCGCCAGGGCCGCATCGTGGTCTTGGCACCCGAGGTTCCGGTGACCGTGGCCACCAACGAGCATGCGGGCGAGCCCTTGCTGGACCTGTATTTGCAAGGGCGTGCGCAGGCGCAAAAAAGAATGCAGGAAATCGTGGATTTTCTCTTGTAGCTGCTGTTTTATGCCTGTGGGGTGCTGTATACTTTGGAAGCTTCTTTTGCAGAGCCCCGTAATCTCTGGCAAAACACAAAAAGCAACGGCAGTCAGTCCAGGGACTGTCGACTATCGTACGTATGGAGGAGTCAAGTGAACAAGTCGACTCATTACGCCAAGCCCGGCGAGGTCGAGCGCAAGTGGGTGCTCATCGACGCCGACGGTGCGACGCTTGGTCGTCTCGCCACCAAGGCGGCGATGATTCTGCGCGGCAAGAACAAGCCCCAGTACACGCCCCACACCGACACCGGTGACTTCGTGGTCGTCATCAATGCCGACAAGGTCAAGCTCACCGGCAACAAGGCAGAGCACAAGTCCTACTGGCGCTACTCTGGTTGGCTCGGCGGTCTTAAGACCGAGTCCTACAAGGACGCCATGGCCAGGCATCCCGAGCGCGTGGTCGAGCACGCCATCAAGGGCATGCTTCCCCACACGACCCTTGGTCGCAAGCAGGGCATGAAGCTCAAGGTCTATGCTGGCCCCGAGCATCCGCATGCAGCTCAGAATCCCGTCAAGATTGATCTGGAGGCGTAACCGATGGCTGATAACACCGCAGTTTACACGGGTACCGGTCGTCGCAAGGAGGCCGTCGCGCGCGTGCGCCTCGTCCCCGGCACCGGCAAGGTTACCGTTAATGGTCGCGATGCTGCCGACTACTTTGGTCGCCAGCAGCTCGTAGACAACGCTCTTGCTCCCTTCCGTGTGACCGACACGGTCGAGCGCTTTGACGTTATGGCAAACTGCCAGGGCGGCGGCATCACCGGCCAGGCTGGCGCGCTTCGTCTGGGCATTGCCCGCGCGCTGCTCGAGGCGGGCGAGTATCGCGCCGACCTCAAGAAGGCAGGCTTCCTCACCCGTGACGCACGCTCCGTGGAGCGCAAGAAGTACGGCCTGAAGAAGGCCCGCAAGCGTCCGCAGTTCTCCAAGCGCTAAGACGTACGCTTATATCGCCTACGCACAGGCCCGCTGGGATTCGTTTCCGGCGGGCTTTTTTGTGGGGAGTGGCCGCCTGCGCGAGGCCCCTTTCGGCCAAAAAAACCAACTTGGCCGAAAGGGGCCTCGCCCCAATCGGCCACATCAATCGGCCAAGTTCTTGTCTAAACCGTTACGCGCGCGTTTATTCAAGATGGCAACGTTCCATCGCGTGCCAATGGCTGGTAAAATCTTGCCGTTATATGTGGGCGAAAAGCCGACCAAAGAGGATAGGAGCTCTTATGGAATATGATCTGAAGTACTTTGGAACCGACGGGTTCCGCGGTGTGGCCAACGAGGGCCTCAACGTGGACCACGCTTTTAAGATCGGTCGTTTTGTGGGATGGTTCTACGGGCTTATGCAGGGCAAAAAAGCCCGCATCGTGCTCGGCAAGGACACGCGTCGTTCCAGCTACATGTTTGAGTCCGCGCTTGTCGCCGGTCTTGTCGCCAGCGGTGCGGACGCCTACATGCTGCACGTCATTCCCACGCCGGGCGTGTCGTACGTCACGGCCGACGGAAACTTTGACTGCGGCATCATGATCACCGCAAGCCACAATCCCTTTACCGACAACGGCATCAAGCTCGTGAACAGCAACGGCGAAAAGATGGACGACGCCGTGCTTGCGCAGGTGGAGAACTACATTGACGGTAACGTTGATGTGCCTTTGGCAACCGGCGACGCCATTGGCCAGACCGTTGACTTTATGCAGGGCCGCAACCGCTATATCGCGCACCTTATTGCAAGCGCCAACTTTAGCCTGCAGGGCGTAAAGGTGGGCCTGGACTGCGCCAACGGTGCCGCATCCTCTGTTGCCAAGCCCGTGTTCGACGCGCTCGGCGCCGACGTGTACGTGTTCAACAACACGCCCAACGGCTTCAACATCAACGTCAACTGCGGGTCCACCCACATCGACCAGCTCCAGAGCTACGTGCTGCGCAACAACCTGGACGTGGGCTTTGCCTACGACGGCGACGCGGACCGCTGCCTTGCCGTGGACGAGCGCGGCCATGTGGTGGACGGCGACCTTATCATGTACGTGTGCGGTCGCTACCTCAACCAGCACGGCGGGCTGGCCAAGTCCACCGTGGTTCCTACGGTCATGAGCAACTTTGGCTTCTTCAAGGCGCTGGAAGAGATCGGCATCGCGCACGTGGACACCGCCGTGGGCGACAAGTACGTGTATGCCAAGATGCGCGAGGAGGGCTACAGCCTGGGCGGCGAGCAGAGCGGCCACATCATCTTTGGCGACATCGAGAACACCGGCGACGGCATCATGACGTCCCTGCGCGTCATGGAGGCCATCCGTGCGCAAAAGGAGAGCCTGGCCACGCTGGTTCGCCCGGTGCATCTGTATCCGCAGCAGCTCGACAACGTAAAGGTTACCGACAAGAACGCCGCGATGAACGACGAGAACGTGCGCAACGCCGAAAAGGCCGCGCAGGAGTTCCTGGGCGACCGTGGCCGTTGCTTCATGCGCGCCAGCGGCACCGAGGACTTGGTGCGCGTGCTGGCCGAGGCGCCCGACGCCGAGCTTTGCCGTCAGGCGAACGCATACGTGCTTGACGCGCTTAAGCCGTATATGGTCTAAGTCTTGGCCTTATACGAGACGCGCCCCCAACACCTCGTCCGAGACGTTGGGGGCGCTTTTTTGGCGCGATGGGTTGGGGACTTACGACGCAATGAGGTCGCGGTACCAGTAGTAGCTCTTCTTGGGCGTGCGCTCGAGCGTGCCCACGCCATTGTCGTCCAGATCCACGTAGACCAGGCCGTAGCGCTTCTCCATGGTGCCCGTAGAGAGCGCCACCAGGTCGAAGGCGCTCCACGGCAGGTAGCCAAACACGCCCACGCCATCTGCCACGGCCTCGCGTAACGCGTCGATGTGCGCTTGCAGGTACGCAATGCGGTAGTCGTCATCCACGTGGCGCGTGCCGTCCGCCTCTACGACGAGGTCGTCGTGGCAGCCCAGTCCGTTTTCCACGATGAGCAGGGGCACCTGATAGCGGTCCCAAAGCTCGCCCAAAAGCACGCGCAGGCCCGTGGGGTCGATTTGCCAACCGTATTCGCTGGCCTTAAGATACGGATTCTTGAGGCCTCCGGACATGTTGCCGGTCGCGCTCGGGGCGTCTGGGTCAACGCCCACGCAATCTGTGGCGTAATAGCTAAAGCTATAGAAATCCACGGTACCGGCGGCCAGCAGCGCCTTGTCTTCTGGCGTCACCTCAACCTCTATGTCGTGCTCGGCAAAGTAGCGCCGGGCATAGCTGGGATAGGCGCCCCGCACCATTACGTCGCCGGCAAACAGGTAGCCCATTTGGTTGGTGACCTGCGCCAAGCGCACGTCTGCGGGGTTGCAGGTGAGCGGGTACTTGTGCATGCTTGCGATCATGCAGCCAACCTTGCAGCTGGGGTCGATCTGGTGCGCCGCGCACACCGCCCGTGCCGAGGCAAGAAACAGGTTGTGCAGGGCGCGCCGGTCCGCCGTGCGTACGATTTCGCCGTCAGACGCGGCGACGATGTTTGACCGTATGGCAATGCTCACCCCTCCAAGCGCTATGCCGCGAGCGCGGACCGCCCGCAAAAACCGCCTGAGGTTGGCCGCTTGAGCAGATAGGGTGCAGCCCGGGCCGCAGAGCGCGACGTCCAGCCCAATGGCGGGCAGTTGGTCGGACAAGGACGCAAAGAGCTCCAAAAACGCTGGGTCGCAGGGGTCAAGACCCGTGCGGGCCCGCAGTTCGAACCTCCAGGAGCGTATGGTTCTTAGGCTATAGCGGTTTATAAAGCGGCGCAGCACCTCGACGACCGTGCTTAGGTAGGACGGAGCGTCTGCGTTGGCCGTAACGAGCATGGTGACGTGGGGAACAATCTCTGCGTTGAGCAGGAAATCGAAGCAATCCTCCAGTTGGTACATGTCCCGCGCCGTACGGCATTGTCCAAAGTCGTAGGAAACGCGGCCATACGAGAAGCGCAGGCGCTTGTGCAACCATGCGACCTGCTCGCGCACGCGGGCATGCTCGAGCGCCTCGACGCTCCCGATGCCCAACATGTCGCGCCAGGGCCTTAGGGACGTTGCCGTGTTGTTGAGGTCGATTATGAGGTCGCGCGGCTCGTCGTCGCGCTCGACCTCGGGTGACAAGAGCGCCTTGGCCGCGGCGGGAACTCCGGTCTGCCCGCCTTGGGCCTCAACGGAATGCTGCTTGCGGTACTTGGAGGGCGTTGTATCAAAGGCACGACGAAACGCCTGGTTGAATGACGCCACGTTGGGGAAGCCCACCTCAAGGGCAATGCGCGTTACGGTATTGCTCGTGTGCCGCAACTGGGCGCACGCCACGTCAAGGCGCACGGACGTGAGGTAGGCCAAAAACGTTTGTCCGACCTCACGCTTGAAGACCTTTGCCATGTATTCGGGAGACAGGCCAAAGTGACGAGCCACTTTGGCAAGGCTCAGTGGCTCGTCGTAATGCGCGTCTACGTAGGAGCAGAACTGCTCCGCCCTGGTCCGGGTCTGCTCGGCCCCTCCCGTGTAGCCGTCGAGCAGGCACTGGACTACGGCGAGTTCCGCCGCGCTTTTGTGCAGTTCGGCAAAGTCTCCTGTTTCGGAGAGCACTCGTACGTATGCTTGGAGGTAGTGGCGAAGCGCGTCGTAGCGCTCCTGGTGGCGCATTGCGGGGTTACACGCAAACCACAGTGGACGGTCGTTTACCATGCGTCGCACCTGGCGCGCGTCGAGCAGGAACACCAGCACCAGGGCGCCGGATTGCGGCGCGATCGTGCCCTTCTCGCCGGCGTTTGCCACAAACATGTCGCCCGTGTCGGGGGATAGCTCAAAGGGCGCCTCTTGCCCGTGCATGCGCATGATCGTGGCGCCGCGAGGCACATACACGATTGCCGAATGCCACCGATCGGTGGGAAGCTCCGTCTTGGACCTTACAAACATGCAGCTAACCAGCGTTGTCATGCCGTGTCTTTTCTTTGATTGTGCCGGATGCGACCATGGTGTGGCGTTGCGCGCGCGGGTGTTTAGATGTGGTCGGGGCTGCAGCCGGTGTCTGAGCTGCTGCCGTCGGAGCGGGTGTCGAGCTGTGACGCCTCGCGACTTTGCTTGAGGGCAAGAATGGCCTCGCGGATGAGGTTCTCGTCTACGCCTCGCTCCGTGAGTTCGGCTACGAGACCGTCGATGCCCTGCTCGATGCCCTGCTCGATACCCTGTACGATACCTTGCTCGATGCCCTGCTTCTCGCCCTGAATGATTCCATCGCGGTAGCCACGCTCTTCGGCCTCGCGTTCAAGACGCTCGGCACGTTCATTCAGCAGTTCCAGTACTTCTCCACCCATGGCAC
>JAGCBF010000359.1 GCA_017652285.1 Atopobiaceae bacterium
TGCAAACCTACCAAGCCGTTCTCTGCCTCGATGACCTCGAAGTCGTCCTCGAGGATCGCGCAGAGCATCTCTCGGTTGATCAAGTTGTCTTCTACGATCAAGACGGAACGCTTGCCATTGTTGTTGAAATGCTCCATCAAGCGATGTCTCCCTTGTCCTTTTACGTAGATTAGTTCATCTATGGATAATAGCACAGCCGACAAAATGAGTTGACGCGTAACGCAAGTTGACGCACATTTGATGGTGCTGATGGGCTGCAACGTTTGATGTAGTAAACTCTTCCCCAAACAGGCGTCGATAGGGGGACACATGCCAACGCCACATAACAGCGCACAACCCACAGAAGTCGCCAAGGTGGTTCTTATGCCCGGCGATCCCTTGCGGGCGCGGCACGTTGCCGAGACGTTTTTGCACGATCCCAGGCTGTTTTCGAGCGTGCGAAACATGCTTGGGTACACGGGGACCTACGAAGGGGTGCCCGTGTCCGTAATGGGTAGTGGCATGGGCATTCCCTCGATATGTATATACTCGTACGAGCTGTACAACTTTTACGACGTGGACACCATCATTCGCATTGGCAGCGCCGGAGGGATCGCGCCGCAGGTCCAGGTGCGCGACGTGATCTTGGGCCAGGCGGCCAGCACGACCTCCAGCGTGATCGACCAGTTTGGCCTGTCGGGAACCATCGCGCCGGTGGGAGACTATGGGCTGCTCGAGCGCGCGGTGGAGTCCGCGAGGCGGCGTGGCATCGCCTACCACGTGGGCAACATCTTGTCGACGGACCTCTTCTATCGCGACGACAGCGCCTTTGACAAGTGGGCCGACATGGGCATATTGGGCGTGGAGATGGAGCTCGCGGGCCTGTACCTCAATGCCGCCAAGGCGCACAAGAAGGCGCTGGGCATCATGACCGTGTCCGACCGCCCGCTGACCGGCGAAAGCTTGCCAGCAGAGGATCGCCAGAACACGTTTGACGACATGGTCAAGATCGCGCTTGACGTCGCGGTTGGGTAGCGCGTGACGGGCGGGGGAGGCCTGCCGTCTTAGGCGTTGCCACCCGTCACCTAAAAGGTGGCGACGGACGCGTCTGCCCCCATCTGCGTGTGCTACTATTTTGATGCTGTTCGAACGCGGGAGAAGTTCCCGCATGACAGAAGGGGAGTAAGCTTATGAAGGATCAGATGACGCGTCGCTCGTTCTTGGCCGCCTTGGGATTGGGCACCGTCTCGCTCGCGGCATGTGGCGGCGGCTCGGGTGACGCGGCAGGCAGCACCGACACCGCTGCCGACGCAACGGCAGGCGCTACCGACGTCAGCATCGAGATGGTAACCGACACGGGTGGCGTGAACGACCAATCCTTCAACCAGCTGGCGTGGGCCGGTCTGCAGAAGCTCGAGAGCGAGAACGGCTGGTCCGTCTCCTACATGGAGTCCAAGCAGGACGCCGACTTCGTGACCAACCTGGACAAGGCGGTAGACGACGGCTCCACGATCGTATGGGGCATCGGCTATGCCATGAGCGACGCCATCAACACCGCCGCGCAGCAGAACCCCGACGTCAAGTTCGCCTCCATCGAGGGCACCAACGAGTCCGGCGCGTCCAACCTCACCGCCGTGGCGTTTAAGTCGCACGAGCCCTCCTTTGTCGCGGGCTACATCGCGGCGCGCATGAGCGACTCGGGCAAGGTCGGCTTCATTGGCGGCCAGGAGTCCGAGACGATCCACCAGTTCGAGTACGGTTATTACGCGGGCGTCGAGTACGCCAACAAGGAGCAGGGCACCAGCGTCACCTACGTCGGGCAGTACGCGGAGTCCTTTACCGACGCCGCCAAGGGCAAGTCCATCGCGCAAAAGATGATCAAGGACGGCTGCGACGTCATGTTCCATGCGGCCGGCGGCGCGGGCGTGGGCATGCTGGAGGCCTGCAACGACGCCAAGGTGTACAGCATCGGCGTGGACCAGGACCAGGCGGCGCTGTTCCCCGAGTACGACACCATCATCACCTCTGCCCTCAAGAACGTCGACGTGGCCGTCATGACCATTAGCAAGGGCCTTATCGACGGCAGCGTCGAGGGCGGCCAGAACCTCGTGCTTGGCGCGGCCGACGACGCGGTCGGCATCGCCGAGACGCATGACAAGCTTCCCGACGAGGTGTACGAGGCGGCCATCGCCCTGTTTGGCGACATCAAGTCGGGCAAGATCGAGGTTCCCGACTCCAAGGAGACCCTCGAGGCCTATGTCAAGACGCTTTAGTCTGCAAGGGGCTTAGCAACGTTACTATTTGCCGACCGTTGCGGGCATTTGGCCCGTAACGGTCGGCTTTGTTATATATACTGTTTTTATCTATTGAGAAAAGGGAGGTGGCACATGGAGGCAAGCCCCGACTATGCGGTGCAGATGCATGGCATCGTTAAACGGTTTGGAAAGTTTACCGCCTTGGACCATGTGGACCTGGACGTGCGCAAGCAGACGGTCCATGCCATTTTGGGCGAAAACGGTGCCGGCAAGACGACGCTCATGAACATCCTGTATGGCCTGTACCAGGCAGACGAGGGCCAGGTTTTTCTCAATGGCTCCAAGGTGGACATAGCGAGTCCGACCGACGCCATTGGCATGGGCATCGGCATGGTGCATCAGCACTTCATGCTGGTGGAGAACTTTACCGTTACCGAAAACATCATACTGGGCGACGAGGTGTGTGGCGCCGTAGGCATCCTGGACATGCGTCGTGCTCGCGAGAAGGTCGTGGAGTTGGTGAACGAGTACGGGTTCGACGTGGACCCCGACGCCAAGATCCAGGACATATCGGTGGGCATGCAGCAGCGCGTGGAGATCCTCAAGGCGCTGTATCGCGGGGCCGAGATCCTGATCTTGGACGAGCCCACCGCCGTGCTCACCCCGCAAGAGATCGACAAGCTCATCGAGATCATGAACGACCTGGTGTCCAAGGGAAAGACGATCATCATCATCACGCACAAGCTCAAGGAGATCATGCGCTCCTCGCACGAGTGCTCGATCATCCGTCGCGGCGTGTACATGGGCACCGTCGACGTGGCCAAGTCGAGCGAGACCGACCTTGCCGCACGCATGGTGGGTCGCAACGTCAACCTTAAGGTCGACAAGACCCCGGCGCATCCAGGCAAGGTCATGCTTTCCGTACGCGACCTCACGGTGTGTGACGAGCGTGGCATCGAGCAGGTGCGCGGGCTCAACCTCGACGTGCGCGCGGGCGAGATCGTGGGCATCGCAGGCATCGACGGCAACGGCCAGCAAGAGCTGATCGACGCGATCACGTGCCTGGCTCGGAGCAAGTCGGGCACCATCACGGTGAGCGAGGAGCAGGTGCAGAACACGTCGCCGCGCAACGTGTTCGAGCACTCCGTGGCCACGATTCCTTCCGACCGCCATCGCTGGGGTCTGGTGCTTCCCATGATGGTTTCCGAGAACACCGTTTTGGAACGGCACAACGAGGAGATGTTTGGCAAGGGCATCATGCTCGACTACGACATGCTGCGCACCTACACCACCGGCCTCATAGAGCAGTTCGACATTCGGCCGTCGGGCTGCGAGGACGAGCGCATGAGCGGGCTTTCGGGCGGCAACCAGCAAAAGGCGATCATCGCGCGCGAGGTCTCCTACGTTCCCGACATCCTCATCGCTTTCCAGCCCACGCGCGGCCTGGACGTGGGCGCCATCGAGTTCGTGCACAAGACCCTCATCGCCGAGCGCGACCGCGGCGCGGCGATCCTGTTGGTCTCCTACGAGCTTGACGAGGTCATGGACGTGTCGGACACCATCGCGGTTCTCTACCACGGAAAGATCGTGGGCACGTTTGAGCAGGGAACGGTGGACGAGGAGCAGCTTGGCCTGCTCATGGCGGGAGGTGAGCTGCAGTGAACGCATTCATTCGGTTTTTGAAAAAGCCCATCGCTAGTGCCATCGCCGCGGTCCTGGTGGGATTCTTGGTGGCGGCCGTGGTGCTTCTGGTTGCCGGATACGATCCCATTGCATCGTTTGGCGCGCTGCTGGGAGGAGCCTTTGGCCGTCCCAAGTACATCTCCAACGTGATCATAAAGGCCACCCCCATCCTCCTTACGGGCGTGGGCGTGGCCTTTGCCTTCCAAACCGGCCTGTTCAACATCGGCGCGGAGGGCCAGTACATCCTGGGCACCATCTGCGCCACCATCGTGGGCGTGACGTGCAACTTTCCCGCTCCGATACAGATCCCGCTCGTGGTCTTGGCCGGCGCCTTGGGCGGCGCGCTGCTCGGCGCGTTCATAGGGTTTCTCAAGGCCCGGTTTGGCATTCACGAGGTCATAACCTCCATCATGACAAACTGGATCATGCTATATCTTTGCAACTTCATCGTCTCGACGGACGCCTTCCACAATCCGAACTCGAACTCCGCGCTGCCCGTAAACAGCGCGGGCTACACCACCTTGTTGCACCAGTGGAAGACCAGCCCGGAAGGCGTCAACTTCTTAAAAGGGATACCCGGCTTGGGCGAGGTGATGATGAAGACGGACCTCAA
>JAGCBF010000360.1 GCA_017652285.1 Atopobiaceae bacterium
GCCCGAACCGAGCCCCCGCCCGCCGCCGTGCCATTCCGGGTGCGCGAATGTGCACGTTTTTTCGAGGTTAGTGTAGTTTTTGGGTGCCGATTCGCCACAGGCGGAAAAGACGCCCCGCGTTTGCGCAGGTAGAAGGCACCGCAAAAAAGGCCCCGTAAAACCTGAGCCTCCAAAACTACACTAACCTCGACTTTTCGTGCGTTTTCGCGCACTCGTTTTGGCACGCCGCCAGGTGGCGGGGGTCGGAACGGATCGGCCCGCGCCCGGATGGCCGATTGGGGCTACGTCCTTTTCAACCACATGGCCGGGGCGAGCGATTTGGCCGCCTGCGCCGGGTCCTTTCGGCCATTTTGGGCTACTTCGGCCCGACCCTCCCGGTCGGGCGATCGCGACCCAACCGCCCGACCGTCGGGCACGCAACATCCAAAATGACAGGCGGGGCATGCCCCTTCAACCACCGGGTTGCCGGAAATCGCCCGGCACCGATCGTACAGAAAGGACCCGCCATGGACCATCCCAAGACCGTATACATCATCGCGTCCCCGCCCGCGTCGGCGCGCCAGCTCCGCGTTGCCGGCTATTGTCGCACGTCAACAACCCTGGACAGCCAAAAGACATCGCTCGCCAGCCAGCGCACGCACTATCGCGACGTCATCCTTTCCAACCCCGCCTGGGAGCTGGCAGGCATCTACGCGGAGTCCGGCGTAAGCGCCACCAACGCCAGCACGCGCCCCGAGCTGCAGAGACTCATCGCGGACTGTCGCAACGGACTCGTGGACCTGGTCATCACCAAATCCTTATCGCGGTTTGCACGCAACACGGCGGACTGCCTGACGATAACGCGACAGCTCACGTCGCTCGGCGTAGCCCTGTGGTTCGAAAAAGAGAACATCCACACCGACCGCGAGGAGTCCGAGCTTATGCTTTCGGTATTATCGGCGCTGGCACAAGACGAGTCGCGGTCGTTATCAGCAAACGTAAAGTGGGGCATCCAGCGGCGATTCGAGGCTGGGACGTACCTGCCGTCGCGCGTGCCGTACGGGTATCGCAAGCTGGGCCGGTCGTTTGAGGTGCACCCGCAGGAGGCGTCTGTGGTGCGTGGCATCTTTGCAGCGCTGCTAGAGGGCGAGGGCCCGACATCGATTGCGCGCAACCTCAACGCGAGGGGAGTGCCCACGTGGACGCAGGCGAACCGTGCGGCATGCGACGCTGCGGACGGTTCCGCGTGCGAGCGTACGGAGCTTGTCTCGCGTGGTGACGCGCGAGGCAACGCGCATAGCGCATGTGATAAGCCCTGCAACGAATGGCGAGCATCCACCGTCCGCGATATGGTTCAAAACCTGTTTTATACCGGCGACGTGCTGTATCAAAAGACCTTTGTGGACGATCGGTATCGTAAGCAGAGAAACACGGGCCAGCTGGCCCGGTATGTGCACAGAGAACATCACCCGGCGCTTGTGAGTCGCGACACGTTTACCAGGGCAAATCGGGAGCTGGAACGTCGCGGCACGGCGGGCCAACCCACCCGTGCAGATGCGCAGCCAGCCGCGCGTCACGAGGATCAATCGAGCACGCGCAAACGCCGCTACTGCTTTTCGGGCAAGCTGGTGTGCGGCGCGTGCGGCGCCACGCTCTACCGAGGCGGCACCACACGCCCGTTCTACCGATGCCCCAACCGAAGTCCCGCAGACAGCCCGTCCCGCTGCGCCATGCCCGCAGCGTACGTGGACGACCTGCAAAACGCACTGGCAACCATGTTCAATAAGCTTGCGTTTGGCGAAAAGGCCCTTCACCTGCTACGGGACTACGCGGGAGCCCCGGCTCGTCATCAGGCGCTCAGTCTGCGCGCGGACGTAATGGCCCGTGGCGTGTGTCCGACGCTTGGTGAGGATGGTGAAGCCATCTTTCTTCGACATGTCGACAAGGCCGTCGTGTGGTCGCGCCATCGTGTGGAATGCCACTTTACCTGCGGCTTGCTTCTCTGCGAATCGCTCGTGCCCACGGAGGTGGTGCCGCCTTCGCCTGTGACGCGGCCCGACCTCGCTCCAGCTCCCGCCCTCGCGCAACGCCGACGCACGATTCCCTTTGGCTATCGTATGCGCGACGGTCGCATAGTGCCAGATCCAAACGAGCGCCGTCAGCTAACAGCCCTGTTTAGTGCATTTGTCGCCGGCGATTCGCTCAACGCCTGCAGGGCCAAGGCTGGCATAAGCCGCGCGCCGCAAACCTGCAAGCGCATGCTCGCAAACACTTTGTATGCTGGCTCGGACCAATATCCACCGCTCGTGTCGTCCCAGCTGTTTTATGCCGCGCAAAACGAGCTTGCACGTCGCGACGAGCTACGGTCCCAACAAGCGCGGGCGCTGCCCAAACGTCGCCACACTCTCCACGTTCCCGTAATCACAAGATTTAGGATTTTATCTGACAATGGCGTCCAAGGCACACTCGCCAAAGAGCCGCCGGCCAAGCACGGGACAAGTCCGACCGACGCGCTTTCGTCCGCTTCCCACCCGCGCGACGCCGCCCTACGTGCGGCGCTCCAATACGCCCGAATCCAAGGCACCGACGCCTCGACTCTTAAGGGAGGCCCACGTGATAGTTCAAATAATTAGTCCCAGCAAGCGGCCGCACGCCGTA
>JAGCBF010000361.1 GCA_017652285.1 Atopobiaceae bacterium
CGCCACCACTGCGCCAATCGCCCAAACAAAGGGAGTATATCACACCTCATGTCAGTTCGCACGAAAAAAACCAACAGGCGCCGGGGCGCCAGAAGCGGCACCAGGAGCGCCGGGACACCAGACGCCGGGCACGGGACTTGGGCCAGCCACCGCCTCGTGGAAGCGGCAACGTCCAGCGCGTCCAGCGCGCAGGCGCCACGACGACCCAAGCGGTTGCCGCGCGCAGGAGCGACGACGGATGCGCTATACTTACGCGCATGAACACTACTAACATTTTTGAGCTGGCGGCCCTGCTCCAACGCAAGGGATTGCTGGCAGACACCATACACTTGCCCGCACAGACGGACGAGCCCATCGTGATCACCGGCGCAGACTGCGACTCGCGCGTGGTGGAGCCGCATCACCTGTTCATATGCAAGGGAAGCGCGTTCAAGCCCGCCTTCCTTCAGGCGGCGCTTGACGCCGGCGCCGTTGCGTACGTATGTGACCAACAGCGCGCTCCCGAACTCGAGGCCATCGCCCCCGACGTCCCCGCCCTCGTATGCACGGACATACGATCCGCCATGGCCGTCGTCTCGGCGCATGCGTGGGGGCATCCCGACGAGCGCATGCACGTCGTGGGCATTACCGGCACCAAAGGCAAGACCACGGTCTGTTACTTCGTTCGTGCCATCTTGGACGGCGCGGAGCCTCGCTCTCACGCCGCGACGTTGGGCACGCTGGAAACCTACGACGGAATCGAGCAGACAACATCCAAGAACACCACCCCCGAGGCACCCGACCTGTGGCGTCATTTGTCACATGCCGCCAGCAAATCCTTGGATATGGTCATGGAGGTCTCGAGTCAGGGGCTCAAGTACCAGCGCGTGGACGGGCTATCGTACGATGTGGCGGCATTTCTCAACATTGGCGTTGACCACGTGTCCGACATCGAACATCCCACCTTTGAAGACTACCTTGCCAGCAAGCTCATGATTTTTCGCAATGCGCGGGTCGCGGTCGTAAACGCGCGGTATGACATGGAGCCAGAGCGCATCCGCGCCGCAGCACGGGCATGCCACAAAGTGGTGACGTTCTCTTTGGGCCAGGACGCCCCGTCAGGCGCGGACATATGGGCAAGCGACGTGCGCGCCACGCCCGCGGGACTGCAATTCGTTGCGCACACCCCACGCTGGACGGCGCCGATGCACATAGGGCTCACGGGGACCTTTAACGTGGAAAACGCGCTGGCGGCCATCGCCATAGCCCAAGAGCTTGGCTGCGACCAAAAGCAGATCGCGTATGGGCTCGCGCAGTGTCGCGTGCCCGGCCGCATGGACATAATTCCCAGCTCGGATGGCATGACAACGGCTATTGTCGACTACGCGCACAACGGTATGGCGGTCCAAAAGGTATTGTCGACGGTGCGCCAGAGCTTTCCGCGTCATTATCTTGTGGCGGTGTTTGGTGCGACCGGCGGCAAGGGTGCCGAGCGACGGTTCGAAATGCCGCCCGCGGCAGCTCCTTATGCCGATCACCTTATCTTTACCGAGGATGACCCTGGTCCAGAGCCGGTCGAACACATTTGCGACCAGATGTGCGAGGCCACTCCCGCCGGCACAAGCCACGAGGTGGTCTTGAGCAGATATGACGCCATCCGTCGGGGCGTTTTGCTCGCGCGCGAATGCGGACGTCCCGCCGTGGTATGCGTGTTGGGCAAGGGGCACGAGGCCCGTCAGCTCCGCGCGGACGGCCCTGCCCCCATGGTGCCCGACGGCGAATTCGTGCGCACGTTGTTGTAAGCGTCATCCACCGTTTTTTGTCCCGATGGTGTGGCCGGGCATGGCCCCCGGACCAAAAGTGGCCGAAAGGGGCCTAGCCCCAATCGGCCAAAACCGCGTCCAAGCGGCCGAGTGGCCAAGCAACCAACCCCTACGACTCGTACTCCTTAACGCGCAGGCCCAGCATGCCCACCACGTCCACCGCCTGATCGGCACTGATGATGGCGCCGCGCAGCTCTTGACGTGTGTCGCTCACCGCAATCCCACCAATGTCGCAGGTGCTCAGATCCATGCCCTTAAGCATGGTGCGGAACAGGTCCGCTCGCACCAGGCTGCAACGCTCGAGCCGTGTACGCTTGCGAAACCTGGCTTCGTTGACAAACGCCTCGCGCAGGTCGCACCCCGCAAGAAGCGTTGCCTCCAGAGTCACCTCGCCCAGGTTGGCATAGCGAAGCACGCAGTCCTCGAGCCTGCACGACCTCAGCAACGCCTGATGGAGCCTCGCGCCCTCCAGCTTGCAGCTCTGTAGGCGGCACCGTGCAAAGAACGCCGCATCCAAGGATGCGTTGGAAAAGTCGCAACCCACAAACGTGCAGTCGTAGAAGCTGACCTTGCGCAGGTCGCATCCCGCAAAGCCGCAGTGGTCAAACTCGCAGGCATGCACCTCGAAGAACCGCAGGCTCTGTGCTTGGTCGAGCGATCCGCCCTGCACGCGCAAGCCCTCCACGTATGCGTCGTCCTCCGCCCGGGCACGCTCTATTGCCTTGGCGAACAATTCCATTTAGCGCTTCCTTTCGCTCGCGTTCCGCTACCATACAGGGTACAGTAAACACACCGCACGTGAAGGGAGGAGCCATGGCCTTTGATCCGCAACGCGAAGACTACCAGCGTCTTGGCATTCGCTTTGCCCAATCGCTGCACAAATCGGATGCGCGCAATGCCGCCCGTACCTTCGCGACCTTTGGGCGCCGGTTTGCACAGGACCGCGACTCGCTTCCGCAAACAGACAGCGACCGCGCGTTTCATCTGGTAGTTCTGGCAACCAGGGCCATCGACTACGAGCTTCCCTTTGCGACCGACCTCAAGGCGGCCCAAATCATAGAGGACGGCCATCGCATGCTGGACGAGGCCATAGCGCTGGATCCGCACTGCTACGACGCCATCCGTATGAAGGCGGCCGCCACCAACCCTTCCTTCGACGCCTTCCTGGGCTTTTTGAACGAGCGACAGGAGGAGGTGCGCGCTTGGTGCGAGGGCGAACGCGCGCGCATACCTTTGGACGAGCCGGACGAGCGATATCGTCTTTTGGCAGACCTTGCCATGCGGCCTTACGTCCGTTGGGTTGCGGCACAGGCCGAGGAGGCGCTTATCTGCGGCAGGAACAAGGAGGCCTTGCGCCTGTCCCACATGCTGCTCGAGCTTGACCCGCATGATGTCGCCGACGTTCGCTTTACCGCCGCATACGCCTATGCCAAGCTCGAGGACCAGCAGGGGCTGGAGGCGCTTGTCAGCTCCAACCACGCCGCCGGCAGGCTTCGTCCTCCAGACGACGCGTGGACGCAGCTTGCGCGCCTGGCCATCCATTTTAAACGCCACGACCCAAGCGCGGCGGAGGCGGTGCTCGACGCGCTGCTCGCCTCGTATCCGCATGCCGCAGAGGCTCTTATCAGGCAAAACGAGCTCCCCGACGGCGTGTTTTCTCGACTGGCCGTCATTCCCTATAGCGAAGACGAGATAATCCTTGCCATAAGCGAAGGCATGGTGCTGCTGCAGGAGGGCGTGGAGCCGCAAGGTCACGGCGTCCTTGGCGAGTGGGTGTCTGGCATGGCCGCCAAACGCCGGCCGCAGGCCCTGCTTGCCGTGCTCGCACAGCAAAGCCAGCAAAACGACAGCGGAGAAGACCGATGAACGCACAAGAGGAACTCGTTCGGCGTCTTGCGCTCAAGCGCAAGCAAAAGCTCGACCCGCTTTCGGACGAGGCGTTTGCCGAACTCGAGCTAGCCGTTCGACAAAACCCTCTTGGCTTCGTGGACGACGACGAGGAGCAGGCGTTTTCCCTTATCGTCAAGGCCCTGGCCACCTTTGAGGAGTCGGTTCGCGACGACGACCTGCGAGACGACGCGCAATACGTCGCAGAGCGCAAGCGGCGGCTCGACGCGCTTGCCGCAACGTGCCAGCAGGCGCTCTTGCTGGACGAGAACTGCCTGGACGCGGCGCTTATCGCGGAGCTTGCGGTAGACCGTCCCCAAAACGAGCTGTTCGAGCGCCTGTTTGAGCTCGAGGCCCGCGCGCAGGACCGCCTGGGGGCACTCGAGGCGGGCGTTACCGGCGACGCCTGGACCAACGTGTTCTTGCGTCCCCGCCTGCGCCTGCAGGCCGCGTTCGCACGCACCTGCATAAACACCGCGCGGTTTAGGATGGCCGTCGACACGTGCACGTCGCTGCTCGCCACCGCGCCGCTCGACGCGCTTGGGGCGCGGTTCACCTGCGCCCTTGCGATGGTTCGCCTGGAAGACGAGGACGGGTTCAACTGGCTGGACGCACGCGAGGGACGACACGGCAACGCGTGGTTCCATCTAAGCCGCGTCATCCTTATGTACAAGCTTGGGCGCATGTCCGCCGCACGACGCGCGCTCCGTGGGTTTGACCGGCTGTGCGTCGGCGGGGCGTATTTGCTGTTGCAGCCGACTTACGTGGACGTCTACCTGCCGGACCGTCCCTCGTTTGTGCCCAACAGCTTTGAGGAGACCATGCTTGCCGTCCACGAGGCAGACCCCATCATCGCAGACATCCCCGACTTTGCCCTATGGGCAAGCAGCCAACCGGACTTCCTCGCCTCCGCCCAGGACTACTGTGCCCGCAACGGCTTTGAATGGCGCAGCTGGGACGAGTAGCGCGCAATAAAAAGCGCGACCAAAGGAGGCAGCCCCCTTCGTCGCGCTCGTCAAGCGGCATGGGACAAACGCCCGCCGCACCATGGTCCGCCTTGCGTCAGTGACCGCGAATGGAATCCAAGAAGTCCTTGGCGCGGGCGGTCTGCGGATGGTCAAAGAACTCGCTGGGCGTGCCCTCCTCCACGATCTGCCCGTCGGCCATAAACACCACGCGGTTGGACACGCGCCGCGCAAAGTTCATCTCGTGCGTGACCACCACCATGGTCATCCCCTCCCGCGCCAGCTCGACCATGACCTCGAGCACCTCGTTGATCATCTCTGGATCGAGCGCGGAGGTGGGCTCGTCAAAGAGCATGGCCTTGGGATGCATGGCAAGCGAGCGCGCGATGGCCACGCGCTGCTGCTGCCCGCCCGAAAGCTGCGCCGGCACCTTGGCCGCCTGCTCCGCCACGCCCACACGACGCAGCAGCTCCATGGCCTCCCGCTCCGCCACGTCCTTGGGGGTCTTGAGCACCTCGATCGGCCCTAGGGTCACGTTTTGCAGGATGGTCTTGTGTGCGAACAGGTTGAAGCTCTGGAAGACCATGCCGATCTCCGCGCGCATTTGGGCGAGCTCCTTGCCTTCCTGCGGCAAGGGTTCCCCCTCAATGAGGATCTGGCCGGAATCGATGGTCTCCAACCGGTTGATGGTACGACACAACGTTGACTTTCCCGAGCCTGACGGGCCGATGAGCACCAGCACTTCTCCCTTGTGCACGGCCAGGTTTATGTCCCTGAGCACGTGCAGGGAACCGTAGTGCTTGTCGACGTGCTTGAGTTCGATCACGGGCGTGTTGTTGGCCATGCTCGCTCCTTAGGTCGGGTTTTCGGTGGTACGAGAGACTATGGGGTTGCCGCTGCGGCGCGCCATGGTAATGGAGAGCTGGTTGATGGCGTAGTTGACAAGGATGTAGAGCACCGCCACCACCAAGTACACCGACACCACCGCGTCGTGCGTGGTAATGAGCACGCGCGCGTTTTGCATGAGGTCGGGATAGCTCACCACGTACGCCACGGTGGTGTCCTTGACGACCACCACGAGCTGCGATATGAGCGACGGCACCACAATGCGCAGGGCTTGCGGCAACACGATCTTTACCATGGTCTTGCCGGGGGTGAGGCCAATGGAAAGCGCCGCCTCCGTCTGGCCCTTGGGCACCGCGTTGACGCCTGCCCTAAACACCTCGGCCAGCACGCCGGACGCCGCCAGCGCCACCGGCAAGGTGATCATCCAAAAGGCGGAGAGCCGGATGCCGTACTGCGGAATCACCAGATAAAAGAAGTAGATGAGCAGCAGGCTCGGCACACCACGGAAGAAGTCGATAATGACGCGGCACACCGCCGACAAGGGCCTTACGTTGCTGATGCGCCCCAGCATGAGCAGCACGCCCAGCAGCAACGAAATGGCGCCTGCCATGGCGGCAACCCTTATGGTTCCCAAGAAGCCGTCGAACAGGTAGCGCCAGGTGTGAAGTTGCGTAAAGAACACCCAGTACTTGGCGTCGAGCTGCCCGCTGACGTAGAACTGCCGCACGACGAGCGCCAGGCCGATGCCCACCAGCACGAGCGACAGAATCGTGCCCACAATGGTAAGGCGGCGCGTCTTGGGACCGGGAGCCTCGTACAAGGCATCGCGCATGGACACGGTGTGTGCGCTCATCGCAGGACCCTCACCTTCTTGTCGATGCGGTTTCCCACAATTCCCAGCAAAAAGGCGGTGCCGGCATAGCAGAGGGCCGAAATCACGAACGGAATGATGCCCGCACCGGTGCTACGCGTGGTGATGTAGCTCACCAGGCCCGTGAGCTCCTGCGGGTTAAGCGGCACCTGCGAGCCCAGCGCCGTGGTAAGCATGGTCGCAATGAGCAGGTTGGTCATGGGAAGCACCGCCGAGCGCAGCGCCTGGGGAATGACGACCTTGCTCATGGTCTGCCCAAAGGTCAGGCCGATGGAGCGCGCGGCCTCGATCTGGCCCACGCCGATGGCGTTGATCCCCGTCATGAAGTTCTCTGACCCAAAGGCGGAGGCGAGCAGCACCACCGTCACCTCCACGCAGGTCTTCCACGGCAGCACCACCTTTAGGTTGGGAAGTGCATACGCCACCACGATGAGCAGCGCGACACCGGGGATGTTACGAAAGACCTGCACGTACAAGTCACCTACCACACGCAGCGGCTTTATGGGCGACACGCGCATGACGGTGATCAAGATGGAAAGCACCATGGCAAGGGCAAAGCAGATCGCCGTCATGCTGAGCGTCTCGAAGATGGCTTTGGCGTAGTTAGCGCCATACTCCTCAAAGACTTCGGCAAATCCCATGCGACTCCTCCTCTCTCTTGTCAACGAGGTCGAGAATACCACGGTCACAAAGCAGGAAACCCCCATCGCTACGCAAGCGTAACGGTGGGGGCATCCCCGTTTGCTACGTCACCTATTCGAATACGCCGATTGCGGGAATCGCGGGCACGTCCGTCGAGCCGATGCGGTCACCGATGCAGATCTGCCACAGCTGGCTCCAGATCTCGCCCTCCTCGATGGCGGCAAGGAAGTCGTTGACAAAGTCCACCGCGCCCTCGGCGTCCTTGGAAAGGCCGATGCCGTAGGGGTCGATGTCGCCAAACGGCTCGCCCACGATCTTGTACTTGCTGGGGTTACGAGCGATGGCGCCCATCTGCATGGTGTTGTCGATAACATAGGCGTCGACACGACCCTGCTCCAGCGCCAGACGCGCCTCCTCGTCGGTAGAGAACTGCTGCTGAACGGCGTCCGGCACGAGCTCCTCCACGATGCTCGGACCGGTGGAACCGGACTGTACGGCAACGTTTTTGCCGGCCAGGTCGTCCAGACCGGTGATGTCCGCGTTGTCCTTCTTCACCAAAATCGACTGCTGGGAGGTGTAGTACGGACCCGCGAAGTCGATCTTCTTGGCGCGATCCTCCGTGTAGGAGTAGGTGGCGAACACGACGTCGACCGTGTCGTTGGTCAGCACGGACTCGCGCGTGTCAGACGTGACCTTCGTCAGCTTAAAGTTGGCCTCGTCGCCGGTAATGTAGCGAGCGAGCAGCTGGAACAGGCCGGCGTCAAAGCCGCGATAGTGCCCGTCCTCGACGTTGAGCAGGCTAAAGAACGTTGACGTCTCCACGCCGCCCACGCGCAGCGTGCCGGCCTCCTTGACCTTGGTCGCCCAGGCGCTTGCCGCGATGAGCGCGTCGTCCGCAACCGGACCGCCTGCGAGTGCCTTGTCGAAGGCCGCCGCATCGACCGCCGGGGCCTCCTGCTCGTCCTCGAGCTTGACCTCTTCCGTCGCGACCTGCTCGGCGTCCGTGTTCTGCGCGCTGTCGCCACTGCCGCCACAGGCAGCCAGACCAAACGTCGCCGTCGTCCCAAGACCCAGAGCCACCAGCTGGCGGCGATTGAGCAGCATGTTGTTGATCGACCTCATGTTGAGCCCCCTCTTATCTTCCCCCTGTATGACCTTGCATATATGCACCAATGGTATAAATACTAGTCGTGGGGTAGGATTTAGTCAATGCCAACCGCATCCCATACCATGAATAGATGGTTAACGGTTCCGTCCATTGCAAACGCGCACGTGACCGCATGCCCCGAGCGTATGACTCGGTCACGCTGGGGTATACGTAGGTCTTACGTCGTTTATGTGGTCAGAAGAATAGGGGTGTAAAATGATGTGATGTTATTTGGCCATTACGTCAGGCGGAGGCTACCGTGCTAGAAGACCTCGAGCATGACCAACAGCATACGGATCATAAGGGTCGTCTAGACTTGCCTGAGTTCCTCGACTCGACCGAAAGCACCTTTGCGAACGAGCCAAGGTCGGGTTCCTTTTCTCCTGACGACACCTCGGAGTACTTGGTCGCGGCGCAAGAGAATCCCTTTGGGTCGTCCTTGTCTGCGCGCGATCCCAACTACTCCGGCCCCAAGCATGCGTCGGTGCCCTTTACGTCTGACTCTCTGTTTGACGAAGAGGCCACCACGGAGCAAGATGCCATAGGCCGGCGGGAGGAACCCTACGACGGCGCCTATCTTCAAGAGGGCTTGCAGCTCCGCGGGAATCAGCAGGTGGTCATACGCGAGCAGCAACTGGCAGACATGTATCGCTACTTTGACGTCGATCGCTATCGCGGTGCCGAGAAGAACCGCCAGCGCAAGATGGGCCTGCGCATAGGCCTGCTGGTGGTGCTCGTCGTGGTGCTGAGCATCGCGGCGGCGGCAGGCATCTACGTTTCCAACATCAACGCGCGGCTGAGCGCAAACGTTACCGACGACCTGCGCGACCAGCTGGTGCAGTCCACGCCCGGCAACCCCTTTTACCTGCTGTTGCTTGGCGTAGACAAGGACCAGGGGCGTATCGAGGACACCGAGAACTACGGAACCGACGAGCATGCGTACCGCTCGGACTCCATCATGCTATGCCGAATCGATCCCAAAAAGGTAAAGGTCACCATGGTGTCCATTCACCGCGACACCCTTATCGACATGGGCAACCATGGCGAGCAAAAGATCAACGCGGCGTACGCGTTTGGCGGCGCGGCGTACGCGACCAAGGTGGTGTCCGAATTCGCGGGCGTGCCCATCTCTCACTACGCCGAAGTGGACTTGGACCGCTTTATCACGATCGTCGACCAGGTGGGCGGCGTAACGGTCAACCTGCCGGTGCCGGTCTATGATCCCGAGTACACGGGGCTCGACCTCCCCGCGGGCGAGCAGACGCTCGACGGCAGGGAGGCGGCCCTGCTCTGCCGCTGCCGCCACGGATACGACGAGTATGGCGATGGCGACCGGTTCCGCGCGGCCAACCAGCGCATGGTATTCTCGGAAGTCATCAAAAAGGTGCTCAGGAGCGACCCCGCCACCATCGCCTCCACCGTGTCGACCATGGCGGACAGCGTCACCACCGACATGTCGGTGGAAACCATCCTGGACCTTGCTCTGCAAATGCAGAGCCTTGACGTCGAGACCGACATCGCCACGGGCATGGAGCCCACGGACGGCGCGCTGATCGACGGGACTTGGTACGAGATCTGCATGGTAGACGAATGGCAAAAGATGATGACGCGCGTCGACAAGGGATTGCCGCCCTACGACGAGGAGGACGGCGAGTACGATTCCACGGCTGGCATCGCCGGCGGCGTGGGCGAGTCGGGCAAGAAGGCTGCCAAGGCAGCTGCCGAGGCCGACAGCCAAGATTCGTCCGACGACGATTCCGACTCCGACGAAGAGTACTACACGGATAACGACGTGGCCGATTGGGGCTAGGCCCCTTTCGGCCATTCCTCGCTCACGTTGGCCGATTGGGGCTAGGCCCCTTTCGGCCACTTTTATCTCTTACACGTTAAAGCGGAAGTGCATAACGTCGCCGTCCTGCACGACGTAGTCCTTGCCCTCCATGCGCAGCTTGCCCGCGGCCTTGCAGCCAGCCTCCCCGCCCAGCGTAACGTAGTCGTCGTAGCTGGCGACCTCGGCCTTGATAAAGCCACGCTCGAAGTCGGAATGAATCACGCCCGCGGCCTCAGGCGCCTTGGCGCCCTTGCGCACGGTCCACGCCTTGACCTCCATCTCGCCTGCCGTACAGTAGCTCTGCAAGCCCACAAGGTCATATGCCGCCTGAGCGAGCGTCTCCAGACCGCTATGTTCCAGCCCCAAGTCCGCCAAGAAGTCCGCTGCTTCCTCCGGATCGAGCTCGAGAAGCTCGGACTCCACCATGGCGGTAATCGGCACCACC
>JAGCBF010000362.1 GCA_017652285.1 Atopobiaceae bacterium
CGACCAGATAATCAACCCCTGGCAGTTCGGCGACCCATACGAGAAGAAAACGTGCCTATGGCTGAAGGGCCTGCCGCCATTGGAGCCGACGGACGTGGTCGAACCCAACCCTCGCATCTACTACGCGAGCGGTAAGTCAGACCCGGACTGGCATACGGCCACAAGAAGCCTCAAAGGTCACGAGCGGAGCGTTGCAAGGAGCAAGACGTTCCCGGGAATAGCATCAGCGATGGCAGAGCAATGGCTCACGTATTTAAGGAGTGAGAAATGATTCAAGAGGAGTTCCACAAGTGCGACGAGATGCCGAACGTGCGCATCACGCGAATGAAGGTAGACGGCGAGTGGCTGGAGTGGATGCTCCACGCCTACGCGACGGTAAGGGAGGCCACCATGAGCGCTGGCTTCCGCAACATCAAATACTGCCCCTACTGCGGGAAGGAGCTCAAATGAGGTACGACACGATCATGGCCAACATCGACGAATGGCTGGGCGAATTGTGGCACAGCGGCTGGGAGGAGGGCTGGAAGGCGGGCGCTGTCAGCGCTGACGATTCCGGCGAGGCATACTGCAACGGCTTCCTCACTGCCTGGAACGCCAACGCCGCCACCAAGCTCACGACCAAGAACGAGGGCGACGCGTGGCACTTCGAGTGCGCACGGTGCGGCGGCATGACCCGCCAAGGGGTGGAGGTAGGCGTGGACAAGGTGAAGTTCAAGTACTGCCCCAACTGCGGCGCGGAGGTGCGCGATGAGTAGGGTGGTGCCCTACGCCATCACGCTCCTCGGCCTCGCCTGCATGGCGTTCATCGTGGTGGGAATCTCCCAACCCGTCCCGCATCCCGAGACCTACCTTGCGGTCACCGACAAGCCCTACGTGGCCGCGCAGGTCGCGCAGGAGGAGGCGGAGGCATACGAGCCGGAACCGTATTACGAGCCCGTGTGCTACAACAGCTACTGGTACGAGAGCGACGATGCCGAGGCCGAGGCGGCTGCCAAGGAATGGATCGCGTGGCGCGAATCAGGCGGCGACTACGGAGCGCGTAACGGGCAGTACGTAGGTCGCTACCAGCTCAATGAAATGTACCTGGACGGTGACTACTCCGAGGAGAATCAGGAAGAGGCTGTCGAGGCGTATATCGCCGACAGGTACGGAAGCTGGCAGGCGGCGCAAGAGCATTGGCAAGAATATGGGTGGTACTGATGAGCGATAAAAACCCTTGTCCGTTCTGTGGAGACGATTCCGAATATTCGCGTTTCATAAATTTGTGCGCAGAACGCGCAAACGAGAAATGGCGCGAAAACGAAGTGAAAATCATCACCAACCTGTATAAATCAATGGATTTCATTCAAGTCGTGCGGTGCAGGGATTGTAAGTATTTAGAAACGCAAACCGTTTCGTTTTCAGACAAGCCGTTGTTTGTTTGTATTGCAGAATGGTGCATAGGGGCGGAAGGTGACAATCCGCTAGTTGAACCGGACGGATTCTGCGCATGGGGAGAGAGAGCATGGGTGACCTGCAAGTGCGGCGAGGAGTTGGAGTCGTTCGGTCGGGTGCGGACCTGCCCGAGCTGCGGGAGGAGGCTGATGGCATGATTCAATTCCTAATCGGCGCGGTTGTCGGCGGCTTCGTCGGCCTCACTGCCACCTGCATGTGCGTGGCGGCTTCGGACAGGACGGAGAGCGCGTGCGCGGAGGCATACGAGCGCGGGAAAAGGGACGGCTGGAAGCAGACCTGCATGCGGCTCAAGACCGACTGCCCCGCGTATGAGCGGTTCATCGAGAGGGGCGACTAGATGACCGAGTTCGATGAGTGGAAGGCCGAGCAGGCCGCCAAGTGGCTGCGTCACATCAGGGAGCTGAAGCACGACATCGCCCGTCTGGAGGACGACATCGAGGTGCAGAGGTCGCTCGCGCTCCCTTCGGGCATCGACTACTCCATGCCGAGCGTGTCGAAGTCACCATCTCCCGACGCGATACCGAACGCCGTGGTCAGGCTGGAGGAGAGCATCGCGCAGTACACCACCGAGCTGGTCGGGTATCTTGACGAGAAGCAGCAGGCGAGGGAGTGCATCAGCCGACTGGGGGACGCGAGGTACAGGGCCGTGCTATCCCTGTACTACATCAACGGCCACTCATGGGAGACCGTGGGGGACAAGATGGGATACGCGCCCGACTGGTGCAGGCAGCTACGCGACGAGTCCCTACCATACGTCCATGACGTGATGCCGACCGAGTGGAAGGTGAGGATACCGAGGGCGGACTGAAACTCCTACGGAAACCTACGTTCCACCTGTGGTTTAATGTACGGTGGCAGAAATCAACCAGGGCCCGCTTCGGCGGGCTCTTTCTATTGGAGCGGAGATGAAGCGCAAACTCACCCTGGAGGAGGTCGCCCTCTACAAGCTCCGAGTCTACAAGTGCGACTACAGGAAGCTGATGACCGAGCGGATAGGTGCGGCAGATCGTCATGGGAAACCCAAGGCGGGCGAACGGCGCGAGGCGCGATAGCATCCGGGCGAGGTGGCGTGCGATAGGCGCTCCCTGCTGGATATGCGGCCACCCCATCGACTACTCGTTGGGGATGGTGACCGTCAACGGCAAGAGGCGGCCGCACCCCATGTCCTTCGTGGTGGACGAGGTCGTGCCCATATCACGATACCGTGAAGGAGGCTTCGATTCGCCAGAGCAGGCGGCTACGACGTTCGAGAACACCCGCCCCGCCCATTGGATATGCAACGCGAGGCGCGGGGACGGCACGAGGCGCAACAGGAACGCGCTGGGGGGCGCATTGCCGCAGCCGTTCGATGAATGGTGAGAAAGCGTGAGGGGAGGGGGCACCCGGTCCCCACGCACCCCTGGCCAC
>JAGCBF010000363.1 GCA_017652285.1 Atopobiaceae bacterium
CGAAGAAGGCCGCGGAGGCAAAGAAGAAGGCCGACGAGGCCAAGTCCAAGAAGCTTGCCAGCATCGGCAGCGGCTTCAAGTACGCCGCAGGCTGGGTCGAGAAGGTCGACCCCGCGCTTGGCGACATCGCAAACTACGGCAGCTCCGTCTTCGGCTTGGCCTCCGACTTCGTCAAGGGCGACTGGCTCGGAGTCGTAAAGGGCGGCGTCGGGATGCTGCAGATGTGCGGCATCATCCCCCCCGGCGAGAAGGAGGTCACGCCCAAGGACGTGCTCAAGGAGGTGCAGTCGCTCAGGACGGTCGTCAATTCCATCGACTTCACCACAAAGGAAATCTCCAAGGAGGACCGCGAGAACCGGTTCACGGAGGCCGAGGTGCGCCTCAAGCAGATGCAGGACGACGTCTACAGGTGCTACGTCATGTTTGACAAGGCCGCCGAGATGCTCGCGGAACGCAAGGACAACCCCATGAAGGCGCCCGCCGCCGGCGCCTCCAACGAGGAGGCCGTGAAGTACAACGCCGAGCTCTCCACCCTCATGCTCCAGCAGCAGGCTCTCAGGAAGGAGGGCAAGATCACAGACCCCATGTTCGCCAACGTCGAGGCCACCGTGAATCGCCTCCAGTCCCAGCTCTCCGAAACCTGCAAGTGGCTGTCCATCGACAAGAAGGCCGTCAACTCCGGTGCCAACCCCATCGACGTGCTCGACAAGCTCGTGGCCATGAAGTTCAACTGGGACACCCAGGGCTACTACGCTAGGGCGGCCTTCCGCGCCGAGGCCACGGTCACGATCCAGGAGGCTTGGGCCATCGTCTCCACCTTCAACAACGCCACCGACCCGTCGATGGTAGACAAGTTCCAGCCCGACCTCAACAACGTGGGGGCCGCGCTCCAGCAGATCGCCCTGCGCCCCGCCGGCCAGTCGCCCGAGGAGGTCCGCAAGCTCAACCAGGCGGGCAAGGAGATCAACGTGTACAGCCCCTCGCTCGGCTGTGCCATCAAGCAGAGCAGGTACGTCACCTCCGGCTACGCCTTCGGCGACCCGGGCAAGCTCGACAGCAAGAACTACGCGATCTCCCGCAAGGAGCAGATAACGACCGAAGCGCAGATGACCACCTACCGCGATCGCCTCTACGAGGGCGACATCTGGGAGGACCTCAAGTTCGCCGGCCTGGAGGTGGGGGACCCCAATCAGTCCGAGGAGTACAAGCACATGTTCGGTAACGCGGGCATCGCCTTCCACCAGGACGTGGCTTCAAAGCTCACTGAGTCCATCGGACCAGGCGGCGGAATAAGCCAGACCCGTTACAGGTCATGGGTGAGGGGAATCAGGCCCGACAAGCAGATCACCTCGGAGGAGGTCATGAGATACGATGTGGACCACATGAGATTTACTGGCCCTGAAGACATCAAGATCTACGCCCACTTCATCTGGTTCGACCGCCGCTAATGGTCATAGGGGCATATCCCCCTCGAACATCGCACGCCCCCGTCAGCTTCTGCCGGCGGGGGCGTTTTTGTGTGCCGGACATGGCACACGCCTTAGGGGTGTAAAGTCCCCGGCGCGCCCGGCAGCGGGAAGTCGGAGCAGCTCGAGGAGGCCAAGAAGTGCGAGACCCCCGAGGAGCGGCTGGCGTTCATCCAGGAGAATGGCGTCGAGCTCACCGACGAGCAGCTGGAGGGCATCTCGGGAGGAGGATGGGGCGACCGCAGAGCGTGCCCGAAAGACCCGACCGGGAAGAAGCGCCACAAGTGGGTGAGAACGGGACGTGAACAACCTTCCTACGGTAGCGGCGGCCCGTCGATGGAAGTTGAGTGGCGCTGCTCGAACTGCGGCCTTGAGAAATGGGGTTCAACTGCTAATTTGGGCTTTTAGAAGAGCTTTCGGCAGGGAGGTATTCCAGGATGTCATGCGGTAGCACCCATTGGAGTAATAACCTGCAATACGTTGTAAACCAGTGAGCGCTCTGACCTGCCCGTACGGGTTTTCACATGTGGACCCGCAACCCTGGCGAACACGGTTGCCTGCACGCCGGGCACTCCTGGCGTCCGCCTCATATCGTCGGTGTGCAGCATGCAAACGAGCTCGAAGGAGAGACCAGCCCATGCGTAGTAATCTAGGACACTAATTCGCGGAAACGCTTCTAAAATTAGACATTCCGCGAATTATGCTTGGTTATATATGATACGATAACTCGCGGAATCCCTGTTTCTACACCACATTCCGCAATTTATGAGAGGCAAGTTTGACATGTTTGTTGCTCGTGAAGACGAGAGACGTCGGCTTATCGATGCGTATGAGAGCGATCGATCCCAATTCGTTGCGATATATGGCCGACGACGCGTGGGAAAGACCTTCCTGGTGCGCGAGACGTTCGATTATGCGTTCACCTTCCAACACGCCGGACTCGCCAAGGGCACTCTTTCCAATCAGCTCTTCGGATTCTGCGCATCTCTCAAGGACGCTGGCCTGGTTGGCTTTGAGCCTCCATCGAACTGGCTCGAGGCCTTCGAGCTGCTCAAAGACCTCATTCGCTCCTCAGGCGACAAACGCAAGCTCATCTTCATTGACGAGCTCTCATGGATGGACACGCCCCGCTGCGATCTTATGGTGGCACTCGAATCGTTCTGGAACGGCTGGGCGTCGGCACGCAGGGACATCGTGTTGATCGTGTGCGCGTCGGCCACCTCGTGGATGCTTGACAAGGTGATCCACAATAAGGGCGGCCTGTACAATAGGCTTACCGTCCAGATTTCACTCAAGCCCTTCACGTTGCACGAGTGCGACGAGCTCGCGCGTTCGCTTGGCATCGCGCTAAACCATCATCAGCTAATCGAATGCTACATGGTTCTGGGCGGCGTCCCGTACTATTGGACGCATCTGAGAAAGGGGCTAAGCCTTCCCCAAAACATCGATGCCATGTTCTTTGCACACGAGGCGCCGCTGCGCGAGGAGTTTGACTACCTGTTCTCGTCCCTCTTCCGGTATCCTGCGGATTACCTAGCCATCGTCGAAGCACTCGGTACGCGTAAGGCGGGAATGACTCGGGAAGAGATTATCGCGACGACCGGACTTGCCGATTCCGGCTCGCTCACAAAGCGCCTCGCCAACCTAGAGAGTTGCGGCTTCATACGCAAGTATCTCCCTTTTGGACGCAGCGCCAAGGGAGCATTGTACCAACTCACCGACCACTTCACGCTCTTTGCCCTACGCTTTCTGCGAGGTCGAGTGACCGATGAGAGCTACTGGAGCAACACCACCAACACCCCCGTGCGAAATGCCTGGTGCGGCATCGCGTTCGAGCGCGTGTGCCTAGCCCATGTGCCCCAGATAAAGGCGGCACTCGGTGTCTCGGGCGTCGCATCCAACGTGAGCTCATGGACGTGCCGCGCGGATCCGAACAAGGGCATATTTGGCAGCCAGATCGACTTGCTCATCGATCGACGCGATCAGGTCATAAATCTCTGTGAGATGAAGTACTCGATAGGAGAATACGCCATCACGAAGAGGGTTGACGAGAGCATCCGACACAAGGTGGGAGACCTGCAGCTAGTCACTAAGACCAAAAGCTCAATCCACGTTACGCTCGTTACGCCTTACGGCCTGAAGGAGAACTCCTACTCTAGCAGCATTCAGGCAGTGATAACGGGGGATGATCTGTTCAGAGAATAACGGCCGGATGATGGGGCAGCATGAGGTACTGCGTCTGTGTCGAACGATGTCGAGCTTGAAAATGTCCTAATAGAAATGTCTCTCTTCGAATCTGGCGACTCCTCAGGTGTCGTCTCGCTCGGGAATCTCTTCGAGGAGCCACTTCCGGCGATTCCGACGGGTGAGGTCAGGCTGCAGAGGATTGCCGAGCTTGTGGTGCGCGGAGGATGGCCAGACAGCTTGGATCTGACGTTAGATGCCGCGCGCGAGCTGACGAGAAGCTACCTTAAACTTACGGTCGAAGACGATGCCAGCAGAATAGACGGAGTAAGGCGCGACCCCCATAAGCTTCGTCTTTTGCTGCGTTCGCTTGCCCGCAACGAAAGCACCCTCGCAAAGAACAGCACGCTACAGCGAGACATGCTGGAGTTCGACGACGAGACGCTTGCCCCGGACACCGCGACGGACTACCTCGCGGTCTTGCGGAGGCTCTTTGTCGTTTGGGAGCAGGGCGCCTACAACCCCAACCTTCGCTCGTCCGTCCGCGTGGGCAAGAAGCCAAAGCGGCACCTCGCCGACCCCTCGCTGTCCGCTGCGGGGCTAGGCGTAGGCGCAAGTGATCTGATTGGTGACCTCGACACGTTTGGCTTCCTCTTCGAGGCCCTTTGCGAACGGGACCTCGCAGTCTATTCCCAGGCGCTTGGGGGCGTTGACACGCCTGTGGCCCCGAGGGACTGCGCGGCGCCGAGAAGTGCGCATGGTAGCTAGGCCCGCGGCTCGATTTGTGCATCTGGCTAGGATGGGTTACATTTTCGCTAGCCGAGGACAGGTTTGTTGATTTCTGACACCTAGCCCCAAGAAGAAAATGCACCGAAGAAGGATGCGCCCGCGGTCGCTAAAGACGGTTTTCGCTGGACGTTATTTGCTCCATGTATTCGCCAAAGTGCGGAATCGCATACGAGACGAACCCTCTGCCGGCAGCTTCTATAACGTTTGCGTCAATGAGGCTCTTGCGGTAGGCCGCCGCCCAGGCGGAGCTCTTCCCCGACCTCTGGGCGATTTTGGCCACGACGGACGGCTCGGGCCAGTCGGGCGCCATGGCCCTCAAGAATGCCTGCTGGGCGCCCGTCAGTCCAAGATACGCCGGTGCGCAAACGGCATCGAGAAACACCATCGCCGCGTCGGATGCAGCCTGCACGACGTCGCGCTCCTCGATGGTATGTGACTTTCTTCTCTGTGCGGACTGCCACATGTAGTAACCAACTAGCTGGATCATGTAGGGATATCCCGCCGACGCTCGTGCTGCCTTCATGGCGACGTCCGAATCGATGGCAAGTCCCGAGTCCGCCACGGTCGCCTGATACGCGTTGCGCACGTCTGGCAAGGGGATGTCGCCCAAGCTGTGACGGACGGCCCTCCTCAGGAAGGTGAGCACCCGCTCGTTCACGATGTCGTCGACCACCGAAGGCAGTCCGGCAAAGACAAACGCAACGCCATGCTTGCGCTCGTCGGATACATCGCGCAGGTCTTCGTCGCCAATGACCTCTTGGAGCGCCGTTGCCAACGCAATCATCTCGTCGGTGCTGGCGGCCTGTGCCTCGTCGATGGTAAAGAGAATGCCCTTGCCGTCGTCCATGTGCCTAAGGCGCTGCTCGATGGCATCGCGCACGGTTAGTGCTGCCGTCTTGCTAAGGGAAACATGGCCCAGCTTGGCACCAGCGACGCCGGCGATGTTAATCGAGGGCTCTATGCTTGCCTCCGACACGTGTGGCCGGCGCCCCTCGAGCGTGCCAACGATTCGCTCGCACATGCCGGGCGAGGCCGTTTGGCGGACCACCTCCCACCCGTAGCTCAGCGCAACCCGCGCCAGCTCGACGAGAAGGACGGTTTTCCCATAGCCGCGTTGCCCCGAGACGAGCATCAGCCTTGATGGAGCGCCTGCGCCATTTTCCAACCCTTCGGCGAAGTCCGCAACGACGTTTTCCCTTCCTATGAGGATGGGCGGCATCTTGCCAGCGGTGGGCTTGAATGGGTTTGGCACGGCAATTCCTCCTCTGGCATAGACGCTGTGCAGGCGAGGGTATCGGCGAGAGAACGTTAGACACAACTAACGTTTTCTAATATTCACTAATATACACTATACTTCTCTAATATTCTCTAATATCTCCTAATCAACAACGCCGCAGTCGCACATGCCCATACCGAATAGTGCCACGGGATTCTCCAAGTGGCACCCCGTTCCGTCACGGCCCGCCGGTAGGTGCCACCCCGTGTCGTCGTGTCTTCACCTATTCATACGCAGCCGGGGCCCGCGCGTCCCAGCTTCTTCGGCATCCGTCGCGATGGGCGGTTCGCGTCGTGTGCCCCCACGGACGCCGCGTGGCCAACGCCCTTTCCGAGCCAGTGACTGTTACGGGCAGCCGTAACGGCGCGGGAAACCCGTAACACAGGGAAAGGCCTGATGGACGGCCTTTCCCGAAGCCCCTGTTACGGTGTTATGGCCTTTCCTCACAGATAGGGAAAGAGGATAAATATATAAATATGGAGCAGGCGCCAGGCGGCCTAACACCGTAACGCCCTAACATGCCGATTCCCGTCCGCCCAACGTCCTGCGCACCAGCATCACGGCGGCCACGGTTCCGACCGCGCTGTGGGCGAGCACGAAGGCGAGCGCGGCCGCGGGCGGCCCCGAGGCGCCTCAGCCAGAGGAGCTGCAGCGCGGTGGGGGCGAGGACGAAGGCCATCTGCAGGGCGCTCACGAGGACGCCCCCTCCAGTGCGGGGCACCCGACGTCGTGGCACTCGTCTCCGTGCCACTCGGTGACGGGCCTTCCCGGTGTTAGGGTCAGGCTATTTTAGCCATCGGAATAGTCAGAGTAATATGACCAATCGTAGCCAGACTAATGTGGCCGCCGCGAGTCAGGCGAATTTGACCGATATGCCAGGTTCTCTCGTTCCACGTCGGCCTGAACGCGGCGGCGCGGCTTACGCCCTTCCCTTCAGCTTGGTCGCCGTGGGGGCCGTCTCGACCACGAACCTCTCCAGACCGGCGCCCCTGAAGCTCGGCCCGCTCATCATGTAGACCGAGGCGCTGTCGAAGATGCGGTCGAGCGTGCAGAGCAGCGTCGAGGTGCCGGTGAAGTACTCGCCCCACTTGTCCGGGCCGTAGTTGCTGGTGACGACCATGGTGCTCGGGTCACGCTTGTCGAGCCGCCTGTCCACGACGTGGAAGAACAGCTCCGTCGAGGCCTTGTCGAAGACGCACCTGCCGATCTCGTCCAGGACGAGGCAGTTCGGCCTCACGAGCGCGTTGATCGCGTTGGCCTCGCTGCCCAGCCTGACGGCCCTCGTGAGCTTGTCGCGCAGCTCGCGGGCCTTGATGTAGTACGACTGCATGCCGCGCTCGCAGCACGCGTGCGCGTACGCCTGCGCGAGGTGCGTCTTTCCCTTATGTAAGAACCTACATAAGGGAAATTATGGAAAGACGCCAGTTATGTTGGGAAACGGGCCGTAGGCGCAGGTAAAGGCAACGGCCGCAGCTTGTCTCCGAACATAATCCATAGTGTCCTCCTACCGTTGTCAGTGGGTGTATTGGCGACGACGATAGGAGGACAAATGTCAGGCTACACCGAATTGCACCCTCTGGTCGAATCTGTCCTGGAGGAGTTGGAGAGGCTGCGGTATGCGGACGAGACCGTCACCGCATACAGGAGGTTGTACGCGAACCTCGAGAGGTACGCCGACTCCATCGGCGCGGAAGGCTTCAGCGAGGGGCTGGCCGTGTCGTTCATCAATGACAAGTTCGGCACCTCGATCGAGGGGCTCTACCAGGCTCGTCCCGAGCGTGTGTACATGAGGAGCTTCCTGCGCGGCATGCGGGTGCTCTTGGAATGGGACCTTTGCGGGTGCGTATGCAAGCGCGTGGCCGGGCAGCTCAAGCTGACGGATCTTCCGAAGGGCCTGCAGCTGCTGCTCGATTCCTTCAACGCCGAGTGCAGGGCCAACGGGCTGTCAGAGTCGACCGTCTATTCCCGCAACAACCGCATCAAGCACTTCCTGATCTTCCTGGCTGACGCAGGAGGTTCGGACGCCGGCTGCATCACGGAGTCGTCGGCCCACGACTACATACTCACCAAGGCTTCGACCAACCCCAAGTCGGTGCAGTCGATCCTCACGGCCATACGCTGCTTCTACCGGCACCTCTACCTCGCGGGGCTCGTGGGCCGCGACCTCACGGCGACGGTGCCGAGCCCCAAGTCGCACTACGCCCCGGAGCTCCCGGGAACCTGGACGGCGTCAGACGTCGACGCCTTGCTGGCGAGCATCGACCGCGGCAGCCCGATCGGAAAGCGCGACTACGCGATGCTGCTCATGGTGGCGAGGCTCGGCCTCAGGGCGTCGGACATCAAGTCCCTGCGGATCGACGGCCTCGACTGGGACGCGCGAAGGATCTCGATCACCCAGCACAAGACGGGGGTGCCGCTCGCGCTGCCGCTCCTCGACGACGTCGGCTGGGCCGTGATCGACTACCTGAGGGGCGGCAGGCCCGCGGGCGCCACGTGCCCCGAGCTGTTCGTGCGGCACAACGCGCCGTTCGAGCCCTTCGGGAGCACGAGCAACCTGACCTACATACTCAGCAACCGCGCCCGCGCCGCTGGGGTAAAGACCCCAAGCGACCGCAAGACGCTGCACTCGCTGCGCCACGCGCTCGCAAGGCGCCTGCTCGAGCAGAGCGTCCCCATCGACGACATATCGCGCATACTGGGCCACGTGAACAAGCGCACCACCAGCATCTACCTGCGCATGTA
>JAGCBF010000364.1 GCA_017652285.1 Atopobiaceae bacterium
CCTGCGCGGGGGCAGGGAGGTCGCGGCCGGGGAAGTCGTCGGCGCCGGGGACTACGTCGCCGAGGTTACCTGCGGCGGCGCCACCGCGAGCGCCGCCTTCGCCATCGAGCCCGCCGAGATCACCGGCATAGCCGCGGTCGCGGACAAGACCTTCTCCGGCAAGGCCGTCACGCCCAGGCCCGCCGTCACGAGCGGCTCGGCGAGGCTCAGGGCCGGGACCGACTTCGAGTACTCCTGGAAGGCGAACGCGGCCCCCGGCACCGCCACGGTGACGGCCACCGGCAGGGGCAACTACCGCGGAACGGCCTCGACGACCTTCCGGATCGAGCTCGCCAGGGCGGGGGCGCCCGGCACCGTCGCCCGCCCCTCCAAGGGGCAGGTCGAGGCGTCCTGGAAGGCGGTCAAGGGCGCGAAGGCCTACCAGCTCGAGTGGAGGCAGGCCGGCGCCAAGAGGTGGGCCACCGAGGAGGTCAAGGGCACCTCGGCGACCGTCTCGGGCCTCAGGGCCGGCGCGCTCTACAACCTGCGCGTGCGCGCGGTCGCGGGAGAGGCCGCGGGTGCCTGGTCCGCCGCGTCCAGGCGCTGGCTCAGGACGGTCACCGGGGCCAAGGCCTCGGCCGGGAAGGAGAGGGGCTCCGTCAAGGTCACCTGGAAGGCCGACAAGTCCGCGACCGGCGGCTACAGGGTCTTCGTCTACGACAGGAAGGGCGGCGCGGCCGTCGCAAGCAGGACGGCCAAGGCCGGCGCCACCTCCGCCACCGTCAAGGGCCTCAAGCCCGGCAAGACCTACTACGTGCGGGTGAGGCCCTACCGCCTGAGGTCCGGCGCCACCTACGTCGGTGCCCTCTCCGGCTACAAGGCAGCCAAGGCCAAGTAGCCGCGCGGCACCATCCTTTATGGGCCCGCGCGTCCGAGAGAGATTTCCTCTTCCGGGCGCGGGCCCTTCTTATGTAAGCCCAAACGTCCGCGTTTGCGTACACTTCGCTCAACCTCCACTGGCCAATTGGGACTAGGCCCTTTTCGGCCACTGCGCGCTGAGCGGCTGGCCAACCCGACAATCGGAGTTCCAAGAGTACACGTTGGTCGAGCCGCGCAGGCTCGCCCTTATGCCATTCTCATAGCCAGACAAAGGAGAAGCCATGCCAGCAGCAGTGAGCACCATCACCCAGACCGGTCAGGTGAGCATCCCCAAGGTAATCCGCGACATACTGGGCGTCGGGCCGCGCGACCAAGTCGAGTTCCTCAGCGACGGAGAGCGTGTGCAGATCGTCGCCGTGCCCAAGGACCCCCTCACACTGGGATCCAAGGAGGAGTTCTGGGAGAGCATCGCACGCGCGGACGAGGACGTCGCGGAGCGCCGTACGCGAAGCCTTGCCGACGTCACCCAAAGCCTAAGGTCCAAGCATGGGCTATGAGGTGCAGGCCTCGGAGGAGTTCGCCGCCCGCCTGGACGAGGCGGTCGCCTACAGAGCAGTGAGGTTCGAGGCGCGGAGTCATGGGCATGGCGAGGCAATGGCGACTTCGGGGCACCCGACTTCCTGCACCCCGAGCTTCAACGCTACACCTACGTGCTCTGGGAAGACGAGAAGCCCCGTGCCTACGTGCGCTTCTCCTTCTCCCACGAGCCTGACATGCCCTTTGTGGGCGAGCTGCAAGTCGAGGAGCTGGTGTGGGACACGCCCGCCTCGCTCCGCGCTGCCCTGGGGTTCCTCTATCGCATGCGAGCCAAGGTATCGCATATCAACTTCGAGCTGCCCGAGGTGGAGCTCGCCACCCTAGTGCCCGAAAGCGACAAGGTGGAGCAGCAGATAGAGAGCCACGTGATGGCCCGTCTGCTTGACGTGGAGCGGATGCTTCGCCTGATGCCCCACCCGTTTGGAACGGGCTCTTACGTGCTCGGCGTCGAGGACCCCTTCCTACCCGAGGCAGGCGGAAGCTGGCTCGTCGAATACTCGGACCATCGCGCGGTCTCGGTCGAGCGAACCGACCAAGCTCCCGACCTCATAGCCGACGAGACGGTGGCCTGCCAGCTCGTGCTCGGCCGCATCGGCTTCGAGGACGCTCTCTATCGCTCCGATGTACGGCTCGCTGGCAACGCGGACACGCTGTCGAGGGTCTTTGTGCGACGTCCGGTGCACCTTGTGCTCTAATAGATTGGCTCTGCAAAGAGGCCCCCGGCGCATGGCCCGGGCCATCGGGCGCACAGAAAGTTCCGAATTTGCGTACAGTCAATCTGGCGAGCGCCCCGCGGCCGGCGTTCCCGCAAAAGTCAATTTTGCGAGGAAAGATTCCCGCAAAAGTCAATCTGACGAGGCTTTTTCCTACAAAAATCAATCTGACGAGCCTCGCCAAATGAGAAAACCTAGGAATTTCCCTCGCCAAACGCATTTTGCTAGGAATCGCCCCTCGTCAGATTGATTTTGCCGGGAATCGCCCCTCGCCAGATTGATTTTGTCGGGAACGGCCCCTCGCCAAAAGGTGTTCCGTCAGCACGACGCTGGAACGAATAACCCGTCCCCTGTTCCAACGGCCCCTGTTTTCAGAGTGTCGGGTTTGTCCGTTTTGGTATAATGTACGTAAGGAACAAAAGCCAGAGAACGGAGGAGGACAGATGCCAGCAACCATGGTTACGTATCCCGTGGGCACCCCCGTGCTCGTTGGGTATGACGGCGGGGCAACAGAACTTTCCGACGAGGCTTACCGCATGATGCGGACCGTCCTACGCGTGGTGCAGGGCGTGGGCGACGGAGCTGGGGAGGCTGACCCCTACGTGACGACTGGGCAGGCGGCGGAGATCCTGGGCGTGTCCGCCAGGACCGTTGCGCGCTACCTCGACGCCGGGTACATCCCCTGCGAGCGGCGCGGGGCAGGCCACAGGAGGGCACGGCTCTCTGACGTCCTTGCGTACAAGGAGGCGCGCGCAGCGAGGGCCGCCGAGCTCGACCGCATGCGCAAGGAGGCCGCAGGCGGCGGCCTGTACGACCTTGACCTGTCGGACCAGATGTTCGCTCACTTTGAGGGGGGACGCAGATGAGGGCGTTCATAGACGCCAACGTGTTCGTGCACGTTTGGACCCTCGATGTGCTGCTCAGCGCGGCGGATGCGGGGCTGATTGAGCCCCGCTGGTCCCAGGACGTCGCCAACGAGGTCGAGCGTGCGTTCGATGAGGTGCGGCCGGGCAGCGCCGGCAAAGCCCGCGCGATGATGGCGGCCGCCGACAGGGCCTACCCCGAAGCCCTCGTCGAGGGCTACGGACGCAGAGTCGCCGACCTGGAGCTGCCTGACGAGGGGGACAGGCACGTGCTCGCCGCCGCCGTGGAGTCGGGCTGCGATGCCGTCGTCACGTACAACCTGCGCGACTTCCCGCAAGACGTGCTTGCCACACACGGCGTCGAGGCGCTCCATCCCGACGAGCTGCTCATGCGGATGGTGGAGACGGACTCCGTTGCCATGCGCGCGACCATGCGGGAGCTCGTGCGGTCCAAGTCCCACCCTCCTCGCACCATGTCCGAGGAGGTCGCGGGGCTGCGCCGTAACAGGCTGGAGAGGTTCTCCGATTGGCTGGCTTCGTAGGCGAAGACAGGGCGTTCGCCGATCGTCGCATGCGCATGGACTGAATCATTCGCAAGGCTGCAGGTGATTCAACCCATGCTCGTTTTACATTGACGCATTGGCACTTATGCGAATGCCACTTACCGCCAACCATCGGGCAAAGGCGTAGCGGCTGGCGTCGCCCGCAAGGCCCTATGTCCAGGTATCCATGAGGGCGTGGACGCTCTCGCTCAGCGAGCGCGCGGCCTCTGCAATGGCGGGGGACGTTGCGCCAAGCGCAACTTGGTCGAACTTTGCGATTGCCGCCAAGAGGGCAGTATACCGAGATGTGTCGCGTTCCGGAGGGCGTGATGGCAGTTCCTTCCGGAAGATCTCCTCGAGTTCCCTCATAGCCTCTACGAGAATCTGCTCGTCCTCCCTGTGCTCTGCCGCCTTGCTGACGATTGGGATGAGCAGGCTAGCCGACGCCGCGTAGCGTGGAGCCAGGCCACCCAGCATCGATTGCATCCTACGGGCATCGGCGCCCTTGTTCAAGGCTTCCCTTGCCACCCGCTCCACATGGCTCGGGTCGTGACGCTCTCTAATGAGGTCAACGACGGTCCTCTCCATGGTAGTTGCGGGAAGCGCGCCGACAAAGGTGACATCGGCGTCGTCCAAGGGCATTGTGTGGAACGTAAGGTC
>JAGCBF010000043.1 GCA_017652285.1 Atopobiaceae bacterium
CCGTCCATGGGTTTCGACACATGGTCCGTTCCGAGGAAACCGCGCCCGGCAATCCCTTGCGGCTGGCGTTCCCGCAAAACTCAATCTGGCGCGGCAGGATTTCTGCCAAAATCAATCTGGCTAGCCTCGACATATGAGAAAAACTAGGAATTTCCCTCGCGAAACGCATTTTGTTAGGAATCGTCCCTCGCGAAACGCACTTTGTTAGGAATCGCCCCTCGCGAAACGCGATTTCGCGGGAGGCCGACCTGAAGGGACCCGGCCGCAATCGGCTATTGTGTGCGCAAACGGCCATTTGGCCGAAAGGGGCCTAGCCCCAATCGGCCATTCCCGCCATAAGTGGCCGACACGGCGCAGGCCGACGCGCCAGCACCCAACACCTCGTGTCCTAGCGATGGAACAGCCGCGCAAAGCTCCAGCCGCCCGTGTCTTCGTCGTCTTTGCCCCGGAGCCTGACGATTTCCGTGTGCATGATCTGCCCGTTTTGGCGCACGAGCACGCGCCCAATGGTCGGCCCTTCTGACGTACGAGGAAACGTGGGGCTGCCAGGGTTCATGACCAGCACCTTACCTGCCCCACCAGGACTCTGCTCCCAACGAATGAACGGCCGATGGGTGTGCCCACAAATCGCCACGTCGCACGTCGCCAAATCCAGACGCTCCTCGTAGTGGCACAACTGCCAGCGAAGCCCGCACCTAAACACGCGCGTCATGCGCTCGACGTCCGGGCCATAGTCCATGCCCCAGTCGTTGTTACCCAGGCACATGGAAAGCGGTGCGATGGCACGGAGCTCCCGATAGTCCTCGGTAGAGCAACAGTCGCCCGCATGCATGATCAAGTCGGCACCCTTTAGGGCGGCAAGCAGCTCGTCGGAAAGCCTGCCGTGCGTGTCCGACACGATGTCAAAGCGCAAGACCCTGTCTGCGGAGCCGTCTGTAGCCGAATAACGTGCCGCCATGTTCGCTTCCTACAGACCAAGCGCGCGCTTGAGCGCAACGACACGCCGGCGCGACACCGAAATCTTTTTGCCCTCCACACCGTTGATGCCCAGCTGCAAAATGCCGCTGGAAATGGTCTCCACGTCCTCGACGTACGCGAGGTTAACGATGTAGCCACGGTGCACGCGAAAGAAGCCGTGCTCGGTAAGCTTGGCCTCGAGCTTGGCCAAGGAAATGGTCGAGAGGTACCTGTCGACATCCGTATAGATGCAGGAATAGTCGTCCTTGGCCTCGATGTAGCGAATCTGGTCCACGGGAACCAGCACCTTGCGACCGCTCTTCTCTACCGGTATGCGCTCCACGGAAGGCGCCGACTGCTTGGGCGGCTTTACGCGCGCCTGAACCTTGTCCAGCGCATGAATAAGCCGGTCGGTTTCCACCGGCTTCATAAGATAGTCGACCGCATCCACGCCAAACGCTTCCAGCGCGTATTCGCTATACGCCGTCACAAATACCACCGCCGGCGGGTTCTTGAGCTTATGGAGCGCCTCGGCAAGCTGCATGCCACTCGTCTTGGGCATGGAGATGTCCAAAAACATGACGTCAGCTCGGTTCTCCATAAGCCGTTCAACCGCTTCGCGGGCTCCAGATGCCTCCACGATGGTGCCCATGCGCCCTGTTTCTTCCAACAGATAGCGCAACTCGGAGCGGGCGGGGGCTTCGTCGTCCACGATTATCGCGTTAAGCATATGTGCTCTCCCATCCAAACACAAATAAAGAAATCCACCCAAGAGTATAGCGTTATTGTTCGCGCACGAACGCGGACATTTGGCAAGGATTTATCCGCCAGTGTACCTATTGTTATGACAAAGGGACGCGCCCCCTTGTCACTGTCCAAGCGCTATACCGCGACGCTAGGCGGTACGGCATCGGCAAGGCGCAGGGTTATGACGGTGCCTTCGCCCAGGCGCGACATGATCTCTATGCCCGACCCCACACCATAGAACCTCTCCACGCGCTCCGCGACGTTTCGCAGCGCGATTCCCGTGCCTCCCGTGGTGTTCTTTGACATGTCGGCCTGCGCCAACAGCCGTGCCTTGGCGTCCTCGTCCATGCCCAAGCCATCGTCTGCCACGGCCAGCAGCACGTCCTGGCCGTCTACCGTGGCATGCACGTCTATGTGCAGGGGGCCTTCGTCGCGCATGGCATGCCGCACGGAGTTTTCCACGATGGGCTGCACCAAAAACGACGGGACCATGACCTCCTCGAGCCCTTCCTCCACAAACTCGCTTTCCACGATGCGGTCCTCGCCAAAGCGCGCCTTTTCGATGGTGAGGTAGCGACGCGTCTGTTCCAGCTCCTGCGCCAGCGTAATGCGCGACTCGGAGCTTTCGAGCGTCCGGCGATAGAACACCGAAAAATCGCGCAACAGCTCGCGCGCACGAACGGGATCCGTGCGCGTAAGCGCGGCGATGGTGTTGAGCGTGTTGAACAGGAAGTGTGGGTTGATCTGTGCCTGAAGCGCCTTGACCTCGGCCTGGGCCGTGAGCTCCGCCTGTCGGTCCAGCTCGTAGGCAGAAAGCTGGGCGGAAATCAGGTTGGAAAGTCCGCGCGCGATGGTGAGCTGCGTGCGATCGACCTGCTGACCGTTTTTGTAGTACAGCTTGAGCGTTCCCACGGGCTTGTCGGCCACCATCAACGGCAGGATCATGCCAACGGGATACCCCTCTTCCTTATACGCCTCGATGTTTTGGGTGTTGGGAAAGCCTTCGGAACGTATGCGCCGCATGTCGGGCGTCGAGAAGGTCTCCATGCGTCCGGAACGCAGGACCTCCATCGTGGGCGGCGTGTTGGGAGAACCGGGCGGGTAGCCTGGGTCCTCTTCTCCCACATACGCCAAGACCACGTTTGCGTCGGTAAGCGACACGGCAAGCGCCGTGGTCTCTGGCAGGATGAGCTGGCACACGGCATTGCAGCTTTCTGGCGTCAGACCGCCGCTCATGTGCTCGAGCATGCTCGAGGCCACGCGCATCGTGCGCTCCGTTGCCTGAGACCCCAAGTTGTCGGGCACCAACACGATGGACCCACCAAACACGATGACCGCCGCGAGCAAGGCGCCGGCGATAATGCTCGCCGCCAAGTTGCTGGTAGAGATTCCCCACGACAAGAACGCGAGCATGGAAAGCACGGCAACGGTAAGCGGCAGGCTCGCCCAGTTGCCGATGCGTCCGAATATGGTTTCGTTGCTCATCGAGCTACATCTGCCCTTCGGGGTCGAGGGGGATGCTGTCGGTGTCGCCCGCCCCGCGCGCCTCCCACATGTCGTCTTGCTCGATGTGGTCACGATTCGCACGCCTGCGCGGAAGCTTGGGGGTCCCAGACTCCATGATGGCGTTGGCAAGCGGCGCGTTGCACCACAGAGTGCTCATCATGCCAGGCCAATAGGTCTGGAACGACAGATAGCTCTCGCTCATGCGGCGCGCCCAGGCACGGGCCTCGCTGCGGGCGTGCAGCCACACATGGAAGTACTCGGAACGTTCTGGCCCGGCAATGGCACGCAACAACGAGGTAAGGAAGATGCGCTTGTGGATTTGCGGGGTTATCCACGATGAGGGATAGGGCTCCAACGAGTCCGACGTAATGCGCCGCAGGCCGATGCGGTGGTTGGCGACGTCGAGCTTTTCCACCTCGTACGTCCAGCGGTACACGTCCTGCAGGAAGCGCGCGGCATGCGACGGCGTCTTGGGCGGCAGGTGCCGCACGGCCCACTGGTTGTCAAACCATACGTCCAAACCGTTCATGCGCAGGTTGAACAGGTAGTCCATGTCTTCGCCGCGCGTGATGTAGGGGTCGAAGGCAACATGGCAAAAAGCGTCGGCGTAAATGGCAAAGCAGCCGCCGCACACGTAGTTGGACCGCGAGATGCGCGTGGATTGCTGGGCACGCTCCATCCAGTCGTTGAACTCCGTCTTCTTTGTCCAAAAGCGGTCGCACCAGGGCACGTTGAGCTCGTCCGCGTAGCAGGAGTCGTTGCGGTCGAAGAAGTAGCCGCTCTTTGCCGACACGGGAAGGTCTTGTCGGGTAAGCAGCCCCAGGCCATACACGGCGTCGACCAAGAAGTTCTCGTCCAAGGCGATTTCGTCGTCGTCCATAAACACCACGACGTCGTGGCCCAGGATGGCCGCCACCACCAGACCCATGTTGCGTATGGCGCCGTAGCCGCGCAGCGACACGGTCTCGCCTTCCATCTTGGGAGCCACCACGTGGATGGCGTTTTCGATGATCTTGGCCTCGCGGTTCCCAATGATGAGCGGATTGAGGTTGGGGTGCGCCGAGCATATGCCGTTGACACGCGCCCGTGCCGCATCTGCGCAACTCGGAGGCGAGACAAGCAGCACCACTACGCGCAGCACGCCTCGCACCTGCTCGAGCGACCCAAGGCAGGTCTCGAGCTCTGGCACGGGCTTTGCAATGGGCGTGGCGTGATCGTAAGTGCCGACTTCGCCTATGACCGCAGGTTCGTCGTTTTCTGCCCAATACGTTGGTATGACGATGACAGGGTTCACCGAACACCGTCCTCCCCAAATTGTTTGCCATCAAGCTGCCGGAACTAAGCATTCGTGCCGACGCTTTGATTCTACAATATTCTTCACACGGAAATGCCGTGTACCCTAATGCATTCCGCTTGCGTTGGATTGTTTTTTAAGCAACTTTTGGTAGCTTTGGGCAAACTTTTGCGCACGGGCGCCAGACCGGTCGGACGCGACGACGACGCCATGCTCGTCCGAGACCAAAAAGACCTCGTCATCCAAAAATCCTTGATACAAAAGCCTGTCGAGAAGATCCTCGTCGCGCTTTACCGGCATGCCGAGCGTACGGGCAAGGTCTGCGACAAGAGACGACGCGCCGGACGGGCGATACTCGGGGTTCGTGCCCCATACCAGCACGTTTTTGCGCACGACCCATAGGTCCTCGGGCGACACCCTCGTTGCCTCGGCCTCCTTGCTGCCGTTGCACGCCCTGACCAGCAAGTCGTTTGCCGCACAGCGTGCCAGCGGGCGATACGACCCCACCGTCATGGCCGCCTTGCCCTCCTTATCGATCACCAGCATAAGAAGTCCGTCTGGGTGCGCGTACGCGCCTTCCGTGAGCGTCCACTCTATGTGCTGCTTTGCCCACGCGACCAGCGCCGCAGAAACAGGCTCGCCGTTGACCTCGCGCGCTCCCAGCGCACGCAGGTGGCGGTTTTCCAACGGAAGCCCCTTGGACGCAAGGCGCCAGCGGCACACGACGGCAGGCGTTCCCAGCTTGAACTCTTCCATACGCTCTTCCTCCACGACAAGCGCCTCGTTGTCGGCGCGTTGGGATTGCCCCACGCCGCCAACGAGGCCATGGTTCCACATCGTTGCCTCGTCACACGGGAAGGCCCCTACCGCCTCGGCGTGGAGACGATAGGGGCCATCCCGACGTTACGCTTGGTGCCTATAGTTTACACCTCGGCGTACAGATCCTTGAGCTTAAGCAGGTGCTGGTAGCGATCCATGGCCGCCTGCTCGTTGCGCTCGAACAGCTCGGTGGCGCGCTCGGGGAACTCGCGGGTAAGGCGGTTGTAGCGAGCCTCGTTGAGCAGGAACTCCTGGTAGCCGCCCTTCGGCTCCTTGGAGTCGAGCGTGA
>JAGCBF010000009.1 GCA_017652285.1 Atopobiaceae bacterium
GCACGGTCTCGGCGGCAATCGACCTCTACGCAAAGAACATTTTCTGGGGCGGGGAGGGTCGGCCGCCCATAGAGACGATCTATGCGTTTCTGATTCCCGACACGCGGGCCATGATGCATCTGGACACGGTGTTTACGCAGGTGGATGTAGATGCGTTTCTCTACCATCCGGGGATTCTGGGCACCTTGGAGGTATTTAGGGTCACGCGCGGCGCACGTGTGGGAGAGCTACGCATCGAGCGCATGGAGGAGGCGCTCGACCGCATCCTCGCGCGCGCCATGCGCCTTGACGGCGTGCGGCTGATCCGCTGCGGCGGCGACGACCCAATCGCGGCGTCGCGTGAGCAGTGGAACGACGGCTCCAACACGCTTGCCGTGTCGCCGGGGCGGGTGTTCGTGTACCAGCGCAACGCCGTGACCAACGACATCCTGTACAAGGAGGGCTTCGACCTGCTGGAGATCCCGTCCGCGGAGCTGTCGCGCGGGCGCGGCGGCCCTCATTGCATGAGCATGCCCTTCGTGCGCGACGAGCTGTAAGGCGCGACAAAAATGCGGTACAGTGGTGGCTCCACAAGCGAAAGGAACAACTATGAGCGTTAACATTGCCGGCCGCAGCTTTCTTAAGCTGCTGGACTTCACCCCTGCAGAGATCGAGTATCTCATTGACCTCTCTGCCGACTTCAAGCGCCTCAAGCGCGCCGGTGTGCCGCATCGCCACCTGGAGGGCAAGAACATCGTGCTTTTGTTCGAGAAGACCTCCACGCGTACGCGCTGCTCGTTTGAGGTCGGTGCCATGGACCTGGGCATGGGCGTGACCTACCTTGATCCCGGCAGCTCGCAAATGGGCAAGAAGGAATCGATCGAGGACACGGCGCGCGTGCTGGGCCGCATGTACGACGGCATCGAGTACCGTGGCTTCGACCAGGCGATTGTGGAGGAGCTGGCAGACAAGGCCGGCGTGCCGGTGTGGAACGGCCTGACCACGGAGTTCCATCCCACGCAGATGATCGCGGACATGCTTACCGTGCGCGAGAAGCTCGGGCGCCTGCGCGGGCTCAAGCTCACGTTCTTTGGCGACGCGCGCAACAACGTGGCCAACTCGCTCATGGTGGTGTGCGCCAAGCTGGGCATGCACTTTTGCGCCTGTGGTCCCCAGGAGAACATGCCGGAAGACGGGCTGGTCGCCACGTGCCGCGAGGTCGCCGCGCAGACGGGCGGCTCGGTGACGCTCACCGATTCCGTTGCGGAGGGCGCAGCCAACGCCAACGTGGTCTACACCGACATCTGGGTGTCCATGGGCGAGCCGGAGGAGCTGTGGGCCGAGCGCATCCGTCTGCTGTCGCCGTATCAGGTAAACGCGGCCGTCATGGAGCAGGCGGCCGACGACGCCATCTTCATGCACTGCCTGCCGAGCTTCCACGACACCAAGACCACCATCGGCGCCGATATCGCGCAGAAGTTTGGCATCGAGGAGATGGAGGTCACGGACGAGGTCTTCGAGTCCGCGCGCTCGGTCGTGTTCGACGAGGCCGAGAACCGCATGCACTCCATCAAGGCCATCATGTACGCCACGCTCAAATAGCGGCGGGGCATCGGGGCGTGGCGCGACGCCGAGCGATTCCTTGGCGTCGCGCCCTAACGATAGCGCATGAGGACTTGAGGCAGCTCTGCGTGGCCGTCGATGTAGTCCGCCAGGGCGGTCTCGGGGTCTTGGTGCCTAAACAGCTGGCAGAGACCACAGGCGTCGCAGTCCGCTATGCAGGCGAACTTTGTGCGAACATACGCGCGTCTCTCTTCCACCGTGGATGAGGCGATGCTTGGACGAGACCCGTACGACATGGCCAGTGACCTCCGTCTGCTCGTCGGCCGATGTACTAATTACTGCCGATAGCTTATCATGTTGTCGTCACGCAATGCCCGACTATGCGATTATCGGAGCCGCTCATGGACGCTTTCATTCATGCGATGGTGTACGCGGGTAGTGCCCTCATGGTCTACAACATCTTGCGCTGCAACGGGTTCGTGCAACGCATGAGGAACGACCGGTCTTGGACGCGCTCGCGATTCGTCTTGTACGTTCCGTTGGTGCTTTTGATCATGTTTTTGGTGGGCTACCTGGTCGTCGGCCTGTTTGGCGAGCCGGACGTGGTCATCGCGTCGATCCTGTTCGGCGGCAGCGTGTTCGTGTTCGTCGTGTTGGGGATCCTGTTCGACGTCATAGACAGCCTTCGCGAGGCCAAGGCGCATTCGCAGGCGCTGTACGAGGAGACCAGGGGCGACCTTAACAGCATCACCCAGGACTTTGCCACCGTGTTGCGCGTAAACCTAACGCAAAACAGGATCGAGGACGTGACCGGCAATCACATAGACAAGTCAAAGTTCAAAGGCGGTGCCTACGACGCGTTCCTGTCGCATCGCTCGCAGAGCATCATCCCCTCCGAAATAGGCGAGCAAAACGGTCTGCTCATATCCAGGGACAACCTTATCCGCGAGTTCGAGAAAGGCAACACGCGCGTTGAGGGCATGGCGATGTGCCGGCTCGAGGACGGCTACACGGGGTTCATGCGGGTACAGGTCAGCATGGGCCGGCATCCCTCGAGCAACGACGTCATTGCGCTGATCGCAGAGGAGCCATGCAACGACGAGCTGGTGGACGCCGCGATCCGCACCAAGGCGTTGACGGGCCAGTTCGACATGATCACGTACTTGATCGACGGGCACTACGACGTGCTCATTGGCGACGACAGCGGCAGCAAGCCGGGGAGCATCTTTCCCAAGAGCAAAAGCGGGACGTACGAGCGCTACTTGGACGAGCAGGTGCTTCCCGTGATCTGCGGGACGAGCGAGGAGCGCGAGGAGCTGGTGCGCGCCTTGAGCCCCGAACGTGTGGACAAGGAGCTGGGCATAAGCGAGCCCTACGAGGTCAACATCGCGTGCGACCTGGAAGGCGAGGTGTTCCACAAGCGGTTCGTGTTCTACGTGATCGACAAGACCGCGAAGTTCTACCTCCTGCTCAAGTCCGACACCACGGCGGCCCGCCGCGAGGAGATCGCACGCAACGACCGCCTGCGCGAGGCGCTCGCGGAGGCGCAGCGCGCCAGCCAGGCAAAGACGACGTTCTTGTCAAATATGTCTCACGACATCCGCACGCCCATGAACGCCATCGTGGGCTATACCGAGTTTGCCAAGCGCTGCCAGGACGAGGAGGAGGTCCACGCGTATCTGGACAAGATCGACTCGTCCAGCAAGTATCTGCTGGCGCTGATAAACGACGTGTTGGAGATGAGCCGCATAGAGAGCGGCAAGCTCGAGTTGGAGAGCGAGGAGACCGACCTCTTGGAGGTCATGGACGACCTGCGCAACATGTTCGAAACGCAGATGCGCGACAAGGGCCTCTCGTTTGTGGTCGACGCGACCGGGGTGACTGACAGGAGCGTGCTCTGCGATCCGGTACGCCTTAACCGCGTGCTGCTCAACCTGCTGAGCAATGCGTACAAGTTCACGCCGGCGGGCGGGAGCGTTACGGTTCGTCTGACGCAACTTGGCGTGGCCGAGGAGGGGTGGGCGACGTACGAGCTCAGGGTACGCGACACGGGCATCGGCATGTCGGAGGAGTTTGCCTCCAAGGTGTTCGAGGCCTTCGAACGCGAGCGCAACACCACGGCGAGCGGCATACAGGGCACCGGCCTGGGCATGGCCATCTCCAAGCGCATCGTGGACGCCATGGGTGGCAGGATAGACGTACACTCCAAGGTGGGCGAGGGCACGGAGTTCGTGGTGCGCGTATCGCTGCAAACGTGCGAGGCGCCGGAGGGGTCTTTGGCTCCCGGTGCCGACGCCGTGGTCGAGGACATCGACTTTGAGGGCATGCGCATTTTGCTGGCAGAGGACAACGAGATAAACCGCGAGATCGCGTGCATGCTGCTGGAGGAGCTCGGCTTCCAGCTGGAGGAGGCCGTCGACGGACAAGAGGCGCTGGACAAGCTCGTGGCAGCGGGCGCTGGCTACTACGACGTGGTTATCACCGACATTCAGATGCCGGTCATGAACGGCTACGACGAGGCGCGTGCGATCCGCGCCCTCGACGATCCGGATCTGGCGAGCATTCCCATTATCGCGATGTCTGCCAATGCGTTTAAGGAGGACATCGACGCGGCCATGGCGGTGGGCATGAACGGCTACGTGTCCAAGCCCGTGGATCTGGACAAGGTCATAGAGGAGCTGACGCGCGTGTTTGCGGAGCGCGGGGCCTGACGTACAATGGGGACGACCTACCGAACGCTCGTATAGACGCAGGAAGGACTACATATGCCCATCACCACCACGACTAACGGAACCAAGGCGTGCATTGCCGTGTCCGGCTGGCTTGACACCAGCGCCGCACCGCAGCTCGAACAGGCCATCGCCGAGCTCGATCCGTCGTGCACCGAACTTGTCATCGACTTGGCCGAGCTTGAGTACATCTCGTCCTCGGGCTTGCGCCAGCTCGTGATCGCCCACCGCAACATGAACGGTCACCTTACCGTCGCAAACGTCCCCTCAGACATCATGGCCGTGCTGGCCATGGCCGGATTCGACAAGCGCCTCAACATCGCGTAGGTGCGCGCCATGCGAAGGTCTTTGTATGTGCGAACGCTCATTTGGGCGAGCGTCGCGCTGGGCATAGCCCTTACGGTGGCGGTTGTGGCGAGCCTGCGGTTCAACGAAGAAAAGGCCCTGGACGAGGGCTACAAGCGCACTCATATGGTGGCGTCGGCCGTAAATGCCCTCTTTGATGCCACGGACCTGCCTGCCGTGGCGCACGACCCCCACTCCAGCGAGTTTGCTTCCGCGCGAAGCGACCTGCGCGGGATCTGCAAAGAGTTCGAGATGGACTATGTGTATTTGTATCAGCTGGATACGAAGGCCGAGCTGCGTCGTTACCTCATGGCCGTCGCCTCGGACGACGAGTCCGACGAGCTGATCGTGTCGCTCAATCTTGAATCCGAACCTCTGGAAGGGGCGTATGTCGAGCAAGAGACGGCGGCGATGAGCGGCACGCCCATGAAGACTCCCAACTATATCGACAACAAGTACGGCGAGATGTGCTCGTGGTTCTTCCCCTTATATCACGTCAACGACATCGTGGGCATCATAGGCTGCGACCTCAACATGCGCGCCCTGAGACGCTCGATCGGCGAGTCGAGCCGGCTGCTGTCGCTCATCATGGGAGTGCAGCTCGTCGGTGTGGTTGCCGCGATACTCTTTATGTTGCGCAAGCACGTCATCGTGCCGCTCGAGACCATCCGCGGGCATATCTCCACGTATGTGGATGCCTCGAGCACGCACGATTACGCCATACAACCCCCACCGCTCGCGTTTAGCAGCGGGGACGAGATCCAGCAGATCGCGGATGCGTTCGACACCATGTCGGCGGACTTGAGCGAGCACGTGCGTCGCTCGCGGCAGCTCATGGAGGAGCGCGTGGCGACGGAGACCGAGCTCGACGTGGCGCGTCGCATCCAGGCGGGTATCGTGCCGGAGGAGAATCGCCTGGAGGGCAACGGGTTCGAGGCCTTTGCCTACGCTCATTCGGCTCGAGCGGTGGGCGGCGACTTCTACGACCTGTTCGAGCTCGATGACGGGCGCGTGGCGGCGGTCATCGGCGACGTTTCTGGCAAGGGCGTGAGCGCGGCGCTGTTCATGGTCATGGTCAGGACGCGCATGCACGAAAAGCTGATGATGGACATCGGGCCTGCCCAGGCGCTTCTGCAGACAAACGCAGACCTTTGCGAACAAAACCCCATGATGCTGTTCGTGACTGCCTTTGCCTGCATCCTGGATCCCGCCACCGGCACACTTACGTACGCGAACGCAGGCCACACCCCACCGGTTCTTTTGGGCGAGGACATGCAGGTCATGCGACCCGAGCACGGCGATGCGCTTGGCTTGTTTGACGACGTCGTCCTAGAGGAGAAGAGCCTGGTGATGGCACCTGGCACAGGGATTATTCTGTACACCGACGGGGTGACGGAGGCGGCGAACGAGGAACATGGCTTCTTTGGTGAAGGCAGGCTGCTCGATGCCGCACGCATGGCGAACGGCGCGGGTGCCGAAGGCGTGGTGCGAGGCGTACACGATGCCGTGGAGGCATTTGTCGCGCAGTACGAGCAGTTTGACGACCTCACGATGCTGGCGCTCATGCGCACAAAAGACGCCTGGCCAGCCCGATCGATCGAGCTGGAACCAGAGCTCGCATTGCTTGCGCGAATCAGGGAGGAGCTTTCGGCCGAGCTTGACGCCAAGGCGACGCTCAAACGCGTCTTTCTTGCCGTGGACGAGGCGTTTACCAACATCGCGAGCTATGCGCAGGCGACGACGGTGACGCTTTCCTACGGCTGGCGCGACGACGCGTTCGTGGTGGAGCTCGTTGACGACGGCGTGGCGTTCAATCCGCTTGCGCAGCCTCGTGAAGAGAAGGACTTCGAAGACTGCGCCGATGGCGGTATGGGCATAAGCCTGATCTTGTCTGTTGCGGACGATGCTACCTACGAGCGCATAGACGACCACAACGTCCTTACCCTGACCTTTGGCTGTTGATCATGGCCGATTGGGGTAGTGGCCGCGCTGTGGCCGATTTGGGC
>JAGCBF010000044.1 GCA_017652285.1 Atopobiaceae bacterium
CTGCGCGAGCAGGCGCATCGCGTGGCGGCAGAGCCTCGACCTGTCCAGCTCGACGCCGAGGCCAGCGAGCGTTCCCACGAGGTGCGCCATCGCGGAGGTCACGTCGCCCATGTAGCCAGTCTCCACGCTGGCTCCGAGCTCAAGCACGTCGGCGACCAGCATGCGCGTGCGGTCGCGCCCGAGGTAGGCGTCCACGTCGTGCACGCTTCGGCTGCCTCCGAACAGCTCGCACGCGGCGTACGACCTGCCGTTGCCGAGGTAGGTGGCGAGCGTGCCCATGGCCGACGACAGCGCGTCTCGCGCCACGTCGTGCCCCACGACCGGCTCCACGAGGCGCCACATGAGGCTGACGCTCTCCCATGCGCCCTGGAAGCCCCACGCGACGCTGTTGGAGCGGCGGGAGAGCTCCCACGCGCTCACGCGCACCATGTCGCGCCTCGCCATCTGGCAGAAGTCGTCGGTGGCGAAGAGCGCCACCAAGGCCTTGCGGGCGGCTGGGTCGTAGTCCTGAAGCGCGTCCACGCTCCACGGGGGCGTGAGGGCGTCGTCGTGCGCGCCGCTGCAGAAGCTGGCGAGCCTGCCAGCCGTGAGGGCGTGGCGGCGCACCGTGAGGCTGTCTGGACCACAAGGAGGGGATAGACCCGCCCCGTGCCACGGACGCAGATGTGGGGCTGTGGCAGCGCCGGTCCTGCCACGGACGCGGATTCGTGTCTGTGGTAGGGTGGAGCACGTGGTGGAGAAGCCGCAGGCAAACAGTCGCTGCAGCACGACTGCGAGAACATGGCCGCCAAGTACGAGATGGCCTCCAAGATCCTGGCCACCCGCGCAGACAACCCGATGAAGGCCCCGGGCAAGGGCGCGTCCCAGGAGGAGATAACCAGGTACAAGAGGGCCCTGAACCAGGTCATGTCCCAGGAGTGGGACAAGCAGATGACGGGCAAGGTCGACAGGGGCAGCTTCAAGGACCTCAACACGACCATGGCCGACATCAAGAAGAACCTCACGGACCTGGTCCAGTGGGCCTCCATCGACAAGGACGCCGTCAACGCCTCCGTCCACCCCATCGACATCTGCGACAAGCTCGTCAGCTACAAGGTCAACTGGGACAGCCAGGGCTACTACGCCAGGGCCGCCTACCGCGCCGAGATGCAGTACACGATCCTGGCCTCATGGGCGTGCTTCTGCTCCTACTACGACCTCGACGACCCCGAGGTGGCCGTCGGCTACCGCGGCCTGGCCGACGACGTGGCCAAGTCGCTCAGGCAGATAGCGGCGCGCCCCGCGGGCATGAGCCCGGAGAAGGTCCGCGAGCTCAACCGGGCCGGCAAGGACGTCAAGGTGTACAGCCCCACGCTCGGCATCACCGTCAAGCGCGCCAGGACGATCACCAAGGGCGGCATGGAGATCGGTCTCAAGAACATCCAGGACATACCCGAGAGGAAGCTCGGCGACTACGTCCGCCGCATACGGAGCGCGCCCAACCGCAACCAGTTCCACGACGACCTCGAGCTCGCGGGCCTCGACGTCCAGGACGGGAGCAAGGTCCGGCTACTCGGGTTCCTGCACCGCGAGTCGCACGGCACGTTTAACAACTCCAGCGCCCGCTACTACGGGGATCCCAACTACTACGAGACGACGTACACGTACCTGAGGTACGGAGTCGTACCAACAGCCAAACCAACTATCGATGGTTATTTTAAAACGTATCACAAGGGAACAAAAGGCAGCAAAGTGTATCGTCATGAGTACTTTAAGGCCCCCTTCATGTGGTTCGACCGCGCATAGGCCAGGACGCTTGAGGGGGACAACACCTCCGACCGACGGCGGGGCACCCATCCGACACGGGGTGGGTGCCCCGCCCTTTTTGCGTGTGTGTCGCGGGTCGTGTCAGGCAAAGGGGGTACTCCCCATCATGGGCAGACAAGCGACATATGCTTGTTCAAGTGAATAAACATGTATGAATGACTTAAATTGAAGAGCAGTATTTGGCGTTTACTGCCGCGCCATTGCGGACGAGTTTGGGGGCAGGCGTTTGCAGGGCTCACCGGAACCCGTTGCGTTTACCCTTGCAACGTTGCACTTGGTTTTCATTGAAGTTCAAGCTATCTACTACGCCAGTGGTTAGTTTTTCTCATCCGTTTGTATGATAAACTGCTGCTGAAGGGAGCCGGAACATGATAAAAAAGCCCGTTGCACATCTGGTGTGTATCCTCGTTCTGGCATGCGTCGCGCTCAGCGGTTGCGCCATGCAAGCCCAAAGCAACGCCTGTACCATCTACATATATATGTGTGGCTCTAACCTCGAGACCAAGCAGGGCCTTGCGGGCAAGAACCTGGACGAGCTGTTGGAAGCCGATATCCCCAGTGACACAAAGGTCGTTGTGCAAACGGGCGGCTCAACCACTTGGCGTTCCCACAACATAAAGAACGACAAGCTCCAGCGCTACGAAGTTCGCGACAAGCAGCTCGTTCTGCTGGACGAGCTGGAAAATGCAAGCATGGGTGACGAACGTACGTTTAAAGACTTTCTCACGTGGGGCGTGGGCAAGTACGCTGCAAAACGAAACATACTGGTCATGTGGGACCACGGTGGCAAGTCGGCCGACAAGGTGTGCTTCGACGAGAACTTCGACTACGACGCGCTCGAGCATACGGAGCTGGCCTCGGCATTCAAGGGCGCCCAGCTTCCCTTTACCTTTGACATGGTGATATTTGACACCTGCTTTATGTCCACCTTGGAAAACGCGGCTCTGGTAAGCGACTATGCGCAATACATGGTTGCCTCGCAGGAGGTCGTACCCTCGGGCGGCATAGACTACAAGGCGCTGGCACAGGACTTCTCTGCAAAGAACAACAAGGAGCTTGGCGAGAGCATCTGTGACAGCTATCTCGCAAAATGCAAGGCAAAGGAACTGGATGACGCGGCGGAGTTGTCGTTTTTGGACCTCTCGCAAACCAATAGCATGATCCAGGCGGTCAACGACTTGTGCGAGCAGTTCAAAATGACGCAAGACGCCAAGGACGCTACCTTTAAGATCGAAAACGCCACCAAGTCCTCTGCCATCTATGGCGCCAAAAACATAAGTAACCTGTTTGACCTCCAAGGCTTTACGGACGCGGCCGAATTCTTTGACGACAGTCCCAGCACGCAAAAGGTCGCCGAGATGTTCGACGAGTTCGTTGTGTACAAAATCACCGGCAACAAAACCGAAAGCGCGGGAGTATCGCTGTACTTCCCGTTTAACTACGACCGGCAAGAGTTCCAAACGTACATAAAGACCTGTCCCATGGAGGCGTATGCCGAGCTTCTGAAGAGTCGCTATAGCAACTTGCCAGCGCAGATGCTCGAGTTTGAGGACAGGGGAAGCATAACGCCCGACGGCGACTTCAAGATTTCCTTTTCAGAAAAGAGCGCACGTTATCTTACGTCCGTCACGTACACGCTTGCCAAGCAGAGCAACGAGGATCCCGGCACGTACATGCTCTTGGGGTCGGATTGCAACATAAAGCAGGACTGGGACCACCTCACCTTCTCCAGCGACTTTTATCCCACATGGCCGTCTTTGTGGGGGCAGCGGCTGCTCACAAGCGTCGTCCTCATGCTTCCGCACGTGGTGGCCTTCTCGGCCCCGGTTCGCGCAAACAACGAGGCGTGGGACTTCTATGCGGTGTACGCGTTTGGCGACAGCTATCGGAAGGGGGAGTACGTTGATGGGGCCCTGTGGGGTGGACTGGACGCCAACGGCATACCTTCGCGCAACTACGCCTTGCTGGAGGGGGGCGACAGAATCGCGGCATACGCCGCCACGGGCACAAAGAAGGAAGAGGTAACGCTTCTGGAGGAGGTCACCATTCCCCAGGGAACAAGCGACGAGGATGCAAACCACGTGGAGGAGACTCCCTTGGAGGACGGGAGGTATCGCTTCCAGTATGTGGCGACAGACATCGTGGGTAACAGCCTCACCTCCGACTACGGCATCTTTGAGGTGTCGGGTGGCCAGGCGCGCCTGGTCGAGGTTCAGCCGCAGTAGCGCTCATTTAGGGGATGTGCGTCGCGTGTGAAGAGAGTGTGAAGACATGTCGCGCCAATGGGATGCGCCGTTTTGGGCGCGTAGAAGTATTTGTAGCTAGAATCAGCAAGACGGACCGCAACGGAACGGCGGTCACACATAAAGAGGCAACTCAAGAAAGGAGCACGTCATGAAGGTAGAATCGAAGGCAAGACAGGCGGTGACCGCGGCGCTCTGCGCGCTGCTGGCCACCTCACCCCTGTTGGGCTGCGCGAGCAACGCGCAGCAGGCACAAAACGCCACGAGCGCCGACTCCATGGTAAAGGACGCGGACGAGGACATAGAGTCCCAGGGCAAGAAGGTCCCCTTTAGCAAGGCCGGTACCTACACCGTAACCCTCAAAGAGGCCGACTTCCAAAAGGCTGAGGAGAGCGACCAGAGCACGGAGAACGGACAGAGCACAGAGAACGGACAGAGCGCGGACGCCAACTCCTCCAACAGCGAGCAGACAAAGGCCGACGCCGAGGCCATCGAACAGGCCAAGGCGGCCCTCGAGCAAGCCAGGACAACCCGCGACGAGGCGAGCAAGGCGCTAAACGAGGCCAAGGAGGCCGAGGACAAGGCCAAGGAGGCCGAGGACAAGACTGACGAACAATCCGTGGTGGAGTCCGAGGCGGAGTCCACTGATGGCATCCAGGTGGAGAGCGACGCCGCGACCCAGGACGCGTCCGACGACCTCGCCAAGGCCACCGAGGCCCGCGTGCAGGCCGAGCAGCAGCTCGCCGATGCCGAGGAGGCCGTCAAGTCCGCCGAGGAGGAGGTTGCCAAGCTCGAGAGCCAGGGCCAGGGCCAGGACCAGGTCCAGGGCCAGGTCCAGGACCAGGGCGACGCCATCCAGGCAGAGGAAGAGAAGACGCAACCCACCTTCGCCGACGTAAAGGCCGAGGATGTCAAGGTGGAATACGTCCTGAACCCCGCAGACGACGAATCCTCTCCTGAGGTGCGCGAGGCGCAGGTTAACGCCCTCAGCAACGGCAGCGGTGCACTCACCCTCTCGTTCACCGACCCCGACGCGGCTACCAACGCCACGAGCAGCTACGTCGTGTCCATTGGCTCCCTCAAACTTTTTGCGACAGTAAGCGTTGACATTGCCACGCCTGTGCTCTCTGTGGAGTCCGGCGGCGTGCAGAGCA
>JAGCBF010000045.1 GCA_017652285.1 Atopobiaceae bacterium
ATTACCGTTCCGCCCATCGAGGTCCATCTCGAGATCGTGCGCATCCTTGATTCGATCCAAGAGCTTGATGACGCGCTGACTGCCGAGATCGAGTCGAGGGAAGGACAGCTTGATTGCCTCCGTGCAGAGGTCTATGCAGATGAGACGTGCCCCATGATTGCTCTGGGGAGCGTGGGCACGTTCGAGCGTGGAAAGCGTTTTACAAGAGCTCAAATGGGCGGTTCTGGTACACCATGCATTCATTACGGGGACATCTATACGAGGGGCCTCGTACAGGCGGCAGTCTCCATCGCTATACCTGAGCGAGGTAATCGCGTAGGAGAAAGGCGCACCAGTAGGGGAAGGTCCGCACCTCGCCGGTCTGCCCGACGTTTCCGGCGTGAAGCTTTATCCCCCAAGAGATGTCTGGATAGCGTGCGTCCGCGATGAGGGTTCGCATTGACTTCGCCCTCCCGCTGCGTGCTTTTACCTCTATGGGTACCAGCTGGTTGGCGGTCCTTATAAAAAAGTCTTGCTCGAGAGTGGAGTTCTCCCGCTTGTAGTAGTAGAGGTCATAGCCACACTTTGCGAGTGCCTCGGCGACTACGCTTTCGTACAAGGCGCCCTTGTACACGCCGAGGTTCCGGTTTGCCCGGAAATCCATCTGGGCCTCGTCGTCGAGCTGGGCAATGAGCAGGCCCGTGTCGGCATAGTACGCTTTCACCTTGTCGGGGTTGAAGTTCCCCTTGAGCGGCAGCTCGGGAAAGCCCAGGCAGTGACAGAGTAGGACCATGCCCGCAGTATTTAGCCAGTCGAGGCAACCGCGGTATGCCGCAAATCGGCCTGTGCCGGCAACCTTGGACGCCTGAAACTTCTTGTTCTCCTTTGCCAGTTGGGCGGGCACACTGTCGAAGACGTTGGTAATGCGTGCCTTATCGAGTCCTTCGGCATACTTCTGGATGTCCTCACGATAGTCCGCAACCAGCTGACGCTGTACCTCGAGCGTTGTTTCGTACGTCCCCTTTTCTACGAATCTGCGCACCACATCAGGCATACCTCCGAGCGTACAGAACTCGAGAAAAAGATTCTCGTAGACCTTGTGCTCTAACGCGGAGAACGCCTCTCCCGAGAGCATGTGGCCCAAGAGGTCCTCACGGGCCGATGTATATCCCCTTGCCCAAAGATACTCTTCGAAGTCAAGCGAGTGGAGCACGTAGTCGGTCTTGTGACCTACGCTCACGCTCTCGATGCGTTTATAGTTGATGCCGAGCATCGACCCACTGCAGATCACGTCGAAGCGTCCATCCAGCTTGAAGCTCTTGAGCGCCGTTGCGATTTCTGGGTGGTCCTGTATCTCATCAAAAAGTATGAGGGTGCTACCCTCGATGAAACGTTTTGAGGGATCGAGCAGCGAGATGGAGCGTATGACTGATTCGGTCGAGTATCCGCTCTCGGTTATCATTCGGTACTGGGGTTCGAGGACAAAGTTGATGTTGATGACGCTCTGGTAGTGCTGGCTGGCAAACCGAAGAATCGACCTCGTCTTCCCAACCTGGCGGGGGCCTTTAACAATGAGGGGTAGATGATTTGGATCTTCCTTCCACGTGCAGAGGAACGAGTCTATCTTTCGCGTTAAATACATCAACAACCTCCATAGATGCAGTTACATGAGCGAATTATATGGAATAATAGCAATAATAAGGGCGAAATATCAGCCAATAAATGCAATTTCATGAGCGAATAAGACCATCGCCCAGTGGTCGCGCAAGCATGTCGGTGTGTCTGGGCGGGACGTCGTTCTGCCATCGCATGGTCATGAGGAGGGGGGTGTCAGCAAAACCGACCGCACTGTAAAAGGGTGCATCCTACGAACACGGCCTCCTTGAAAAGCTGCACCTGGCGTTTGGAGGCCCTTTGCCTAGGCGAAAGATGTGCTCCTACCTGCAGTCGTGGAAGAGCTCCCATGGCACCGAGTGCCTCCTTGTTGGCGGGGCACGCCAGGTTGGCAAGTCGTTCATCGTCGAGCGCTTCGGCGAGGCCGAGTGCGAGAGCTTCGTCAAGCTCGACTTCGTGGAGCACCCCGACCGCAAGGAGGTCTTCAACGGGCCGCCGTCGGCGGCCGACCCCTACTCGCGTCTTTCGCTCTGCGTCCCGGGCGTGCGCGTCATCCCCGGCGGGACGCTCCTCTTCCTCGACGAGCTGCAGGAATGCCCGGAGGCGCGCGCCGCGCTCAAGTACCTCGCGCAGGACGGGCGCTGCGACGTCATTGGCTCGGGGCCGTGCCGCAGGCGATCCGTGCCGCCATGATGCGGCGCACGAGGGAGTACCTCGCCGTTGGCGGCATGCCCGCGGTGGCGAGCGCCTTCGCGGGCGCGGGTGACTACGGTGCCGTCCACGACGCGCAGCTGACGCTGCACGCGCTCTACCTCGGCGAACGGCGGCCACGAGATCGAGCTCCTTGGGTCGCGGGACGCGCGGGTGGAGCCCATCGAGGCCAAGGCCTCGCGCGGCTCGACCGCGTCGCTCAACGCGCCGCTCGCGCGCGATGACATGGCGCGAGGGCACAAGCTCGCGGACGGCAACGTCGGCCGCGACGGCAAGAAGGTCACCCTGCCGCACTACCTGGCACCGTGCCTGTACCGGTCGGGCAGAAGGTGTCGAACCTATTGCGTGTTGCGTCGCGCGCGGGCGGCGCGGCGGCGGAGCAGATAGGCGACAAGGGTGATGAGGATGACCAGCGCGATGGCGACCAAAAACGGTATGGTGCGCCAGTTGAGGAAGATCGACGCGTCGGCGGCGACGTCCCCGGTGCTCTCCTCGTATTCGCAGCGCTCACCCGTTACCAGCAGCCGATGCGAGTTGACGCCCAACGGCGTGCAGGTCATGAGCGTGCAGAGGTCGCGGCCCTCCTCCGGACGGAGCAGCCCCTCCACGTCCTCGGGCCAGCACGTGCGCACGTCGCACACGCGGTAGGCGTAGGGCTCGCCCAGCGTGCGGAGGATGAAGACGTCGCCCTCCTCCAGCTTGCGGACGTCGTCGAACATGCGCGCCGTCTGCATGCCCGAGTGCGCCGTGAGCACGCAACGGCCGCCCACGCCTCCCACGGGCAGCGCGCTCCATTCTACGTGGCCGGCGCCCGCCATGAGCTCGGCCTCGCCCGTCCCATGGAAGATGGGCAGGCGCAGGGACACCTTGGGAACCTCCACCCACGCCATCATGGAGTCGGTCGTGGAGTTCCAGGTGAGCTGGTGGCGATAGTCCCACAGCTCCATGCCCGGGTCCTCGCCGCGCAGGCTTGCGTTCCAGGCGCGCGCCTGTGCAAGGCACTCCAGGCGCGCGGGATCCGCCATCGCGTCGTAGGTGTCCTCGATGCGGTCGATAACGTCGCGTGCCTCCAGCGCACCCCACCAGTCGGTGGCCACGGGCCAAAGGCACACCAGCAGGCCAAGCACGATGACCGCCCTACACATGCTGACGGGCCAAGGCGTTGTTGCCTTGGCCCTCGTGCGTGGTGCCGGGGGTGCCGCCGACGAGTCGACGGTGCCCCCGGCCAGCTTGTCCGCCGACGAGTCGGCCTGCTTTTTTAGGCGTCCCACGGCGGCGATCCTTATGCGGCCTTCTGCGCCGTCTTGCGGCGGTAGACCGCAAGGCCCACGGAGCCGACGACCACTATTCCCGCGCCGACGATGCCGTACATCCAGCTTGGCGTACCGCCCGTGAGCGGCAGCTCTTTGAAGTCTCGCTTGTGCAGGGGCACGACGACCCGGATCTCGCCTGCGGCTATGTCGGTTGCGACCTGTGGCTCGTAGCCCCAGTTCTCCGTCTCGTCTATCTCGGCGGTGAGCGAGTCTATGGCCGTGCCGTCATCGTTGAGGTTGCTGCGCACATGGAACCTATAGTAACTGACCATCCTTTCATCCACGTAATTGCAGGCAGGATGTGTGTATGGATATGGCGATGGCCACAAGTCAATCGCGTAGGCAAACATACGTTCCGTATCGCCGTAATGAAAAGCTCTGAGGTAGCTCAGGTCGGTCGTCGGACCGATGCCCGGGTCGGTCCACCACCAACCGTCAGCGTCCCTCCATTGCCTGTCCCACCAGCCTGAGCCTCTCTCTTGCAACTTCGCCACAGCCTCTGCTCTCGATATTCCGTAGGTTTCCATCTCCGTGCGGATGATGTCCTCGTCAAAGCGGATGCTATCTGCGCCGTCATAGGTGCCACGAAATGACAGTTCTGCTTTTCCGTGGTCTCCCTTATATGCTGTGTAGCCCAACATTGTGTTGTCGTCTTCGGGATAGGCGACGTCCTCTATGAGCTCGTGCGTGTCCGCGTCCTCAAAGCGAATGCCGAGCTTGTAAGTCACGACCGATGCGGACACGGACGTGGTCTCTGCGTCTCCGGGAACCGTGCCGTCCTCGTTGGGTGAAGGCATCGCCATTGCATTTAGGTTGTACTCCAAGTGCGCGGACGAGACGTTGCGGCCGTCCCATCCAACGCCGGCCTTGTCGGTGAGCTTGACGTCGTAGAACACCGTGATCAGGAAATTGCCATCTTCGATTCCACGCCTGACGAGCTCTACCAAGTCGAACGAAATCCTCTGATTCCCGGAGTCATCCCTATCAGAAACATCGACCCTACCATCCCACGGATAATAAGTATCGAAACAACGGTCTGAAAGCCCGACGTACTCAAGGCCGGGTGGCAGCTCATCAACGAGATTGAACTTAAAAATATCACCACTACTCACGGTGCTCGGCACCGTAAAGGTCACCGCGAACGTGAAGGTGCTCTGGTTGCCCCCGACGGCGACGCTCTGCGTGCCGACATGATCGCGCGGGTCCGATTTGTTCAATGCTGATTCTTTTCTACTATAGTCGGGATCGCGGGGATCGCACGTCGTCGTCTGTCCTACGAACATGTTTGGATTTCGCAACCAAGTGACGTCAAGCCGAGTGTCAAGATCCTTCGACCGCACCACCTTCTTGTCCACCATGCGGGGCAGGTCGCCTTTTACGGTCAGAACAATGCCGCTGGTGCCCTCTGCCCTCACGGGCACGTAGTTGGGGGAGTAGTCCTCCTCGGCTTCTATCTCGGGAACCAGCACGTAGTAGCCGTCCTCGTATTCTGCTCCTATTGGCGGATCCTGGTTTGGGACCTGCTCGGTAGCGCACACCCATCCCACCTCATTCGTGTACCCAACTGGGACGCCGCTCTTCCAGAACTCCTCGGCCAAGG
>JAGCBF010000046.1 GCA_017652285.1 Atopobiaceae bacterium
AATCGGCCACACTAAAGAAGAAGGAGGCGCAGATGCGCATAGACAAGAACACGACGGCGGTCCTCGTCATCGACGTGCTGGTGACGGAAGGCGACGACACCCTGTACAACCCGAGCCCGGACGAGGAGCGCGTCGCAAGGAACTCAGCTCGCGTGGTGGATGCGGCCCGTACCGCCGGCATGCCCGTCATCTTTTGCGACGACGCGCACATTCCCGGCGTGGACAAGGAGCTGGAGCTGTGGGGCGAGCATGGCGTCGCGGGAAAGGCCGTGCCCAACCCGCTGCTCAAGGCGGGGAGCGGCGCGCGCGACTTCATTCTGCAAAAGCGCCGCTACTCGGGGTTCTTTGGCACGAGCCTCGACTTGCTCCTGCGCGAGCTGGGCGTAAAGACGCTCGTGGTGGTGGGCGAAGACACCAACATCTGCGTGCTCCACACGCTGGCTGACGCGTACTATTTGGGCTACGCTTCGTTTGTGGTCGAGGACGCCACGCGCACGTTTTTGTGCGGGACGCAGGAGGCGGGCATCGAGCACTTCCAAAAGTGCTTTGGCTCCGTCATCACGACCACCGACGACATGGTATCTGCGCTCGAGGCGTAAGGGGAACCCGTGGCAGACATCGATGCCTTTGCCTATGGCTCGCTCGGCGCCCTCGCGCCCGACTTCAACAACGACGCCGACGCCGAGCCGCTGGAGGGCGAGGAGTCGTTGGGCTTGTTCATGGAGTGGGTCGAGGCGCGCGGCCTGGAGCTGTGGGACCATCAGGAAGAGGCGCTGCTCTCGCTCGCGATGGGAAACCACGTGATCTTGGGCACGCCGACCGGTTCGGGCAAGTCGCTCGTCGCGCTGGGCATGTGCTTCATCGCCCTGTGCGCCGATTACACGTCCTACTACACGGCGCCGATAAAGGCGCTGGTGAGCGAGAAGTTCTTCGACCTTGTCGACGTGTTTGGCCGCGAGAACGTGGGCATGATAACGGGCGACGTGGCCATAAACCCGGGCGCGCCCATCATATGCTGCACGGCGGAGATCCTGGCGAACCAGGCGCTTCGCGAGGGCGAGGGCACCGGCGTCGCGTGGGTGGCCATGGACGAGTTCCACTACTACGGCGACCCGGACCGTGGCTGGGCGTGGCAGGTGCCGCTGCTCACCATGCCCTACACCAAGTTCTTGCTGATGAGCGCCACGTTGGGCGACGTCACCTCCATAGCGGAGTCGCTGCAGGAACGTACGGAGTGCGACGTGGACCTGGTTCTGGACGCGCCGCGCCCGGTGCCCTTGTCGTATGAGTTCGTGGAGACGCCGCTCGAGGCCACGGTGGAGCTGGCGCTGCGAAACGGCGACGCGCCGCTCTACATCGTCCACTTTGCGCAGGACGCGGCGCTAAAGAGTGCCCAGGCGCTGGCAAGCTATGGCGTGTCCACGCGCGAGCAGCGCGACGCGGTAAAGGAGGCGTGCAAGGGCACGCGGTTCTCGACCACGTTTGGCAAGACGCTGCAGCGCCTGCTGCAGACGGGCGTGGGCGTGCATCATGCGGGTATGCTCCCGCGTTATCGCCTGCTGGTGGAGAAGCTCGCCCAACAGGGGCTGCTGCCCGTCATATGCGGAACGGACACGCTGGGCGTCGGCATAAACGTGCCGATCCATACGGTGCTTCTTACGGCGCTGGCCAAGTACGACGGTCGACGTCAGCGCAGGCTCAACGCGCGCGAGTTTCACCAGATCGCCGGCCGTGCGGGGCGGGCGGGCTTCGACACCGAAGGCGTGGTGCTGGCGCAGGCGACGGAGTATGACGTGGAGAAGGCCCGCGCGCTCGCGAAGGCCGGGGGAGACCCAAGGAAGGCGCGCAAGATCCATATAAAGAGGCCGCCGGAGGGGTTTGTCGGCTGGAACAAGACAACGTTCGACCGGCTTCGCGAGGCAGACCCGGAACCGCTGCGTCCGCGGCTCAAGATCACGCACTCCATGGTGCTTTCCGAAGTGACGCAAGGAGGCGACGCGTGGCAGCGGGTTCACGACCTGGTGGACGCCTCTGCCCAGACCGACGAGCAAAAGGAGGCGCTCAACGTCCGGGCGGACGAGATCTTTGCGACGCTCATGGACGCGGGCGTGGTGGTGCGCAAGGAGCTGGACGACGGGACGGCGGACTACGTCACCACGGTGGACGTGCCGGACGACTTTGCGCTGGACCAGCCCTTGTCGCCGTTCTTCCTGGCGGCGGTGGAGCTGCTGGACCGCGAGTCGGACGCGTACGCGTACGACGTCATCTCGCTTGCGGAGTCCACGCTGGAGGACCCGTACCAAATACTGCGCGCGCAGGAAAAGATGGCGCGCAACGAGGCCATGGCGCAGATGAAGGCCGATGGCGTCGAATACGAGGAGCGCATCGAGCGTCTGCAGGAAGTCACGTATCCCAAGCCGTTGGAGGAGCTCATTCATGCGGCGTTCGCGCAGTATTGCGAGAAGGTCCCGTGGGCCAACGACTACGAGCCGCGGCCCAAGTCCGTGCTGCGCGACATGCTGGAGACCGCGTCGGACTTCAAGGGATACGTGCAGCGGTGCAACATCGCCCGCGCGGAGGGCATCTTGCTGCGGTACTTGTCCGAGGCGTACCGCGCGTTGAGCCGGACCTTGACGCTCGACGCGCGAGACGAGCGCCTGGAGGAGGTCATTTCGTGGCTGGGGCTCGTGGTACGCTCCGTCGACTCGAGCCTCGTGGACGAATGGGCGCGTGCGGGGCAGCTCGACGAGGAAGCGGGCGCACCGCCGACGGCGGCCGACGAGGTGGTCCACGACCGCCGCGCCGTCACGCTGTTGGTGCGAAACGCCCTGTTCGCGCGCGTGCGCCTGGCGGCTCATGAGGACTGGCGCGCGTTGGGCGACCTCGACCAGGACTGGGGCTGGGGTGCCGCGCGCTGGAGAGGCGTCCTGGACGCCTACTACGAGGAGCACGACGAGATCTTGCTGGACGCGGACGCGCGGTCGGTGGCGTACTTTGAGGTGGACGACACGGACGAGAGGACCGAGCGCGTGTGGCACGTGCGGCAGATGTTCCACGACCCCGAGGGGTATCGCGACTTTGGCATTGCGGCCGACCTCGTGCTGGACGACACGCAGGAGGCGGGCGCAGCCGTGTTCGACAACTACCGCGCCGGATCGTTCGAGGACCTGGGGTAGGCGAGGCATTATTCACGCGTGGGTATGCACGCGATAGAGAGGAGCTTGTCATGGCAGGCAGAAGCTACCTGTTCACATCCGAGAGCGTGACCGAGGGGCATCCCGACAAGATGGCCGACCAGATATCCGACGCGATGCTCGACGCGATACTGGCCAAGGAGGCGCGGCTCGAGGCGGAGGGCTACATCGCGCCCAACGGCGTGCCGGCGTCGCTTGCGGACGTGCGCTGCGCGTGCGAGACGTTTTTGACCACCGGCTCGGTCATCGTCGCGGGAGAGATTCGCACGCAGGCCTACGTGGACGTGCAAAAGATCGTGCGCGACGTGGTGCTGCGCATTGGCTACGACCGCGCGAAGTACGGCTTTGACGGCGAGACCTGCGGCGTCATCAACATGATCCACGAGCAGAGCCCAGACATCGCCCAGGGCGTGGACGGCACCTTCGCGCGTGCGGACGCCGACGACGTGGAGCGCATCGGCGCCGGTGACCAGGGCATGAGGTTTGGCTACGCCTCGGACGAGACCGACGTGCTGATGCCCATGCCGATCCACCTCGCGCATCGCATGGCGGAGCGGCTGACGGCCGTGCGCAAGGACGGGACCCTGTGGTATTTGCGCCCAGACGGCAAGACGCAGGTGACCGTGCGCTACGAGGACGACGAGCCCGTGGAGGTCACGGCCGTGGTCGTGTCCACGCAGCACGCGCCCGAGGTCGAGAGCATGGAGCATATCAAGCGCGACATGTTGGAGCACGTCATCGCGCCGGTACTCGACGGCGTGGGGATCGCGTGGAAGGACGCCAAGGTATTCGTCAATCCCACCGGTCGCTTTGTGGTGGGCGGTCCCATGGGCGACACGGGCCTGACCGGTCGAAAGATCGTGGTCGACACCTATGGCGGCATGGGTCGGCACGGCGGCGGCGCCTTTAGCGGCAAGGACTGCACCAAGGTGGACCGCTCGGCAGCCTATGCGGCGCGTTGGGTGGCAAAGAACGTCGTCGCTGCGGGGTTGGCGCGCAGGTGCGAGGTCCAGCTGGCGTATGCCATCGGCGTCACGGAGCCCTTGTCCATTATGGTGGACACGTTTGGGACGGCCACGGTGGACGAGCGCGCGCTCGAGCGTGCCGTGAGCAGCGTGTTCGACCTGCGACCGGGGGCCATTATCCGCGACCTCGACCTGCGTCGGCCGATCTATGAGAAGACCGCGGCGTACGGGCACTTTGGCCGCGAGGACGAGGACTTTACGTGGGAGAAGACCAACCGCGTGGACGAGCTGCGCGCGTGCTTCGCGTAGCGGGGAACCCGGGGGACACACCGTGAGCCAACCTTCTAGGGCACAGCGCATCGTGGACAAGCTGCTTTCGGACGAGAGGTACAAGCAGTCGAGCGTCTTCAGCGAACGTGTGTATCGCGACGAGCCCATCATTCGCACCGGTAGGCAGGCATATGCGAAAAGCACTCGCTCGCAAGCGAATGCACCGAGAAGGGACGACCCACGGCAGACCACCATGGACCTTGGTGACGAGCGCACGCCGTTCCTCCGGCCGCGCGTGCCCGACGTGCCAAGGACCGCACGCGTTACGGCGCCACAGGCGATGCCGTCGCGGTATCGCAAGATGAGGTCGCTCGCGCGTGTTGGTGCCACGCGTGCGCGCACGTATTCGAATGGCGCGTCGCGCATCTTCTACGCGCAGGCCAAGTACATGGAGGATTTCGAGGATGATTTCGAGGGATCCTGCGACTATCTGCAGTACTTTCCCACGTACGAGGACATGAGCAATTATCAGCTGCGCTGCTACTTCTCGTGGCGGACGCGGCTGCGCAAGGGGGAGGTGTCGCCCGCGCCCGCCGCGTTCTTGTTCCTGCACGCCTACGAGCTTATCTGCGGCGTTGGCTCCATGGTCGGCAAGGAAGGCTACGACGAGCTCAAGGCGTTTTTCGAGCGGTATGCCGGCACCAGCCCGGCGTTTGACGTGCACATGAATCGGTGGATGCACGACTACGCGATCTACTACGACGTCGACCCCGCTCTCGTGGAGTCGCAGGGCGGAACGGACATCATCGAGGCGGTCTCGCTCATACGACGGGCGGAGACCGCGCTCCTGTCGCAGCAGGGCGTCGCGTGGCCGGACAAGCCGCTGGCAGGGCTTCCCGACCCATCGTCTGTGCTCGACGCGCTGTGCAAGCTGTCGCGCTACCGCGCGGATAAGTCGCGCTTCATACGTGACCACACGGACGACGTGGCGTGGGTCGCGGCGCACGTGTTCGCGCGGATGGTGGACCATTGCCACAAGCGCCGCAAGACCGACTACGTCGACGGCCTGTTTGGGGTGGCGACGCTTTCCTCGTACACCGTGTTTCCCTCGGCGATCTTCTATGCCGAGAAGCCCCATGCCGACACGACGTACGTGATGAGCGCGTCCGAGACGTACGTGTGCCAGCGCGGCTTTTGGTGGCGCAAGCTGCCGTGCCGCAAGGTGGAGACGAACCGAGAGCTCGGCGCGCTGATGCATGCCATCGACGCCCGCATGCGCAAGGCGATGGGCGACAACCCGCTGACGACACGCACCATCACGCTGACCTGCGGCAAACTGACCACCGGCGTCACCTTGCGCCCGCTGGGCGGACTACTGATGCTGCGCAACTGCTCCAGT
>JAGCBF010000047.1 GCA_017652285.1 Atopobiaceae bacterium
CACCGCGATGACCGTACCGAGGACCACGGTACCCGCGATGCCCGTGTTCACATACTCGCTCGCCCGCTCGGCGTCTCCTGCGCCCAGGCAGCGGCTCCTGGGGATGCCCGTCCCTTGCGCAAGATAAAAGGCCAGGGCCTGAATGATGGTTGACGTGACAAACGCGACGCCCACGGCCGCGCTCGCGCTCGTCGAGCCCATCTGACCCACAAAGAACGTGTCGGCCAGGTTGTATACGGTGCTGACCACGTTGGCAAAGATCGAGGGGGCGGCCAGCGACAAGATCAGCGGCCCCACGGGACGCTCAAGCATCTCGCGGCGCTTTTCTTCGGGCGTCTGCGCGGGTGGTCGTATGTACGAGACAAAGGATTTCATGCTTGTATAATAGACCCAACAAGGCTCATGTCACAAAGAGCATAGACACGCGAATCGTGCGCGTGGCACGCACGGGTGCCACATCGGGGAGGGGACGGAATGACAAGAGATGCCGACACGCGGACGCTCTCTTTTGCGAGCGACTACCTGGAGGGTGCCCATCCAGCCATCTTGGATCGCCTGGTGCAGACCAACATGGAGCAGACGCCTGGCTACGGCACGGATGCGCATAGCGAGCAGGCACGAGAGCTCATCCGTGCGGCGTGTGGCGTCCCGCAGGCGGAGGTGCGCTTTTTGGTGGGCGGCACCCAGGCGAATGCGTGCGTCATCGGGTGCGCGCTGCGCCCGTGGCAAGGCGTGGTTGCCGCGTCGACCGGCCATGTGAGCGCGCACGAGGCGGGTGCCATCGAGTTTGGCGGGCACAAGGTGATGGAGCTGCCGGCCGTAAACGGCAAGATAGACGCCGCGCAGGTGGAAGCCTATGTCAATCGGTGGGAAAACGACGACAATCGCGACCACATGGTCATGCCCGGCATGGTGTACGTGTCGCAGCCCACCGAGTACGGCACGCTGTATACGCGCGACGAGCTCGAGGGCTTGTCACGCGTGTGCCACGACCACGACATGCTGCTGTATGTGGATGGCGCGCGGCTTGCCTATGCGCTTGCGGCTCCAAACAACGACGTGACGCTGCCGGACCTCGCGCGCCTGTGCGACGCGTTCTACCTTGGCGGCACCAAGTGCGGCTGTCTGTTTGGCGAGGCGGTGGTCGTGCCGGATCCGACGACGATCCCGCATTTCTTTACGCAGATCAAGCAGCGCGGGGCGCTTTTGGCAAAGGGCCGCATCGCGGGAATCCAGTTCGAGGTGCTGTTTGAGGACGGGCTGTACGAGCGCATTGGGGCAATGGCCGTGCAAGAGGCCGCGCGCATTCGCAAGCGCCTGGAGGCATGCGGCCTTACGCAGCCCATCGAGTCGCCCACCAACCAGGTGTTCGTGCTGGCCGAGGACGCATGGCTCGCGCGGTTTGGCCAGCATGTGGAGTACAGCTTCTGGGAGAAGCCCGACGCGGGGCATACGGTCATTAGGCTCGCGACCAGCTGGGCCACGCGCGGCGAGGACGTCGACGCCTTGCTGGAACTTATCGACGCCTGATTATGGCGTCGTGGCGTGCCGGAGTGTTGACAGATTAAGATGTTAATGAGAAATGGCCGATTGGGGCTAGGCCCCTTTCGGCCACTTTTGCGCCGTGACGGTGACGCCAGGCGCCATGGTCAAAAAGGAAGACTCCCTTTTGTGCCGCCACGTAACTACTCTCCCTCCAAAAACGCGCCGCTCTGGCGATCCCACAGGCTTTCGTACACGCCGCCTGCCTGGCTAAGCTGGGCATGCGTTCCGTCCTCCACGATGGCACCCTCTTCCAGCACGACGATGCGGTCGAGGGCTGCGACGGTCGAAAGCCTGTGCGCCACCACGATGGAGGTGCGTCCTGCCATGAGGTTCTCCAACGCGCCTTGCACCAGTGCCTCGGACTCCGAGTCGAGCGCGGAGGTCGCCTCGTCGAGCACCAGGATCGGGCAGTCGGCGAGGATCGCGCGGGCGATGGCCACGCGCTGCCTTTGTCCGCCAGAGAGCTTGACGCCCCGCTCGCCGACCATGGTGTCGAGTCCCGCGGGCAGACGGTCGATGAACTCGAGCGCATTGGCGAGCCGAGCCGCCTCGCGAATGGCGTCCTCCGTGGCGTCGGGCCGACCGTAGGCTATGTTTTCTCGTATGGAGCGATGGAACAGCAGCGCCTCCTGCGGCACGTAGGCGATTTGCCTACGCAGCGACTGCTGCGCGCAGGCGCTCACATCCTGCCCGTCGACGAGCACGTGTCCGCCCTGCACGTCGGACAAGCGCAGCAGCAGCTTGGTCAGCGTGGTCTTGCCCGATCCCGAGCGGCCGACAAGTCCCACGCGCTGGCCTGCGGGCACATGCAAGGTTAGGTCGCTGAACACGTAGTCGTCCGCAGCGGCGTCCTCGTAGCGAAACGTGAGGTTCTCGAAGTCCACCGCCCCCTTGGTCACGACCAGGTCGGGCGCTCCAGGCGCGTCTTCCACCAAGCGCGGCTCGTCTAGGATGCGCGTCATCTCCGCGGCGTCGCCCACGGCGCGGTTCATGCGTTGCATCATGGAGTTGATGTAGTTAAAGCGCATGGACAGGTTGTACGTATAGGTAAACATCATAACGAGCGTGCCTGCGGAAATGCCGTACCATGCGTTGCCGCCGCATACGAACACGGACGTGACGAACATAATAAACGTAATGAGCGTAGAGGTCATGGCGCCACGGCGCAACATGGCGTTCATGGAAATCCGCTCCGCTTCCATGGCCTCGCTGTCGGCCGCGTCGAAGAGCTGTCGCTCATAGTCCTCGCGACCGCAGGTCTTTACCGCCAAAATGTTGGTCACGGCGTCGGAAAGCACGCCGCTGAGCTTGCTCTGCGCGGCGGCAGTCTTGGCAGACAAGGGCAAAATGCGCTGGTACATGGTGTAGGCGACGATCACGTAGGCCACGAGCATCACGAACAGCACGCCCACGAACAGCGGGCTTGCCGGCCACAGCAGCACGATGGTGCACACGATGGAGGCGATGGTGGGGATGAGCGAGTAGACCACCACGTCCACCAAACTGGTGTAGCCGCTCATAAAGCGGCTGGTCTGGCTCACCAGGCTGCCGCCAAAGCGCGACGTGTGAAACGTCATCGACTGGTTGGAGAGCGTGTCGAAGCACAGGCGCGCCAGGTGATAGTTGCCGTTCATCTCCAGCTGCATCACCGACCAGTCCTGTAGCTTGGAGCAGGCCTGTCCGACGGCGTTGACCACCAAAAGCCCCACGATGTAGGGGGTGAACACGGCAAAGACCATGTTCGCGGGCACCGGCTCGGCCGACACGCGGTCCACGATAAGCCCCATGACCCACGTGTTGGCATAGTTGAGCAGCGCCGTGTACGCCACGCTCGTAAACACGGCCATAAAGGTGGCGAAGGGTCGCTTCTTCGTGACCCACCAAAACCAGTGGAGCGTGCGCCGTATGGTCGCGCGATCGCGCGGTGCCGTGTTTCTCTGCGACATGTGCTTCTCCTCTCGAGTTTGGCCGCTCGCGAAGCGAGTCGGCACAAGGTGGAACGAATCGGAAGCTCAACAAAGGTATGCTTATGTAATATAGCTAATGGTACGCGAACACAAAGCGAGGACGCAATGGAGTCGGCACTGTTCTTTGATGTGGATGGGACGCTCATCGACAGCTATCATGACCAAAGCTCGATCGCGCCGTCACTTCGGGCGGAGTTGGCACGCGTTCAGGGGCTGGGCCACAGGCTGTTCTTGTCGAGCGGACGTCCGCGCAACCTCCTGACGCCCGAGCTCTTGGAACCGGGCTTTGACGGTCTTGTGCTTATCAACGGCGGATACGTGGAGTTGGACGGCGCTTCCGTTTTTGAGCAGCGCATGGATCCCGAGCTCGCCCAACACACGGTGGACTTTTTGGAAGACGAGGGCTGCGAGTACCTTATCGTCACCGCAGAGCGTACGTACACAAAGCGCGCCAACCAAGGGCTCATCGACTTCTTTGCGCGCTTTCATGGCGACATCTTTACCTTTGACTACGACTTGGACTACGTTTTGCCGCGAACGATAAAGCTGGAGGCACTCGTGCCGACGTGCGAGCGTCCTCGCGTTACGGCGCACGCCTTGGCAGAGCTTGGACCGCAGATCAGCTGCGATGGCCATGGGGGAGAAGGAACCTTTGAGCTGTATCCCACGGCTACGAGCAAGGCTCGGGGCATAGAGGTGGTGCTGGATCGGCTGGGTATCGACGTGGCGCATGCCTATGCGTTTGGCGACGGCACCAACGATCTGGAGATGATTCGCTATTGCGG
>JAGCBF010000048.1 GCA_017652285.1 Atopobiaceae bacterium
GGCGACGTGCCCCAGCTCGTCGAGGACTACGTCGACGACGTCCGCGACGCGATCGGCTAACCCAGGCTTGTGGGAAGTGGCCGATTGGGGCTAGGCCCCTTTCGGCCAAACGTCCGTCTGCGTACACAGTGGCCGATCGGGGCTAGGCCCCTTTCGGCCAGCTTCCCGCGAAAATGCGTTTGGCGAGGGGCGATTCCTAACAAAATGCATTTGGCGAGGCAGAATCCCGACAAAATGCGTTTGGCGAGGCTCGCCAGATTGACTTTTGCAGGAAAAACCCTCGCCAGATTGATTTTGGCGTGAAAAAGGCCTCGTCAGATTGATTTTTGCGGGAATCGAGCCTCGCCAGATTGATTTTTGCGGGAACGACAAACGCGGGGCGCTCGCCAGATTGATTTTGGCGGGAACGCCGACCGTAGAGCGATTGCCGCCGACGTGGCCACGCTGCGCGACGACGCGGTGGGCATCGACGACAACCTGACCACGGCGACCTCGGCGACCGTGATGGAGAGCACCGTGACCACGGCAATCGACGACCCGGACGAGCTGGAGAATCTGGATTTCTAAGCCTTCCGCGCCCTGCGGGCGATTCCCCTGAATAGTGCGTACAGACCATACCCGATGGCCCCGCCGGCGACGTTAAGCATGAGGTCGTTCACGTCGGTCACACGGGTGTGGAAAGGCAGCTGCACGAGCTCGATTGCGAGCGAGATCAGGGCGCACACGCCCACCACCTTTGCGAGCGAGTCCAGCTTGGGATAGACGATGGGCAGCACGATGCCCGTGGGAACGAACATCACACAGTTGCCAACCACGTTTACGAGCATGTCGCGCGTGGAGTCGTAGGTGAAGAACTCCGCGAAGGGCACGAGGTTGAGCCGGGGCGGGAACGCGAGCGCAAGGTCGAACGGTAGCGGCTGAACATGTCCGCCCACGGTGTCGAATGGGAACATGGTAAAGCGCAGGATGGCGACCACGTTGACGAGCATCAGGAGCGACAGGAGCTCGCGGTGCCAGTCCACGCGACCACGACGCGCGCAGAGGGCTATCCGCACGAGCAGCCACGCGGCCACGAACGCCGCCTCGAACACGATGAAGGGTATCTCGACCAAGCTCCCACCAGCCTCGGGTCACGTGCGCGTCACCCCTTGCGACACGCGCATATCATTATCCCACGCGCGAGAAAGGACTGGCAATGCTCGAGGGATAGACTTCATGTGGAACAGGGGACGGGTTGGCGTACCAAAATGGAACACTAACCCGTCCCCTGTTCCACCCGCCTCTCCTCCTTCTCTTTTCCGGTCCGCCTATGCCCTGTTGAACTTCTCCTTGGCCTGGCGGCACCGTGCGCAGACCCAGCCTTCGGGCAGGTCCTCCCACGCGGTGCCGGCCGGAATGCCGTGCTCGGGATCGCCGACCGCCGGGTCGTATACGTAGCCGCACACGCTACACACCCACTTGCCGGACGCCTCGCCACCAAAGATCTCGTAGTCGATGGGCACCGTCGTGGGCGGGTTGTCCAAGTCCATGACGCGGCGGGCCTCCAGGTTCTCGTAGCCCAGCGGCGAGTGTGTGGAGACGTAGACGGTCGGGTTGTTCCGGATAAACTCGCGCACGCGGTCCTGCGTCACGCGGGTGGCGGCCAGGTCTTCGTACACCACCGAGAGCTTGTCGGCATAGATGGCCTCGTCGGTGTAGCTGATGTCGCCGTGGAACATGAAGAAGAGCCCGTCGTCCTCGGCGATCACGATGCTGTTGCCCAGCGTGTGGCCCTTGGCCTCCACAAACCAGACGCCGTCCACGATCTTCTTGGCCGCCGGGAAGTTGTGGTAGGACTCGTCGTAGGTCACGCGAATGACGTTGTCGCCCTCAAGCCCCAGCGCGTCGGCGTCCTCAGGCGAGACGTAGACCGTGGCATTCGGAAAAGAGCGTAGCTCGCCGGAGTGGTCGTCGTGCTTGTGGGTGAGCAGGATCTTGGTCACCATGTCGGGCGTGTAGCCCACGTCGGCCAGCGCCTCCACGTAGCTCTTGATGATGTGGCCCGTAAAGACCATGGAGCCCTCGTCGGGCACCATCTCGGGAGCCTCGGCGGGCACGCCGGTGTCCACCAGGATGACGTCTTCGTCGGTCTCGATGACGTAGTTGGTGAGGCACGAGCGGTAGAGGACGGTGTTGTCGAAGGCGTCGGCGCCCTCCTCGCCGCCCATGGCAAATCCTTGGGTGGCGAAGCCCTTCTCGTAGAACTTGACTGCCGAGAACTTCATCGCGCCACCTCCCTACAACTGCCGTGCGAGCCAGTTCTGCAGACCGATCTTCTCGACGAGCTCGAGCTGCAGCTCCATCCAGCCTGCGTCCTCGTTCTCGTCCTCGATGTAGTCCTTTAGCACGTCGTAGCTCTCGTAGTCCTCGCGCGCCGCGATGGCGATGACGTCGCGCAGCATGGCGATACCCGACTCGTCGCGCGAGAGGGAGAGGTCGTATTTGATGTACTCGACGGGATCGGTGTAGACGGGGCCGGCCTCGAGCGCCTCGAACTTGACCTCGCAGCCCAGGTCGAGCAGGCGGTCGATGCACTTGCACATAAAGCCGCGCTCTTCCTCGGCGTGTTCGGCGTACTTCTCCTCGAGCTTGGTGAAGCCTTGCGCAGCGAAGATACGCGAGTGGATCTGGTGGCCATTGGCCTGCTGCGCGAGCGTGGTCGCTATGAGCTGCAGGGTCTCCGTCACCTTTTGGTTTGCTGCCATGATTGTGCCTCCTGACGTTGTCGGCTGATTGAACATACATAGTTCATCATACAAGATTGAGACACTCTCTCATTTTGTTCGATGGCTACAACCAGCGGAAACGGGAGATTCGGGGCGGATTCTCCCGTTTTCCTAGCCGAGAAGGACATCGCGCAGCGGGAGAGGCAGGCAGTCCTCCATGATCTGCGCGAGCTGCTCGGGCGGGCAGTCGATGCGGCCGAGAATCCAATCGAAGGCGAGCCGGACGGTGCCCGCGCAGTACGCGAGGACGTAGGCCTTGGTCTCGAGGGACGATGGCGCGCCGAGGTCGTCGAGGGCAGCGGAGAGGGCGCGGGCGTTCTCGGCAACCATGTAGCGCGAGAACGAGTCGTAGCCGCCCGTGTTCTGTAGCAGGTTGCGCAGGTAAGGGCGCCTCTCCTGCCAGAAGAGGGCACCGTCGAGCAGCGTGTCGCGCCACCGGTAGCCATCACGGCCGATGCGGGCCATGATCGCACCCACCGCGCGGGCGTAGTCCCACGCCGCAAGGTCGTACTTGTCGCGGAAATGGCGGTAGAACGTCGCGGGTGCCTTGCCCGCGCGGGCGCATATCTCGCCCACGGTGACCTTGTCGACGGGCTTGCCCCCGGCGAGCCCGCGCAGCGCCTCCGCGAACATCTCCTTTGTGCGGTCGCTCTTCTTCATGCGCTCATTATCGCACGTCCCATGAGCGACGCAATCCCAAAAGGAGCGTTTTCTGGCGAAGTGAAGTGGTGCGCCAAAACCTCGATGCACCACTATTCACCTGCGGAAACGTTGTTCTTTGGGTGTCTTACTTGAATCTGTTTATCCTGCCTGAGGACGTCAAAGCAGCGTCACGCAGCCAGATTCCGCGCCCATGACGTCACTCGAATGGCCGATTGGGGCTAGGTCCCTTTCGGCCAAACGTACGTCTGCGCACGCAAGCGCCCGCAACGTGTGCTGGAGCGGACGTTTCGGCGGGCAAAATGTACGTCTGCGCACACAATGGCCGATTGGGGCTAGGCCCCTCTCCGCCGGCCTCCCGCGAAAATGCGTTTGGCGAGGGGCGATTCCTAACAAAATGCGTTTGGCGAGGCAGAATCCCGACAAAATGCATTTGGCGAGGCTCGCCAGATTGACTTTTGCGGGAAAAACCCTCGTCAGATTGATTTTGGCGTGAAAAGAGCCTCGCGAGATTGATTTTTAAGGGAAACCGGCCTCACCAAATTGATTTTCGCGGGAAAAAACCTCGCCAGATTGATTTTCTCAGGATGAGCCTCCGTGCGCTGCGGTGTACTTGAGTCTACACCATGCACCTACGAGCACGGCGTTTCGACTCCTTTGGTACTCATTTGGTACTCACGATAATCGACTACTCTTCTTGGCGCTGCTGGCTTGCAGGTCTGCAGGCATTGGGGCTCCCCACTTATCGCGAGGAGCCCCAATCAATTGACGAGCCATGAATGTGCGCTCAGCCTTCCGCCGGGGTCCAGACGGCATCGTGGCTTCTCATATCTCCCATGGCGAGATGGCGACGATGCCCTCCCCGAGGGGATACGGCCTGTCTGCCTTACAGATGACCGCCCCCGTCCCCACCTCATAGTCGGCTAGGCTGTTAAGCACCGAGAAGTTGGCAGTTGCCTCTTCGCGGGGGGCAGCCGCGGCCTTGACCTCGACTGGATGGAGCACGCGTCCCTCTTGGATGACAAGGTCTATCTCCCGCTTCCTCGAGTCGCGGTAGAACCACACATCCCTCAGGTCCTTGCCAGCATTCATATACGAGCGCAGCACCTCGCCGACAACAAAGGTCTCGAAGAGATGCCCCGCCATCGCCCCGCGCGAGGCGGTCAGCGGGCTCGTCCACCCCACAAGATGGCACACAAGGCCGGTGTCCATGAAAAAGAGCTTGGGGGTCTTGGTGAGCCTCTTGCTCGGATTGGACCAGAACGGCCGGACGAGTCGGGCTATGCCAGAGGCCTCGAGGACAGAGAGCCAGCTCTGAACGGTCTTGACGTCGACCCCAACCGTCGAGGCGACATCGGTCGCATTGAAGAGCTGGGCCGTGCGTGCGGCACACGCGACGAGGAAGTCCCGGAACTTGAGCTCGTCCCTGAGGTTGACGAGTTGGCGCACGTCGCGCTCGATGTAGGTGCGGACGTAGTCCGCATAGAAGGCGTCCCATTCGATTGCCGGATCCTGCAGGGCCGGCATGTTGCCCCTTTGGATATGCGACCAGAGGTCGAAGCCTTCAAGCCGAGGGGCTCGAGCCGTGTCGCCCAGAGGGGACGGAACAAACGCGCCCTTCCCCAAGTTTCCAGACAACTCCCTGAGCGAGAGGCCCGACATCTCCAGGATGCCAACCCTACCAGCAAGGGACTCACTCACGTCCTCCATGAGCTGGTACGTCTGGGAACCTGTAAGAACGACCATGCCCCGCTCGTCCGACTGGTCGACGACGTATTTCACCTGGCGGCAGAGCTCTGGTACCAGTTGCACCTCATCGACTGCCGCAGGGTATCCGTAGACCGTGAAGAACGACATGGGGTCCCTTACCGCGAGGCTCCTCGCATTGTAGTCATCGAGCGTGACGTAGGAGTATCCCACGGGAAGGCGCTCCCTGAGCAGTGTAGTCTTGCCAACCTGCCTTGCTCCTGTGAGGAGAACGACCTTTCGTTGACTCATCCTCGATAGCAGGGTCGTTTCTATTTCTCGTGTGATATACATACAGAATCCCTCCGCTCACTCATGGACAGATAGTAGCATGTAGCTGGTAATTTGTAAATTATGGAGTTTTACTCCAGTAATTCTCACTCCCACTCAATCAGAATAACCTGTCCGTAGTGGGCTACCATGGCCTAACGTTAGCTCTCGTCTCCGACGTATCTGCCGTGGCCCTGGCTATCCCCTCAGCGGACGTCAAAGCAACGTCACGGACGCCGATTCCGAACCCGTGACTTCACCTCCCTTGGAGCCGGGCGACGTCATGACGTCGCCCGACTTCGTTTGTGTCGGTAGACATGGGTTTTCGAGAGACTAGAGCACCAGCATGCCGTCCTCGTCGTACTTGAAGTCGGACCCCCAGGCCACCTCCCAGTGGTAGCCGTCGGGGTCGGCGAAGTACGCATGGTATCCTCCCCAGAAGACCTCCTGCGGCTCCTTGACGACGGCACCTCCCGCTGCCCGGACAAGCTCGACCACCTCGTCGACCCCCCCTCCCTGCACTCGACATTATGCGTCAGCATGATGCCCCCGAAACTGCCTCCTATGGCGGGCGGGTCGCCTGGATTAATGTCCTCCACTAGCCTATCCAACGGGTAGAGCTCGAACTTGGTACCAGGCGTGTCGGAGAAGCAGACGCGGGGGCTGTCCTCGGTGCAGCTGGAACGGAAGCCCAGCTTGTCCCGGTAGAAGGCGACCGACCGCCCCATGTCCCTCACGCCCAGGCAGGTGCAGGTGATCTTGTTCATCAATCTCCCTCCATGCCGCACTCCTGACGCCCCGGTGACTGTGGGATAGTTGGTGCCTGAAACGATCGAGGAGGCGCCCATGAATATTGCCGAGGTGGAGGTCAAGGACTGCGTCACTAAGTCCAACCTGCCGTTTTGTGACTACGTCATCAACCCCTACGTGGGCTGCCCGCACGACTGCCGTCTGTACATATGAGATGGAGCGCGACTTCACCCAGTACTGCGAGGCGGAGGGCATAGCGTTCA
>JAGCBF010000049.1 GCA_017652285.1 Atopobiaceae bacterium
CGCCCGTGGACGCGGAGGCGGCGGGCGACGGTTCGGTAGGCGCCGATGGCATGGCCGTCATGCTTGCGCGGACGTTTAGGCTGACGTATCCTGCGGACTTCAAGCTCAACGTGGGAGACAACGACGTGGTCTTGTCACTTGCGACAAGCGCGCGCCAGGCGCAGAGCTACGCGGGCGTCGCTGCGAGCGTGCGCGAGGGCTACAAGGTCAGCCTGTCGGTGCACGTGGATCCCATCAGCATTGCCAGCGCGACCGTCGGTGCCGTTGCGGCGCAGACCTATACGGGCAAGGCGCTTACGCCCAAGCCCGTCGTTAAGGTCGACGGCAAGACGCTCGTGCTCAACACGGACTACACGCTTTCCTATGCCAACAACGTCAAGCCCGGTACGGCCACCATTACGATTGCGGGGAAGGGCCTGTATGCGGGTTCGCTAACAAGGACGTTCTCCATTGCCAAAAAGACGCAGACCATTACGGTTGCGTCCAAGAAATCGGTCGCCATGGGCAAGACCGCGTCCCTTGCGGCAAAGACCAACGGAGACGGCAAGATCTCGTACAAGACCTCCAACGCCAAGGTCGCCAAGGTGAGCGCCGCGGGCGTGGTGACGCCGGTGGCGGTTGGCACGGCGACCATTACCGTGTCGTGCGCGGCCAGCACGTACTTCTCTGCCGCCACGGCAAAGAAGGTGACCGTTACCGTTACCAAGGGGACGCAGGTCATAACCGCCGCCAACAAGGAATGCGTGACAAAGAAGACCGTCAAGCTTGCGGCCAAGACCTCTGGCACGGGCAAGCTCACGTACAAGTCGTCCAACACCAAGGTCGCGACCGTGTCCGCCAAGGGCGTGGTCACGGGCAAGAAGGCGGGGTCGGCCAAGATCACCATCACGGCCGCGGCTAACGCCAACTGGAACAAGGCGACAAAGACCGTAACGGTCAAGGTGGGCAAGGCCAACCCGCTTACCGCCAAGGCAAAGAAGGCCACGATTGCGGTCGCCTACGCCAAGGCGAAGTCCAAGGCGCAGGTCACGGCGGCCAACGTCACGGTCTCCAAGGCACAGGGCGCCTTGACGTATGCCAACGCGAGCACCAATGCCACGGCAAAGAAGTTTGCGGTCAACGCCAAGAGCGGCAAGGTCACGGTGCCCAAGGGCACGAAGAAGGGCACCTATCAGGTAAAGGTCACGGTCACGGCCAAGGGCAACGCGGCCTACATAAGCGGCGCCAAGACGGTGACGTACAAGGTCCAGGTCAAGTAGCGCGGACTGCGGGCGCCACATCGTAGCGAACAGGGGAGGGCAGAGCAATGAGAAGAGCTGCGCATCACAGCAAGGCGAGCTGCGGGAGGATGGCAAGGCGACTCGGAGTCGTGCTGCTTGCGACGGCAATGATCGCGTGCGCGTTTTTTGCAGGCGGTACCGCCGCGCTCGCCTCTGACGACGAGCTCGTCTACGTCCTCGAGGACCCTGACCCCGCAGCCGAGCGAAAGGAGTTTGGCGGCCACTTCTATCAGTGCATAAACGAGCACATGTCCTGGCACGACGCGGAGGAGTACTGCGAATCCATCGGCGGCCACCTTGTGACGATTGGCTCGCAGGAGGAAAACGAGTTTGTCTTCGAGCTCATCCAGGAGCAGACCGGCAGGGACTTCTACTGGCTCGGCGGAACGGATGAAGAAGAGGAGGGCACGTGGGTCTGGGTTACCGGCGAGCCATGGGAGTACGTAACCTGGGACTGGCTGGAACCCAGCAACAGCGGCGGCGATGAGACCGGCGAGGACTTCTTGTCCATGTGGGCCACCCACGGCGGGACCTGGAACGACCAGTGGGTGAAGGACCCCTCGTACGGCGAGCTGGTAGGCTTCGTGTGCGAGTGGGAATCCGACCTTCTTACCGTCTCCGTCCACGTAACCGATCCTTCCGGAAACGCAATCTGGAGCGGCTACACCGTCGCGTGGTACGCGCAAGACGGCAAGCTGCTGGGAACGGGCCAGCGTCTCTTTAACGCGGCGGCACAGACCGCGTATACGTGTGCCGTCACCCTTGGAGAAGAGCTGAGCCGCGAGTACGTCCAGCCCGAAAGCGTGAGCTTCCAAACCGGCGACCAGGGCCAGGCCGTCCCCATAGTCCTGCACCCCTTGGAAAGGATGTCCGTCTTGGGGACGGTTAGGGGCGAGGACGGCGGCGCGGTACCGTATGCGTCCCTCCGGCTCAAACAGACCTTTAGCGGGCAGTATGCGCAATCGCAAACCGCCGAGGCAAATGACGACGGATCGTTCGCCTTTGTTGACGTCGCCAAGACGAAGTCGACCTTGGTCGTGACGGCGGACGGGTACTACGACGGATACTTTCCGCTGCCAGAGGAGCCCGAAACCGGAGAGGTCCACGTAGACGCCGTGTTGCGCAGGCTGCCGTCAAACAAGATCACGCTCACGCTCTACAAGCAGGAGGCGGCCCTGCCCGGCCAGGCAAAAGACCCCGTGCAGCTCACGAACGCCAACGGTCTGGCATTCTCTGCGTACAACGAGTCGAGGTGGCAAAACATCGACGACCTCAAGGTCCAGTATCCCTACGTCATGTTGCCGGAAGGCGCGGCGGAGGCCGGCGACGTGATCCGTCTTTCGGTGGCGGACCAAAGCGGCGACGTTACGGCGCAGGACATAGAGGTCAGGCTGGACGGCTCGCGGTGCGCGGAGGCGGAGTGGACCCTTACCCAAAACGGTCGGATCTCCCTCACGGGCATATCGGGCAGCCAAAAGCACATCGTCATGGTCTTCGACCAGGCCGGGCGGTGCGTCGCAAACAAGACGGTCGCCAGCGCGTTCACCAGCGAACCCCTTGCGCGGGGCGACTACGCCGTCGTCGTACTCGAGTGGACGCCCGCGCTCAGGAGCGTCGATTCCCTTCAGAGGCTGGCGCAGGCCGGCCTCGTGGAGCAGGCGGACTACGCCCTGCGCGCGGTGTCGGTGGACGACGGCGTCATCACCGAGGTGGGCGGCGTGGAGGTTCCCGACCTCGACGAGGCTCGGTTCGCCTACACCATACAAGACAAGACCATGCTGCTGGCAAACAAGAGCGAGGCGACCGCTTGGCAGTACGTGACCATGAAGGCCTCGTACGAGGTCGACGAGAAGCACCGCAGCGAAGGCCAGACCGTGAGCCTGGAGATCCCGGCGGGCATGGTGTTTGTCTCGCGGAGCCTCACCGTGGACGGGAAGCCCGCGACGTGCACGGTCGTCGACGATGCGGGCGGCTGCACGGTGAGCGTGCCCGTTAACCAAGCGAGCGGCACGGTCCGCTTCTACGTGATTCCCACCGAGCCGGGGACCCGGACGGTCTACGCGTACCTCTCGTTCGAGGGCACGACCTTTGCGGGCGACGTCGGGCAGGTGACGCAGTCCATCGGCTCCGCGCACGTGGAGGTCTTGGCGGCGAGCATCAAGGTGCCAAAGAAGACCGGAAAGACCACGGTGGCCGCCTCCGGCAAGGCCGCGGCGAACTGCGACGTCACGGTCTACGACAACGGCACGCCGGTGGGGCGCACCACGTCAAACAAGAGCGGCTCGTGGAGCCTGGAGTTCGACCTCGTGTATCCCCGCAAGTTCTCGAGGCACGAGGTCTACGCGGAGGTCGCGAGCGAGGAGTACGGCGTGAGCGTCCAGACCGACGTGGCCGAGCTTATCTATAACTGCAACTACTCGCAGCTGTCAAAGATCACGATGATAAACACCGCGCATCCCGCCACCAGCTTGGACCCCGTGGAGTTTAGGACGGTCTTCGACGTCCTGCATCCCACGGGCGCCGTTCCCACCTACAACTACTGGCCGGAATACCCCACCTTCACGTTCGTCGTCGAGTTTACGGAAGGTGCCGCGGACTCCGTCTCCAACGTCAGCGTCGTCACCACCGACTCGTATGGCGACAAGACACGCGTCCCCTGCACGTACGACGAGGCGAGCGGCACGTGGATCGGCATCTGCGACTACCCGAGCTTCTCCGACGTTCCAAGAAAGGTGTCCGTCAGATGTGCCAACGTCTCGGGCGTCGACTGCGACTTCTTTATTGACGCTGAGGAGGTGGGCCAGATGGCAGCCGAGGCAAGGAGCCTCGGAGAAGAGCTGAGCGATGTGTTTGGGGACGCCATCGAAGTGCGCAACCTCAAGCAGGACGCTGGCATGACGTCGTTTGACCTGCAGGCGGATGGCGAGTGCGTGCTGAGCTATAGTGCCGAGCAGCTGGACTTTGACGAGTGGTCGAGCAGCCATGCCGTTGAGGGCGACGCCGGTCCGGATGGCGTGCGCTTTTTGTTTGAGGACGTCAATGGGGCCTCCGTGTTCTACGTTGTGGACGCCCAAAGCAAGACGGTCCTTCGCGAGACGCTCAGTGATGCGAGCGACGCAAAGGGTGCGGCGAAGACGCGCGGCGGGAGCGTTCGCGACCACCTCAAGGACTACGCGCAAAGGATCGACGCATACGTCCAGAGGCTCCGCACGCAGGTGAACGTGAGCGTAGACAGTGCCCTTTGCTGCAGGTGTTGCTACAGCAGCACGGCCGAGCGGGCAAAGAAAGAGGGCCACAGGGTGGTGGACCAGTTCAGCGCAGACCTGTTTAGGGTCATCCTGCCTCTCCTGAACACCGATTGGGATGCGATCCCCGAGCCGGAAGCGGAGAGCATGAACGCGTGGGCGGCAATGATCGAAGCCAGGTTCCAAGCGCTCGTGGAGTATTACACGGACCTCGTAGACTTCACGATTGAGAGCCACAAGGTCAACGGACGGTTCTACTGCGACATGTGCAACACGTATTGCAAGTACGACGACTGCGATTGTCCCAGGCCGGACGACGACGAGGACGAAGACGAGGATGGCGACGAGGAGCAGGGAGAGGACCACCCGACCGACCCCATCGCCGACCCCTCCGGCTACGTGTATGAGGCGGTGCCCTCGAATCGCGTGGAGGGCGTGAAGGCCGAGGTCTACCAGTACGACTATGCCGTGGACGAGTTCGGTGTTCCGGAGGACCAGAAGTCAGAGATTCTGTGGGACGCGCAGAGCTACGACCAGGCAAACCCGCAGTACACGAGCGAGGACGGCTCCTTTGGCTGGGACGTGCCCGAAGGGCAGTGGATGGTGAGGTTCTCCAAGGACGGCTATCGGGACGCAAACACGCGCCAAGACGTCGCCTGCGACGAGGAGGGCTACCTGCCGGTGCCGCCCATCCAGACAGAGGTGAACACGGCCATCGTTTCGGAGGATGCGCCGAAGGTGCGTGGCGCGTGGGCGCACGGCGAGGGAGTGCGCATCGAGTTTGATCGGTACATGCAGATCGAAAGCGTGTGCGCGGCTGGCGCGGTTGTGGTGACGTGTGACGGCAAGGCCGTGGGCGGCGTCGTCGAGCCGCTGGATGCCGAGTACGACTACGAGGGCGTCAACCAGTACGCGTCCGCCTTCGCGTTCAGGGCAAACAAGGGCCTCTCGGGCACCGTGACCGTCGCCGTCGAAGGGGCGGTCGCATACAACGGCCTGGCGATGACGTCGGGATACCGCGAGGACTGCTTCGTCAAGCCGCTACCGCAAGACATCGAGTTGCGTTTGTCGAACGCCGTGGCGCACCACGGGTCCGCGACGGTGGACGTCCAGGTCATCCCCGCGGAGGCCGGGGCCGGACAAGAGCTTTTGGTGGAGTCCCTCTCTCCGAGCATCGTGGGGCTGGGCGGCGGCTCAGTCGTCGTGGACCAGGACGGTCGTGCGCGGATACCGGTGGAGGGCATGCTGCCCGGCCGAGGCGTGCTGCGCGTGTCGCTTGACGGCACGGACGTGCGCAAGTCGCTCGCCGTACAGGTGCTCGCAGGCGGGGAGGAGCCGGAGGTCGTCGACATCTCTGGTTGCAAGATCGCCCTAGGCTCCTCGTCCTTCGTCTACGACGGCTCGGAGCACAGGCCCGCCGTCACGGTGACGCTCGGCGGAAAGGAACTCGCGTCGGGCGCCGACTACCTGGTTTCCTACGCAAACAACGTCAACGCAGGCACCGCGACGGTTACCGTCGAGGGCGTGCAGTCCGCCGGATACGCAGGCACTGCGACGGCGAGCTTCGCCATCGAGCGCGCTGCGCAGACCATCTCCGCCTCTTCGAAGACCGTGGCCATGGGCAAGACCTTGTCGCTCGGGGCCAAGAACAAGACTGTTGGCGGCGGGGCGCTCAGCTACAAGAGCAAGAGCACCAAGATCTGCAAGGTGAGTTCCAAGGGCGTGGTCACGCCCGTCGGGGTGGGGAAGACCACCGTTACCGTCACGGCCGCCGCTAAGGGCAACTATCGGGCGACCTCGAAGACGGTCACGGTCACCGTGGCAAAGGGTACCCAGACCATCAAGGCGGCAGGCCTTGAGTGCGTAATCGGGAAGACCGCGAAGATCGGCGCGAAGGCGTCCGGCGGTGGCAAGCTCACATACAAGAGCTCCAACGTCAAGGTCGCGGCCGTGAGCGCAAAGGGCGTAGTCACGGGCAAGAAGGCCGGGAGCGTCACTGTAACCGTTACCGCCGCAGCTACCGCGAACTGGAAGAAGGCCACGAAGAAGGTGTCGGTAAAGGTCGGCAAGGCCAACCCCCTGGTCGCCTCCGCAAAAAAGAAGGTCGTGACGGTTGCCTACAACAAGAAGAAGGCCGTCGTGACGGCGGCCAACGTCAAGGTGGCCAAGGCCCAGGGCACCGTGCGCTTCTCCAACGTGAGCGCAGGCGCCACGGCCAAGAAGTTCTCGGTCAACGCCAAGACCGGCAAGGTCACGGTGCCCAAGGGCACGAAGAAGGGCAAGTACACCGTCAAGGTCTCCGCCAAGGCCGCCGGCAACAAGTCCTACATCTCCCGTACGCGAACCGTCTCCTACACCATCCAGGTAAAGTAGCCACCTGCTGGCCAAAAGGGGCGGGGGCGTTTCGACCATGTGTCCGAAACGCCCCCGCCCTTTTTTGGGCAATCCTTAGGCGGCGTGGTACTGTCTGGCCGAATCGACGTGGGATGCATAAAGGTAAAGGCTAAGGCGGAACCAAAACCGTAGCCTGCAAGGTCCTTGTGGCGTAAGTGGGACAGGGGACCTCATAATGAGTATCATATTTGGGGTCGAGTCCGGCCATAAGGCAAATGGCCAGCTAAGGTCCGAGCTGGAAGGGAGCAGACATGACAAAAGCAAGGGGAGCTTTGACTTCGTATGCCAAACGAGCATGGTGCGTTGCGCTGAGCTTCGTGTTGGCCTGCGGCGGACTGGCGGGCTGAGCACAGTCGCAGAATCTGCCAGCGAACTCGCAGGGAATGAGCCGCGACGAGAGCGAAGACGTGGACGACGGCTTTGTTCACGTCGCCTTTCGCAGGGATGGCGCGTACACCGTGAGCTTTACCGAGGACGACTTGCAGGTGCTAGGAAGCGCCATTGCGATTGGCGACGAAAGCGTGTCCAACGATGTGGCAGAGTCCGCCATCGAGCCTGCGGACGAGGCTGGGAACGTGACTACAACCGAGGGCGATTCTGCGGATGCGCCAATGGAAGGTCGAGATGCCCCCAAGGCTTTTGGCGACCTAACAAGCGACGACGTTCGAGTTGAGTGCGGGTCGCTCACCATGGACATCGGCGACTTCCATAACGATGGAACGACCATTACCCTTGGCTATACCGACAAGGACGCGGCAGCCAACGCCACCGACTCCTACGAAGTTGTGGTGGATGCCCTAGGCGCAACCATGCCGGTTGTGGTGGACTTCGAGGACCATGAGCTGACGTGCGATCCCGAAGCCGTACCCATGGACTCAAATGGCCTCGAGCTTACCCTGTCCGTTGCCGAGGGCTCGTTTGCGAGCAATGTTGCGGCGGACAAGGTGACCTTGGGCGAGTGCTTGGAGGACATGGCCGTCGAGTCCATAAGCGCAAATGGCGGATACCTAACCCTCACGCTCTCTGGCAACCCAAAGGCTTATCCAGACGAAGAGCACGACACCCTCGTGGGCGTCGTTTCGGTGGCGGCCGAGGGGTTCGAGAACGGATACGAAGACGAGAACGCATACGTGAGCGTGTACATCGAGGACGCACCTGTCGACGTCGATGTCGCTGCAGACGCCGAAGAAGAGGCCGCGGTGGAGTCGGAGAACGGCACGCCGGCCGAAGAAGAAGCCGTGGCGGAGCCGCAGGACGACGCGCCTGCCAGCGACGCGGCACTCGTCGATGCCGACCCCAAGCTCACGGCATACATAGAGCGTGCCGCGGATGGGTCTTCCTTCGAACTTGCGGACGACGGAAGTGCGACCATCAAGCTCAACGTACGCATGGCCTCCACGAACGGCGATGTGGACCTCACCAACTCGACCCTGGACTTCCAAGACGACGGCATCAACGTTTTGGACAAGACCGTTTCGCCAGACGCTCCACACCAAGCGGAGCTTGTTGTGGAACAGCTCACAAAAGGCGAGGTAAGGAAGCTAAAGAAGGAGCTTGCCATCTCGAACACCGCGGAGGCGCTCGATGCGCGGGCGTGCCAGGACGCCCATAGAATGGCGATGGGCCTCTCTGTGGCCGGAGGCGTGATGGATGCAGCGGGCGACGAGCTTCCCGCGAGCGCACCCGTGTACGCCACTGCATACAACTTGGTAAGCGTGAGCGGGTCCAGCGATGTCTTGGTGCAAGCGGAATCCGACAAGAGCGCCGACGCAGTGTCCCTTCTAGGCGATTCCGAGGAGGACCGTGCCAAGGCAGCCCATGAGGCACTCAAGTACTCGGCGGAGGTCATAAAGATCATTGGCTCCTTTGCCAGCACGGTTGCCACCGAAAACCCAGGAGGTGCCATTACGGGCGTTGGGCAGATCCTTGGCCTTATCGATAGCGCAATCGCGCCCACTGGCTGGACCATCAACGACGTGATGAACGCGGTGCTCACGCTCGACTCAAAGATGGACTCCGTGGCCGCGCAGATTGGCGACATAACCTATCAGCTCGACAAGCTCGGTAAGGACGTGGACTACAAGACCCAGGTGGGCAACCTCACGACGCTCTGCAACCAGGCGGCTGCCTATCGCCCGTGGGTTACGCGCGCGCTAACGGCAACGCAGAACGCGTCCGACCGTGACACCTTCAAGCTCGATGGTGGGTCTGGGGACTCCGCCACGGGCAAGGCCCTGCAGGACCTCTGTACCCAAACCACCAAGCAGTCCTCCCTCACAGCCGGCAACAAGTCGACCTACCAAGTGGCAAGCGAGCTGGCAGATGCCATTGTTGGCGACTCTGCCACCCAGCAGACTGGCGGTGTGCGAAGCTTCTTCAACTACTCGGCCTCCTGCGTAAACTGGGAGCCCGAGGCGTACTACATGCGAAGCGTGTTTGTCTCGAACGTGAGCGGCTCCTTCTACTATGCCTATGTTGCGGCTCGAAACGAGCTCAATCATCAGATGGTCGCGGCAAAGAGCGACGTGGAGAGGGAGGTGTGCAAGAAGAACCTCGAGACGCTTGCGAAAAAGGCAGATTCGGTGGCAAAACTGCTGGATGATGGCGGCACTATCATGGCAAGCACGCGCAGCCGCACGGACGGAAACGTGCTGTGCACGGTAAACAACAAGCTGTATCCCACTGCGACCGAAGGCAGCTACGACCATCCTGCCCTAAACATCGTGTTCGAAAACGCTGGTTGTGACGACTACGACCACACCTTTGGCGACCTGCTGAGCTCGCGCGACGAGGACAAGGACCATGCGTACACCAACCAGTCGACCATGACCCGCTCTGACTTCGATACGATGGCAAGTCGAGAGGCGTTCGTTCGTACCGTGCCCGGATACTCTGGTGCCACGTCCATCTCCAGGGAGTTCGACCTCGTGGACCTTATGCCCAAGGGCGGCACCGATCTTACGCCGTTTTATGGAGACAATCATTCGAAATGCCACGTAACATTCCATCGCGACAACAGGCTTCGCTATGCCCTTGTGGGAAATCCCCAACAAACCCAGCGCAGTGACGCGGCGAGCAATTATCACAAGCGCACCTATGGCGCCGACATGTACGACATAGAGAACAACCAGTCGGTGGGTCGGCAGACGTTGTACTACTACAACGTGGACTATAAGGCATGGGAGTGCCGGTGGCACGTCTACCTTGACATCTATAACTGCTTCGAGATGCGTGCGAGCTAGCGGGCAGCTGTGGCGTTGCAGGGGGAGTGGGGAGTGCGTATGGGAGCTACTGCCGTCAGCAAAACCGTTTTGGGCGCCATGCGTGCGGCCTGCCTGCTCCTGCTGCTGCCCGTCCTGCTCCTTTGTGGCTGCGGGACCCCCGCGTCGGGCGCTGCGCAAGACGCGGGGGCCAATCGGTCCTGGACGCTGTGCCTGTATCTGTGCGGCTCGGACCTAGAGAGCAAGGAGGGATGGGCGAGCGCGACCATCAACGAGCTTCGGTCCGCGCGCATTCCGGAAGGGGTGTCCGTCGTGGTGGAGACCGGCGGTGCCAGCTCATGGCAGAACCAGGACGTGCGTGCCGACGAGCTGGGACGCTACGTCGTCAAGGATGGCGAGCTCGTGGCGCTGGGGTCTGTGGCGGCGGCCTCCATGGGCAGCGCAAACAGCCTTGCCGACTTTCTCACCTTTTGTGAGAAGAGCTATCCCGCGCAAAACACGGCAGTGGTGCTGTGGAATCACGGCGGGGGTCCCCTTAAGGGGGCCTGCTTTGACAAGACGCACGGCAAGGACTCCCTTTCGCTGGGCGAGATGAGGGCGGCATTTGCCAAGGGGGTCGAGGCGCGGGGAGGCGCCCCCTACGCCATCGTGGGCCTTGACGCCTGCCTCATGGGTTCGCTGGAGACGGCGGCGACGTTTGACGGACAGGCGGATTATTTGGTGGCCTCCGAAGAGGTAGAGTCCGGGGCCGGATGGGACTATGCTGCGCTGCTCGCCGCCATGGAAGCGTCTGCCAACGCCGAAGACGTCGCAAAGGCGGCCTGTGACGGATACATGGCAAAATGCGCGTCCTCGGGCATCGACGCAGCTGCCACGCTTGCCGCCATAGACCTTGGTCGTGTGCAAGACGTCCGCGATGCGCTGCTCGGCGCGCTCGCGTCGCTCGAGAAGACCAGCGATGGAAAGGTAGGCGCCCTCCGGCGGCTGGCCGTCTGCTCGGGAGAGGCGGAGTCGTTTGGCGGCAAGTCTGCCCACGAGGGCTCGAGCGACCTCGTGGACCTCAAGGAGATGGCCAAGGAGCTGGCAAGGGACCCCGCGCTCAACGGCGACGGATGGGACGCGGTGTGCGATGCGGTCGATGCGGCGGTTACGTCGAGCGTGCGCGGCGCGGCGGTGAAGGGAGCCAACGGACTCTCCATCTGGTACCCTCGCGCGTTCACGCGTGCGCAATTTGAGGAATACGTCGCCATCTCGCCACTCGATGGATATGCAAAGACGCTCGATCGGCTCTTCTCGGCGAGCCTGGGGCAAGTGGCGTTTGCAGATGACGGGTCCGTGGACACGAACGGGAAGTTGCACGTTACCATAGCGCCACAGGCGGCCGATTCGTTCTACGGGCTCTATGTCGTCAACCGGCGCGTGGACGGCGATTACGAGGACATGGACGTTACGATGACGGAGGACTGGGACAACCTGAGCTTTGTCTTCGACCCTGCCGCAGCAAGACGCATCACCCTTGACGGCATGACGTTGGACGCCCACATTGCGGACTACGACTTCAATCGCACGGTGTACGCGTGTCCGGTAACCATAAACGCAGACAAGGCCAGCCTTCGCGTCTCGCGGGTGACAGATGGTCAAGGGTCGGGCCGCTACGAACTCTTGGGCATATGGACAGGGCTCGATGACGCCGGCCATGCGGACAGGATCGACAAGCAGCTCGCTTCGGGCGACGTGGTGAGTGCGGTGTCGCTCACCACGGGCAAGGAGCGTCAAAGCGTGACCATCTCGGGCAAGCCCGTGATCGAAGAGGCCCCGCTCGAGGCGGGAACCTACGAGTGCCACTTCGTGGCGCTGGACTTGCACGGAAACGAGTATTCGTCCAAAGCCCTCACGTATACGAAGTGAGCAAGGGACGGAGCTCCGTCGCAAGGTCATCCAGCGGAGCGGAAACAAAACCTACTTATGCTCCCCACCGACGCTCATACGTCGCGCGGACAGCCCGCTGCGTTTGCCCCGCCCGGGCCGGTATGGCCGATTGGTCCTGCCCGCCCCGGGTGGCGTCGCCACGACCAGGACGCCAGTCGTCACCGCCACGCCCCGGCGTGCCCGATGGCCGATTGGGGCTGCCCGTCCCGGGTGGCGTCGCCACGATGGCCGATTGGGGCTAGGCCCCTTTCGGCCACTTCTGCCCGTCCCGGGCGCCGCCGCTACGACCAGGACGCCGGTCGTCACCGCCACGCCCCGGCGCGCCCGATGGCCGATTGGGCCTGCCCGCCCCGGGTGGCGTCGCCACGATGGCCGATTGGGGCTAGGCCCCTTTCGGCCA
>JAGCBF010000050.1 GCA_017652285.1 Atopobiaceae bacterium
CCAAACCGGCCCACGCGGCCAACACGGCCGGCGGCCATGCAGCTCAGCCCGCCAAACTGGCCGGCGGCCAACCCGACACCGGCGGTCCAGCCGGCCCTGCCGACCAAACCGCGCTCACCACGTTAACGTGCGGCTTTGCGGTTGAGCTTCGCCTCGTACATCAGCTTGTCTGCGCGGCGGGCCACATCCTCCACCGACTCGTCGTCGGCGCCGTACACGGCGATGCCGTACGACACCGATATCTTGTCCCATGGGTTCTGAGCTGCGGCGCGCTGCTCGTCCTGGCGCTTGTCAAACTCGCGCGCAAGCTCTTCTCGCTGCTGCAGATCCGAGTCACGCAGCAGTACGGCAAACTCGTCGCCGCCAATGCGATACACCGGACTATGCGCATACACGTGGCAGATCAGCGAACACGACGTCTTTAGGTACTCGTCGCCCTTTTCGTGACCATGCACGTCGTTGATCTGCTTGAGGTAGTCGCAGTCAAAGATCCCGATGCCAAACGCGATGGTCTCGTCAGGGCTCGCATGGTCCATCTGCTCCTGAAGGTCCTTGATCGCAATCTGGTACGCGCCTTTGTTATGCACGTGGGTCAGCGCGTCCGCATAGGCCAGGTCGTTGAGCTTGTTCACATGCGACTTGAGGTGATCCAAAAGCCGTCGAACCGTCTGCGTGAGCGCACCCACCTCGTCGTTGCCGTCGTAGCTCAGCTCCACGTCGTAGTTGCCTTGGTCAAGCTGTTCCGCGGCAATGGTCAAATCGTTGAGCGGGTCCGTTATGCGGCGGACGATGCGACGCGTGAGCAATATGAACACCAGCAGGAGCACCAGGGACACCACGACGATCTTGTTGATCAGTATCAGCCAGCCTCTGTTGGTCTCCGCGACGGGCACCGACACAAAAAGACGCATGCCGTTGCTCAGCGGCAACCATACGGCCCGCTTCTCCACGCCGTCGTAGGTGTAGCTTAGGTGGCTGTCGTCGCTCACGAGTCCCTTGGGGGCTTCGGGCAGATCCTCTTTGGGAACGCGCGGCGCGTCGATGTAAGGGTGATACACGATGCTTCCGTTGGCATCCGTAATGAACGCGTAGCCATTGTCGTACAGGGATATGCTGTCCACCACGTCCGCAACGGTGCTGTAGTCGATCTCTATGCCGATGACCCCCACGAACACGCCGTCCTTGTATAGGGGCACGTTGTACGAGAACACGTACACGTCGAGGTTGTCCGTCACATACGGCGAGAGCCAAATGGAGTCGCCCGTCGCCTTGGGCACGGTAAACCACACCAGCGCGCTTTGGTCGTTGGTGTCGTAGAGCGTTATGTCCGTCGGCGCGTGCGGCAAGAACCCGTCGCGACTCGAGTACACGTACCAAAAGCCGGGATTGTCGACGGAGACCTCCGGGTCAACGCGATAGTAGTACGTCAGCACGCCATCGGTGTTGGTCGCGATGCGCATGAACAGGTCGCTCACGCGATCGAGGTGAGAACCAAGGTCCTCAAGGTCGGTCTTCACCAAGTCCGACGCGGCGAAGCTGGACACCATCTCGACCGATTGCTCAACGCTGTCGAAGTAGTCGTCCAGGTTCTTCTCGCCCGTCTCGCACAGGAGCTCGAGAGCTCGGTTGGACGATTCGTTGCCGAAGCTTTGTATGGCAAAGACGGCCAGCAACGTTACCGTTGTTACCGCCACGACGATCTCGCAGACGGTAAGCAACATAGTCTTGGCTCTTATAGAAGACACGGGCGGCGACCTTTCTTGCGACCAGTAATAAGCCCATAACTTATAGGCGACAAAATGCTATCACGTTAAGCCTTTGCGTAAAAGGCATTCTTTGCAAGCGTACGATATAGGTGAGCCGCCCCCTGCTCCTTTGCGCCGTAAACGCAGACCGGACGAGGAACGAGAAGGACGACCCCGTAGGTATGCAGACGGGTCGGTTAGCTCGCAAAGCCCTTGGGATAGGTCTGCACCACATCCCTAGAGCTGGCCTCTTCGGCCAGTTTGGGCAGCCCCTTTCGGCCATTGTGGGCCAGGCCCTTTCGACCATTTAGCTCGCCCGCGCCTGTTCCCTTTCGGTCGAGCCTCAAACGGCCACTCGACCGACCGTTTACCGAGCGGACCGTGGCGAGGCATCGTTCTCGACTCATTTATATCCATACTTAAAAGTACTAACCGTATTTGAGAGAACGGGAGAGACCCATGCGCTACATCGAATTTGGTGCCAACGCCGCCAAGGTGTCCGAGGTGATCCTTGGCATGATGCGCATCGCGAACAAGACGCCCGAGCAGGTGGCGGAGCTTATCCAGACCGCACTTGACTGCGGCATCAACGCCGTTGACACCGCCCCTATCTACGGACCTTCCGAGGCCATTATCGGCAATGCGTTTGCCAAGACGCCCGGCCTGCGAGACCGCGTGTGGCTGCAGACCAAGCTCGGCATCCGGCCCCACCCTCGTCTGAGTGCCAACTACTTCGACTTCTCGTACGAGCACATCATGGAGTCGGTCGACAACAGCCTTCGTGCGCTCCAGACCGATCACATCGACTCGCTGCTGCTCCATCGCCCGGATGCGTTGATGGAGCCCGACGAGATCGCGCGCGCCTTCCAGGAGCTCCACGACGCCGGCAAGGTGCTGGACTTTGGCGTCTCCAATCAGAATCCCGCCATGATGCGCCGCCTGGCCAAGCACCTGCCCTTCCCCATCCAGGCCAACCAAGTCCAGATCGCCGCGGCGTTCACGCCCATGTTCGACGCGTTCTTCAACGTCAACATGCAAAACGACGCAAGCGTCATGCGCGACGGCGGCATATTGGAGTACGGCGCAGAGCATGGCATGGCCATCCAGGCGTGGAGCGTGCTGCAGCATGGCTATTTTGGCGGCGTCTTCCTGGACAACCCCGACTACGAGGAGCTCAACGCCGCGCTCGAGCGCATCGCAGCCGACCACGGCGTCACCACGACCGCCGTCGCCATCAACTGGGTGCTCCGCTACCCGGCCAAGATGCAGGCGATCGTCGGCACCACGCGTCCCGAGCGCATTCGCCAGAGCGCCGCGGCCTGCGACTGGACCATGACTCGCGAGGAATGGTACGAGGTCTACCTGAGCGCCGGCAACAAGCTGCCATAAGCCATGCGCTCGTTCCCGGGACGCTGGCGACGCACCATCTGGGCCAGGCGCGGCACATGCGTCTGGCCTTCGCTCGTTGGTCGGCAAAAGAACTCGGTAAAAGAACTCGCCCAAATACCGTTTAGTGCGTGCAGTGCGGCCAATCTACAGGCATAATTAAGGTGTTGGTGCCCAAGCGTCATACGGTTTCGGAGGTCTAGGCACATGTGGTGGGACGGACAAGAGTGCGTGTACGACTGGAACGATGCGGACGAACCGCATGACAGGCTTGTCATCATTGGCAACGGCTTCGACTTGGAGTGCGGCTTGCCCACAAGCTACGCGGACTTCCTAAAGTTCGTGTCGGCCTTGGAGGACATGCGAGAGGGCATTCATGACGACTTGCTGCGCTCGTTGCTCGCCGGAGCGCACCGCAAGCAAATCAACAACAGCACGTCGATAAAATCGCTGGACGACTACTTCGAGCTGATCCAGGTTCGCTCCGCGAATAACGTGCTCAAGACGGTCTTCTTCGATTTTATCGACGCCGTGTTCGACCGCGAGGGCGTCTGCAAGAGCATCATCGAGGTGGTGAAGTCCGGATACGACCAGTATTGCGAAACGAACAACGCCGAGATGAGCACCGCGACCCTACGGGCGTATCTATATTCGACCTTCTATGCCCGACTGTTCAACAACTGCTGGTACAAGCACTTTGTGACTGCGAACATTGGCTCCGGATGGGTGGACATCGAAAACGAGATAGCGTCTATCATCTGGTCGATAGAAGACACCATGATACATGCCGGACCACGGCAGAAGACCTTGGACGACACCGTGGTATGCACCTCGCTAGGCACCATGTCGTCCCTTATCAAGGGCCTGTTCGAACTCGAAAAGGGCTTGCACCCCGCGCTCACCCCGCAGACCGAGGAAAACTGCACGGTCCTCAACCACTTCTTGCGCTCTAACGGCGTGACGTACAGAAAGCTGAGGGCAAAGCTCCTGGACGACCTCAACGTCTTTGTCGCGGCATACGAGAACTACCTACGCGATTACGTCGAGCACATGACAGCCACGCGAACGCCCACGATCAACAAGATCATCGAGAGTCTCCGCAGCGTCACGTCGCTTGAGAACAGCCACGTCATATCGTTTAACTACACGTCCACGCTGGAGCGCATGCTCGCCAAAGAGGGCATCGACGTCGACGTCTGCTACGTAAACGGCCGCATTGGGACCGCGCAGGACAAGAACGCGACGTGCAAGCTGGTGCTCGGCATGGACGAGCACCTCGATGATGCCGACATTAGCTCGATGACCGACTTCGCCATGTTTAGAAAGTACAACCAAAGAATCTACAAGCGTACGGACAGCTCGTATGCAAAGTGGCTGAGGGCGTACGAGGGCGAGCAGGTAAGCCACGAGGTCATCTTGATGGGCCATTCGCTTACCGCATCCGACCACGGCCTGCTGCGCAGGGTGTTCTCGTTGCCCGGCACGAGGGCGGCGATCTACTATAAGGACGACGACTCGTTTGGCGGACTGCTCGCAAACCTGACGGCCATGATGGGCAAGGACTACCTCATCGAGCGCACGCTGGCAGACAAGCATACGCTCGAGTTCGTCGACCAACGGGAGCTATGAGCCATCATGTAACCGTACGGTGTCTTCAATTCGGCACCCAGTCGCTCCCGTTGGCTCCACAAGCTCCTGCGCCACCTCGCGACTAACGAAGCGCAGCGAGCATTCGCCCTTCTGCGCATACGCAAGTGGGGCGACGTTCCCATACCACACCAGCGCATCGTCGATCACGACGAAGTCTTTCCGTTCCCGCTGCCGCGCGATGCGCACGGTGCACCCCATGTCGCTGAGCATCGAAGTCAGTTGCTGCCATTCCGGCGAGGGCTTCTTTGGCTCCCTAAGAACCACCTCCACGGCGACACGACGACCGACGGCGTTCTCAAGCACGCGCCGCAGCACCTTGATACGCGCAAACCTCGCCCATGAAGAAGAAATGACCACCCGCGAGGCACTGTCGGCCAAGTCCGCTTCCAAAGCCTCCGCGTACTCCTTGCCGTAGAATACATGGCCCGTCGGCGTCGACTTTTCCTCGAGCCCGACAAGCGCGAGGCCGTCCTTCTCCGCCATTTGGTAACCAAGCTTTCTATACGTCCTCATACGCTTGTGCCACTCTTTGTCGAACATGGGGATATCGAGGTCGACGTAGTCCATCGCGATGACCTCAGACTTGCCCTCCCCCACACGATGCAGCCTCCCCACCCATTGGGCGTGCATCCCTTCAAAGGCAACTGGCCCCGCAAGCAACAGCGTATCAAGCCTGTCAAAGTCGAAGCCCTCGCCCACATAGCTTCCCGTTGCCACCACACAGAGCGGCTTGTCGATGGGCGTGACATGCAGTTCTTCAAGGTACCGTTGCCGCGTAACCGCGTCATCGCTTCCGACCAGCAAGACTACGGAAGCGTCAAGCGTGCCAGACAACCTTACGATATCGTTCGCAAGCGTTCGCGCATGCTCTACACGCCTCGTCAGGACAAGGGGCGTCCTGCCCTTTCGCATGGCACGTACCGCGTCGGTTGCAACCAAGTGGTTGCGTTCATCGTTCGTGCTTATGTAGTCAACGAGCTCATGCCATTTCGGTCGCCCTTCCAGATCTGGGTGAGAAAAGCTAAATCGCGGCACTAGCAAGCGCCTCATTCCCTGCTCCTCGATCTGGTCAGAAATCGCAACCTCATGTCGAAGAGGCCCGCATTCAAGAAAGAGGATGCGATCAAGCCCGTCGTCGCGCTTCGGCGTCGCCGTCATGGCGTACACGTAACGAGCACGAACCGCACCGAGCACCTCTAGCAACTTGGAGGCGGCAACGTGCTGAGCCTCGTCCACGATAACCATGCCGTATTCTGCAACACAGGGGCTCACAACGGACTCCCCGGCTACTTCTCCCTTCTTGAAGAGTGACCCCGCAAGCGCCACGTCCACAATGCTGCTCCTCAGGCTCTTTCCATCACCAACGATTCCCACGACTCCGGGCTGGTGCTTGGCCTTTCTCCCCGTCGGTGTTAGCAGGACGGGCGGATCATCCTCGATTTGAAGGAACTGAGTCAAGCTCTCACGCCACTGCTTGAGCAGTGTCGTCCTTGGCACAATAACCAGCGTGTTCACCTGGTGCGAGGCGACGATGGACGCCCCAATGACCGACTTGCCGAAACCTGTGGGAGCCACGATCACGCCCAAGTCGTGCCCAACAAGCTTATCCACGCAAGGCTTCTGGATGTCCCTGAGCTCGCCAAGAAATCGCGCATGAATGCGCCTCCCATCGACGCGGTTGTCATTGACGATGGCCTTTATGCCAGCTTCTCTTAGCGTAGAGAGTACGGCCTCCGCGCAGCCCCTTGGCAGGACGAGATCGTTTCCGTCCGCCCTGCTCAAGTCAACAAAGCGAGGTGTGTCCCATACCGAAAAGTGCATCCTGAGCTTCTTTGTGTATTCCGGGTTACGAAACGCGGCAAGGCGTCTCAAACGGTTGATGAGACGAGCCGGAAGCCCTTCGCAGTCAATGCGAACGCCGTCTGCAAGGGTCACCTTGACATCCGCAGGGATCTCGTCCAAGGCATAGTTTTCTTGCGCGCGGAGCTTTTTCGCTACAACTTGGGAAGGCATGAGCCCAGTGCTTGTTCCCTCGGGAAGCCCGACGGGGTCCTTACCATACTCGTCAGCAAGCGCAGCGATTGTCTTTCGGCAAACCTTGGGAAGCGTGCTTAAGAAGGCGCACTGATCAGGCAGCATTTCGAACTGATCGTCTACGAACACGCTGTTCCCCTGGCGCACTGCCTCGCCTTGCAGCGGCAACGCGATAAGGCTCCCAAGGTCGCCATCCACGACCGCATCCTGCAGGGGAAAGAGCCGGTCGTACGAGCGAAAGCTCACGGAGGCACATGCGTTACGTGCTTCGCTTATGAGTCCCTCGCCCACACGTCTAGCGATCGATGCCTCGACCGGCCCGTCAAAGAAAACCCACACGTGGGCGCCGTTTCCAGAACGGGAGCGTTCCACGGCCGGAGACAGCCCGTGTTCTCTGCATGCATCTCGATACGCCGCAGCTGCATCCTGCCATCCGGGTCCGTCGAAATCTGCTGCGAGTAGATAGCACACGTCCCCGTCAACGACATATATGCCGACGGCCTGGATACGGCCACGCCTGTCTCGGTGACCTGTACAGTGATTCCTCACAACATCGATCGTCAAGGGTGCGTAGCTCGGGTGGTCACAGTCGCGACAACGAGCGCTTTTGTCCGTCAGTTTTGGGCACGTACCGCGTACCCACCTAAGGCGACAGTATGGCCAGTAGCTCAACTTTCCCGGCTTTGTCGACTTTCCCTCGTATCCTTGTGCATATACATCGGTTCTACCACGAAAGAGCGACATGACAAGGGTAACCTTCTCGTCAAGCGTACTGGCTTGCGTCACTGGTGCGCGTTCTGAGGCGTTGGTGAGCCGAGCCGCGTTTCCATCCACAGAAGGCGAGGATACGACACCCCATTCTTCAAGTGTTACGTACCTCAATTCCCCGGACTCGTCACGGCAAAGCACGATGCTGCCTGCACCAGAGGCGTGTGTCACGCTCACCTCAAAGGTTAGAATCTGCCCACCAATGAGCACTCTTTTCTCAAGCTCGCACATAGGGATACCTCGGTCGATGCGTTTAGTCGTGTTGCTATAGCGTACCGCACGGCCGAGGATTCTGCATCGCTGGTCACCGCAAGTCCCCGAGAGTGGACTCCATGTTGTTGGCTGTATCCTGCGCACGAATCCTACGATGCGAATACCGGGGGCGGGTCGCTCCGAACCAAGTTCCACTCAGCGGCGTGCCAAACCAGATGCACGAAATGTATAAAAAACTGAGGTGTGCTCCTCTTCTGACGCTGATAGTCGGCACGGCGCAGTCTTTGAAGGCAGGCGGCAAGGGCCGCGACCGATTAAGTGACATGGGACGTCGAAATCGAGCC
>JAGCBF010000051.1 GCA_017652285.1 Atopobiaceae bacterium
TGGAACACCAAACCCGTCCCCTGTTCCATTTTTCGTCACCTGTTCCATTTTGCAAAGTTTTTGCCCAAAACACCCCAGGGACCAAAGCGACAAGTGGCCGAAACGCCCTAGGGACCAAACGGCAATCTACAGGTGACTTTCGGCGACCTTGCAAATACCTTATAATTCGTATATCCAAGCGTAAGCTGCAAGCTTGTATCCGAAGACCGTCGAGGATGTAAATATGCTATTAGATGCCGTTATCATTATTGTTATGGCCTTGTTGGTCTTGTTGCAAGGCGGGTTCTCGGCAATATCGACTTGTTTTATCGGAATCTGTTGCGGCGTTGTGGGCGCGGTGTTGTGGCTCCGCTCGTCGCGACGCGCGGAGCAAGCGTCCATTGTGCCGCTATTGTACGCGGGTCTGGCGGTTGTGTATGGCATAAGCGCGTGCGTGACGGGGGTGTCGCTCACGACGTTGGCCTCGGCGGGAACTTGGGCTGCCTGTGCTGGCATGTGCTTCGTCGCGACAGCTCAAACGACCGATCAGCGCAATGCTACGATACATGCCCTAGGCTGGCTTGGTATCGTGACTGCCGTGGCGGGAGAGCTGGTCGCCGCCGGAATCGTGCCGCTTGCGGGCGGCATGGTGCAGAGCCGCTTGCAGTTTACCTTTCAGTATGCCAACGCTGCGGCCGCATGGTACGGCGCAATGACCCTTCTGTGCCTACTGTCGCCTAACGTCCGCCAACGTTCGCTTGCGGCACTGCCCCTTGCGGCATTGCTGCAAACGCAATCCGGTGGCGGATTGCTGGTGTTTGCAGGTGTTTCGGCGGTACTGGTCGTCCGAGCGATACGCGCAACGCGCTGGCAGCACGTATTTGACGCACTCCTTCAGGTGGCGCTGGCTGTTCTATTGTTTGTCTGCACAACGTTTATTGGTGGCATCGGTGCCTGCGCCGCGCTTGCCCTTATCGTTTTTGTCTGCTTCCGCCTTCCCGATTACGACGAGAAGATCGTCCAGCGTGTGGAGCCTCGTCGGGGAACGTTGCTTCTGGTTGCCGTGCTCGGCGTTTGCCTGCTGGTGGGCGCATTTGTGTTTAGCGGGCGAATGACAAGTGCGTTTGACAGCTGGGTCGAGCGCACGTGCCAAATGCGCGACGGTCTGCGGCTGTGGGCGTCGAGTCCGCTTGTGGGCATCGGGCCAAACAACTGGCAGTATTTGTACCAATATGTGCAAACGGCGCCGTATTACACGACGGTCGTCCACAGTTCCGTGGTTCAGTTTTTGGTGGACGCGGGAATACTGGGGCTTGTTTGCTTTGGTGCCGCCTGCTTCGTCGGGATAAAAACTCTAGGGTATTGTTGTATCCGCAAAGACAAAGGCGCAGCACACAAGACCTCATCGGAAGAGGGACCGTCGCGCAAAGCCATAACGGACGAGACCCCTGCGGATAAGACCCCGACGGACGAGACCCCGACGGACAAGACTCCGACGGACAAAACCCCAACTGACAAGACCTCGCCAAACACCAGCCTCTCGTGGACGCAGGCCGAGTTCTTCACGACCATCTTTTTGGTGGCCCATTCGTTCATAGAGTTCGACATGCAGTTCTTTGCGCTGACGTTTTTGCTGGCATTTCTGCTCGCGCAACCCATCGACGGACCAGCCAAATGCTTGGTATTGTCGAAGACGTTTGTCCGCGTGTTGCGGCCCATGCTGTGTATTCTTGCGGCCATGGCATGCGCCGTCGGGCTTCTGTGCGCGTCGACTTCCACGGCAATTGCGACGGCAAGCGCCGCGGAGGACTACGCAATGTGCGCGAATCTATACGAGAAAAACCCGCTTGCAAAAAGAGATGTCGCTGCTCAGCATGAGTACGTGCAATCCTTGTATGAGCAGAGATTGTATCAAAAAGTGATTGATGAGTACGCCCAGCTGTCCGCGCCGTCGGACCGTGCGGTCTATTACGCGGTGCTTTCCTATTACGCGCTTAATCGGGACGCGGAGGCTACGACCACGCTCATCGAGCGGCTGGAAGCTCAGCCCTACAACATAGACTTCTGCACGAGCGCGCAGCAGCTCACGGCGGTCTATGGGTCCGATCCGTCCTTGACGGCTCGGCTCAACGCTGCCATGGATGCGGTCAGTCGTAATGCTGAGCAGTTCTAACTAACCTATTGGTCCAAGGGTGCGCCCATGGAAGAAAGGAGTGATACAAGTGCGAACACGATGGAGGAGGGGACTGAGCTTCCTGGTCTCCGCGAGCATGGCGATGAGCCTCGTGCCCACGCCAGCGCTCGCGGAGATGCTGGAGCCCGTGCCCACAGACGACGAAGGTGTCGTCGCGGTCGTTGAAGACGAGGGGGCGAGTGAAGGTACAGACGAGAACGCCGCGAATGGGAACGCGGGCGCCTCGCTGAGCCTCGATGATCCCGAGGGGTCAACGGATTCGACCGGCATCGCTCCTACGACCGGCCCGGCCCCGGCCGCAGACCCGGCCCCGGCAGCCGATCCCGCTCCGGCGCCTACGAACGATCCGGCACCCGCGCCGGCGAACGACCCCGCGACCGACCAAGACCCCGCGATTGACCCGGCCCCCACAACCGAGGAGCCCACCGGGCCGTCCGATGCCGAAGTGCCGGAGACCACCGACGACACCACGCAAAACGTCAAAGAGACCCAAGGTGCTAAGGATGCCGAGTCCGAAGCTTCCCTTACGGTGCAAAACGACGTAACACCGCAGCAAATGACGCTCGATCAGTCCTACGACATCGATGTTGTTTCGGACTCATATTGGCTCGGCACGTTTACCGCACCTTCTGACGGCTACTACGTATTCTTCAGCGACGGTGAATACGACACCGTTGGAGAGCTGTATGCAGACGCGGAGCTTTCTAACATGCTGGCAAGCGACGACGATGGCGCAGATCATGGCAACGATTTCTCGGTTCGCTATTCTCTGCAAGGGGGCCAGACCGTTTACCTTAAAGCACGAGGGTACAACAACGCAGCCATCACGTGCGTCGTAAAAGTTATCAAACACGACGTCAACGATATTAGCCAAAGCATGTGGTCATGCAGCTTCCAATCGAGCAGCCAGATTATGTATACTGGCAAGCCCGTCGCGCCTCCCAGTATTTACCTGTATCGATGGGACGAAGCATCGGGTGACGACATCAACTTAACGCAGGGTACCGACTTCGTGTTCGATCATTGCGAGGACGAAAGTGGCAACGCAATCGCTGGCACGCCTACGGAGCCCGGATCCTACGTTGCTGTATACAAAGGTACCGGAACGTACCATGGCGAGCGCCGGATGAGCTTTAGCATAAAGAAGCTCAACGATTTGAGCGGCGAGATATGGTCCAGCTATTATTCAGGGAGCAGTACGTTTGCCTACACGGGTCAGCCCATCGATTTGCCGAGCCCCACCGTGTATCGCTACGACGACGATTCCTACGAGAATGTGTATCTCGAGCAAGGCACCCACTTCCGTCTGGCGTACGTTAACGACGAGGATGGCAACAAGGTCAGTGGTATGCCTTCGGAGGACGGCTCTTATCGCGCCGTGTACGAGGGTATCTCCCCCTACGAGGGCAGCTTCGTGCTGGGCTTCAACATCTATGATGCCAACAATCTTGAGCACTTTGACGTAAATTGGGATGACGCTAATTCGTTTGCTACCACGGGCAAGCCGATCGAAGTATCCGGATTTAGCATAAGCCGTTATGACTACGATACCGGTAACGAGGTCCAGCTTACCAAGGACAAGGACTTCACCATTGCCTACTACACCGATGAAGACGGCAACAAGCTTTCCAGCGCTCCCGTCAGCCCCGGGTACTACTATGCGGTCGCTGAGGGCAAAGGTGAGTATCGTGGAACCCGCACTATCAACTTCGACGTATATGCAAACCGCTACGACTTGTCGGAGGGAAGTTTTTGGCTAACAGACGGCAGCGTCTACGACTACACGGGAAGCCCCATTGTGCCCGGAGTAAGCGTCAAAGACAGTAACTACAATGAACTTTCCGCCGATGATTACGTACTCGTGTATCGTGATGCGGCGGGCAACGAGTCCACTGTTGCGCCGACCGATCCTGGCACGTACACCGTGTGGGCGCGTGCTGCGGAAGGGTCCGAGTACTTTGGGAAAACAACCTCGTTCAGCATCAAGATTCTTTCGCAAAACAGCATCGAGCGGTATTTGTACTACATAAACATCGACCCGATACGGTTTCCGTACACGGGCAAGCCAATTGCCGCGCCAACAGCGCGTATCTACTACTACGATAATAACGACAACACCGTTTACCTTGTTCCGGACGTCGACTTCAAGTTCGATCACTTCGAGGACGCAGACGGCAAAAGGCTGACCAGTGCTCCTAGTGCCATAGGCAGCTATTACGCCGTGTACACGGGCATCAACAACTACGAGGGACAACGTACGGTGGGCTTTGACGTATCCGACTCACACGACCTGTCGTACGCACGGGTTCAATTAGCCAGCTACGACGTGCCGCTTAAAAACGGCGTCGCAAAGCCGCAGGTTACGGTGACCGACCTCGCGGGGAAGACCCTTACAGAGGGTACCGACTACGTTCTTGTATGCGCATATGATAACTGGGACGACGATATCGAGGAGCTTGCCACCATTACCAAGACTGGTGACTATATGGTCCAGGTTCGTCCGGGAAGCAATGGAACCTACAAAAACGAAACGGGCTGGAACGGCTTCAGTGTATATGATCCAAACGATATTAGCACCGATTACTGGGATGCCATGTTCTGGCCATCGTCGCTGATTGCATACGACGGCAAGACGCCGCAGCTGCCCAAGGCTGTTATCGAGCAGCCAAACGCTTCCGATTACAACGCAAAGACGCGCTTGGTCGAGGGCAAGGACTTCGAGCTTGACCATATCGAGGATGCCGATGGCAAGAGCCTTGGCAAGGCCCTGCCCAATGCGGCGGGCAATTACTACGCCGTGTACAAGGGCAAGTCTCCCTACAGCGGCATGCGTACCTTGTCTGTAAGCGTATACGACGCGCACGACATCGGCCGCGGCCAGTGGTCTTGGTCGTTTGTTGGTGGTAACTACATCTACACGTTTGGCAAGCCTGTTCAACTGGGCAAGGTGCTTGCCTACGACGAGGACAACAAGGTCTCGCTTACAGAAGGCGTCGACTTCGAGCTGGACCATTACGAGGATGATGAGGGCAAGAGCCTCGGCAAGACGGCACCGTCTACAAGCGGTTACTACTACGCCGTGTACAAGGGAATAAACTCCTACACGGGTACGCAAAAGGTGTACTTCGTGGTGAGCAGCTCAAACGACCTTAGCCAGGCTAGGCTCAAGCTTGCAAAAGACAAATTCCCCGCTGGAAACGGTCCCGTAAGCCTGGAGGCCAAGGTACGCGACGCGGACGGCATTCTGCTCAAGCAGGGAACGGACTACGAGCTTGTCTACTTCGACCAAAACGGCCAGATGCTTGATTCTGCACCATCTGCAAAGGGTTCGTATTCGGTTGCCGCGCAGGCAAAAGATGGTAATAGCACCTCGTACCTCGGCATTACCTCGAAGGTGCCCTTCCTCATTGGCGAGACGTCCTCCGAGCCCTCCACGCCCGTCGTCGGGGCTGTTGACCTGACCCTCGGCGTTACGGCTACGGCTGTGGTAGCGTCTGGAGGCTTCTGGGTGGGCAAATTCGTCGCACCGTCTGCAGGGGGTTACGTCTTTAGCAGCACGGGAGATTACGACACGTACGGTTACCTGTATGCCGATGCCACGCTGACCGACCAAATCGATTCGGACGACGACGGCGGCTCGGGTAACAACTTCCGCATTGTGCGAAGCCTTTCCAAGGGCGAGACGGTATACCTTAAGGTTAAGCAGTATAGCGGTCATGCCATGAATTGCGACGTCGCGGTCCACGAGATCAACGGAAAAGACCTCCAGTATGGAGGCTTCAGGATAAGTGGGGAAGACAAACAGGTCGTGGGAGGCGTCTGGGTTCCGCAAATCACCCTGATGGACTTCGCAGGCAATACGCTCGTCGAAGGCGTTGACTACGAGCTTCAGTACTACCAAGACAACGAGGGTTACAAACCGGTGGATGCAATTACCAGCCCGGGATACTACTACGTTACCGCTACCGCAACACCCGGTGGTGCGTACGTGGGCACCATAAGCAGCTATAACTTTAGGGTGTACGGCGCGTATGACTTGTCTCGGAGCGAGCTTGAACTGTCGAGTAGCTCCCTAGCCTACACCGGTGCGGTGGCCGTTCCCACGGTGGCCGTAATCGATGGCATCGGCAATTCGCCCAAGGAAAACACCGACTACACGCTCGTGTACTACAAGTACGTCTATGGTGGCCTGGAAGTGCTGGACTCGGCGCCGTCTGCCATCGGCACCTATGCAGTTTCCGCTCGCGCGAAGGGCAGTACGTATACGGGCCAGACCGGTGCTTACCACTTTAGCATCTACGATCCCAAGGACTTGTCTTCTGCCGAGGTGAGGCTGCGGGATGCTGACTACTACGAAAACATGGGCTACGAGCGTGTTGCGGTGTATCTAGGCGACGGCACGTCCGTAGAGCCGCAGCTTTACGTGACCATGGAGGACGAGGTGCTCGATGCCTCTGCCTACACGGTTGCCTACAGCAACAACACCGCTCCAAGTTCGAACGGCTTTGCGCAGGTTACCGTTACGGGTAAGGCTCCCTACTCAGGAACCGTTGCCAAGCAATTCAAGGTCGTAAACAAGCTCGATCTTGCAGCCTACACGCGCTACAACGGGTGCAACGTGCGCGCCTTCTCGAGCAGCAACTACTACACGGGTAACCAGAATGCCTTGCAATTCCTGGGCGATGGCTGGACCATCGAGCCGCAGCTCACGTTCTATGAAGCCAACGCTCCCGTGCCGGATGAGGACTACGACATCTCCTATACCGACGGTAACGGCAAGGCCATAAGCGCGCCGTCGGAAGAGGGCCGCTATCACCTCGTATTGACGGCCAAGGACGGCGGCAGGTTTGCTGGTGGCGTAACGATTCCCTTCGTCATCACAAGCACGCTCGACCTCAGCGACCATTACCTGTATCCCACGCTTAGGGACTCCTACGCCTATTCCACCAGCTACGAGGGCGGCATTGAACAGTTCCAGATTTCCGAGGTGGTCGATGACCTTAAGGATCTAACGTTTGACCTCTATGTGAGCGGCGTGGCCCTTGTCGAAAACCTCGACTACGTGGTCTCCTCTGCGCTGGATGCCGTCACCGGGCTGTTTGTGTACACCTTTGCGGGCATCGGTAGCTACGACGGCGCAACGTATGCAATGGCAACTTCGGCGGCGACGGCCAAGGAGTCCTTCGAGACCCGAAGCGCCGGCTTTGGCGGCAGGGTTTCGAATGTGGTCTACGTCGACGAGAATGGCGTGCTGCAAGAGCCGATGATCAGCGTCAATGGCTTGACGTATGGCGTCGACTTTACCTTTGGCGGGTTTGTCGATAGCGACGGCAAGACCGTGACGACCGGCAAGGAAGGCGACGACGTGAACGTGGTCGTCAAGGGTCTGGGCACGTATGCGGGCCTTGAGCGCAAGCTGTATGGCACGGTGGAAACGGGCGACGATGTGGCAGACCTTGCGAGCGGAAGCGTTTTTGCAAGCATCACCAACGGCGTGCATACCTATGGCGACAACGGCGGTTGGTACATGCTTAAGTCGCAAACTCCCACCGTTGCGCTTATCATATACACGCGCAATCGCCTTATGCTGACGTCCGGACACGGATTCAAGGTTTCGCAGACCGTCAATGGAAACAACATGGCGGTTAAGATCGACGCGACCGCTGGTGTGCCGCTTAACGGCACAAAGACCGTGAACGTCAAGCTGGTCGACGCATACTCCCTCAACGATCTTGCGACGCGCGTGACCCTTACGGACGCTTCGCAAAACTCGTCAGCCTTTGTGGTGGGCACGACCAGCTCTGCGTCGCTTACGTACAGTGGCGTGAGCTACATGCCCGCCGTGGAGTTCGAGGTCGGCAACTACATGACACCGCAAGTAACCGCAACGCTCAAGAACGCTGCGGGCAAGACAGTCGACGCGGTTACCGGTGCCGGAAACTACACGCTCACCCTTGAGGGCAAGGGCGACTGGACCGGCAAGCTCAACATTCCGCTGACCGTACGCCAGGCGTCCTCGACGTTCAACATCAGCAAGGGAACGCTGACCATAGGGTCCAACACGGCCCTTAGCAACGGCGTCGCCCGACCGACCGTAACCCTGGTTTGCGGCAACCAAACGCTTAAGCAGGGAACGGACTACACCGTAGAGTACGGCAGCAACACGACCGCCGGCGCACGTGCGTGGATCAAGGTCACGGCAGTCAAGGGAAGCGCGTACAAGGGGACCATCAAACGGAACTTCGTGGTAGACAAGGCCGCGAGCAAGGTCCTGAAGAACAACGCATATGAGCTTTGGTTGCAGGAACCCTCCGGTACTGAGTACTATCCTGCTTCAGGTACGTTGCGTGCTTACAGCATACCCACTGGCGCCACCTCCGGGCCAGCCGTCAAAGTCATGCGACAGACCGGCAACGGTGGTACCGTCGCGCTGGATGCTTCGAGCTACAGCGTCGAGTACGGTGGCTTGGACAAGCCCGGCAAGGCATTTGTCAAAGTTACGGGCAAAAACGGGTATAGCGGAACCCTGAGCGCCAACTTCTACGCGATTCCCACGGCGCCTGTGAGCATAGCGAAGGCAACGGTCAAGCTCGGGGCCACCAGCTACACGTACGACGGCAAGGCCAAGAATCCCGGCGTCAAGTCGGTAACGCTTAACGGTAAGACGCTTGTGGTGAACACCGACTACAAGGTCACCGTTCCTGCTGGTCGCACCAACGCGCGCACCTACACGTATGTGGTCACGGGCATAGGTGCGTACAACGGTACGGCAAAGGCGAGCTTCCAGATCAACAAGGCCGCCAACGGCCTCAAGGTCACCGCGGTAAAGACCAAGCAGACGCTCACGTACAAGACGTCCACCCAGACCATCACCGCGTCCAAGGCGTTCAAGGTCACCGGTGCGAACGGTGCCGTCACCTATTCCAAGAAGAGCGGGAACGCTGGCATCAGCATCTCGAGCGCCGGCAAGCTCACGTTCAAGAAGGGTCTGGCCCCCGGCTCGTACAAGTGCGTCTTCAACGTAAAGGCCGCGGGAGACACCAACCACAACGCGGCGACCAAGACCGTCACCGTTACCTTCAAGGTCTCCAAGGCCGCCAACCCAATGACCGTCAAAGCCGTCACGCGCTCGACGACCGTCGCCAAAACCAAGAAGGGCGTTGTGGCCGTGGCGTGCCCTGTCGAGGTCAAGAAGGCACAGGGCAAGGTCACTTACGCTCAGGTCAAGAAGGGCTCTTCGGCAGCGCTCACGGTCAACGCCGCTACCGGCAAGGTCAGCGTGAAGAAGGGCACCAAGAAGGGCACCTACAAGGTTGTTGTCAAGGTCGCCGCAGCTGGCAATGCCACGTACTTGGCCGCGTCCAAGAACGTCACCTGCAAGGTTGTCGTTAAGTAGCGGCTGGGACGCGCGTCCCATATGTCAGGGACGGGCTTCCGCCTAACCCAACCGGCCGGCCGGGACCTCTCCCGGTCGGCCCTTTTAGTGCGCCGGGTACCCTCTGTCCGCAATGCCCTAGGTTGGCAAACGCGCCTCGGCCGAAGCACCCCACACCAAACGACGACGTCGGCCCAGCTCGCATTTGTTTGACGCACATCGTTTGGTATTATTTCGTGCGCGGGAGCCGACACGTCGCAGCCATCCGCACGGTTATTATGTATGGGCTATACTAGCTCAACGACGATTTGCAAAAGGAGGCCATCCATGGCGTATGTGCTCGATATGGCCTCGTTGCCAGCGGGTCGGACTCCTTCGCGCGGACGCCTCATACGAACGGTGTTGTCGCTCAGCGCACCGGCAATCCTTTCCGAGCTCTCCACTACGCTCATGCAGTACATCGATGCGGGGATGGTGGGTAGCCTTGGTGCCCACGCAACGGCCTCCATCGGTCTTGTTGAATCCACCGTTTGGCTGTTGGACGGTTGGGCCATGTGCGCTGCCACGGGTTTTACGGTTCAGGTCGCGCAGCTCGTCGGAGCCGGCAAGGACGTTGAGGCCCGCAGAGTCCTGCGTCAGTCAATCGTCGCCTTGCTTGCATTTGGAATAACGTTGGCGGGCATTGGCGTGCTGGTATCGGGCTCGCTGCCCGCGTGGCTCGGCGGTGCGTCAGAACTACATGCGGACGCCAGCCTCTACTTCCTCATTTGCTCGTGTGCCATCGTTCCGGTGACAATGGCACGGCTCGGTACGGGCATGCTCCAGTGCTCAGGTGATATGCGCACGCCGTCAGTGCTCAACGTCTTGTCGTGCGTGCTGGACGTGTGCTTTAACTGGGTGCTCATTCATCCGGAATCAGAGCTCGCCTTGGGCGGCTTGACCCTCTGCATGCCAGGGTTTGGCCTTGGGCTTGCAGGCGCGGCTATCGGAACCTTGTTGGCGCAGCTTGTGGTCGCGTTTCTGCTCCTTTGGTGCGCCTGCGTGCGCTCGCCTCGTCTCCGCTTGCAGGGGCATGCGCCGTGGCATCCGCGATGGCGCACCGTCCGCTCGTCTTTGTCCGTGAGCGGCCCCATGCTGCTCGAGCGCACGGTCATGAGTGCGGCCTACATAGCCGGAACGGTTATCGTGGCGCCGCTGGGAACGGTGGCGGTTGCGGCTAACTCGTTGGCGGTGACGGCGGAGGCAGTGTGCTACATGCCGGGCATCGGCGTAAGCGCGGCGGCGACCACGCTGGTGGGACAAGCCATCGGAGCAGGTCGCAAGGACCTCGCCCGCACGTTTGCGCGCTTGTCCACGGCCATGGGCATGCTGCTCATGGGCTTGTCTGGTGCGTTGATGTGGGCCTTTGCCCCGTACATACTGGCAATGCTCACGCCCGATGCCGCAGTGCAGGCAATGGGAACTGCCGTTTTGCGTATCGAGGCCTTTGCAGAGCCGCTCTTTGGAGCCTCGATTGTTGCCGCAGGCGCGTTGCGTGGTGCAGCCGATACCCTTGTGCCTAGCATCATTGCCGTTGCAAGCATGTGGGGCGTGCGGATGAGCTTGTCAGCGCTTGTTGCGCCTGTTTGGGGGCTCATGGGCGTGTGGAGCGTCATGGCGGGGGAGTTGTGCCTACGTGGCATCCTGTTTTTGTGGCGCCTGCTGCGCGGGCGCTGGCTTAATCGTGCGACGCTGGCATGATTTTGTTGGCGGCCTAACAGCAGGGACGGACCGGTGGCTCCGCGCGAGCAACGTTCCGTCCGCTTTTGTTCGGTCCTGACCCGCAAAAATAGGCAACCTCATCCCATCCATACGATGCCATCAGTCGCCTAAAAGCGCTAAAATACCCACAAGTATGCAACGCGACTACGGAAAGGCGGCACTACTATGAACATCGTTCTTCTTGGCGCTCCCGGTGCGGGCAAGGGCACGCAGGGCCAAAAGCTCGTCGAGGAGTTTGGCATCGCGCACATCTCCACGGGCGACCTCCTTCGCGCGGCCGTCAAGGCGCAGAGCGAGCTGGGCAAGCAGGCAAAGGCATACATGGACGCCGGCCAGCTCGTCCCCGACCAGCTCGTCATCGACCTCGTCAAGGAGCGCCTGGCCCAGCCGGACGCACAAAAGGGGTTCATGCTCGATGGCTTCCCCCGCAACATCGCCCAGGCCGAGACGCTCGACGGCGAGCTCAAGGACATGGGCGTGGAGCTCGACGCCGCCCTGCTCGTGGACGTGCCATTCGAGGTCATCGTCGAACGTCTGAGCTCCCGTCGCACCTGCCGTAGCTGCGGCTACACCGCTGGCCCCACCGTAACCGAGTGCCCACGCTGCGGGGGCGAGATGTACCAGCGCGACGACGACAAGCCCGAGACGATCAACAAGCGTCTGGACACCTATCAAAGCCAGACTCAGCCCCTCATCGACTACTACGAGGGCCATGGCATCCTTAAGGCCGTCGACGGCAACCGTCCGGTCGACGAGGTGTATGTCGACGTAAAGAAGGTACTCAACGTATGATCCACATCAAGACGCCGCAGGAAATCGAGGAGTTCAAGGTAGCCGGCTCGCTTTCCAAGGCGGTGCTGCGTCGCGCCGGGCGCATGGTGCGTCCTGGCGTGACCACGTACGAAATCGACCAGATCGTAGAGAGCTTCATTCGCCTGCACGGTGCCGTGCCGGGCTTCAAGGGCCTGTACGGGTTTCCCGCCAGCATCTGCGCGTCCGTAAACGAGGAGATCGTCCACGGCATACCGTCCAATCGCGTGCTGCAGGACGGCGACATCATATCCATCGACACCGGCGCGACCAAAGGCGGCTGGGTGGGCGACAACGCGTGGACCTTCTTCGTCGGCACGCCGTCGCCCGAGGCCAAGGCCCTGTGCGAGGTCACGCTCGACTGCCTTAAGGCCGGCATAGAGCAAGCCGTGCCCGGCAACCACATCGGCGACATCGGCTACGCCGTCCAAACGCTTGCAGAGAAGCACGGATACGGCGTGATCCGCGAGTACGTGGGCCATGGTGTGGGACACGTCATGCACGAGGATCCCAACGTGCCGAACTTTGGCAAGCGCGGCCGCGGCGTTAAGCTGCAGGCCGGAATGGTCATTGCGATCGAGCCCATGATCGCCTTGGGAACGTACAAGAACCATACGCTTGGCAACGGCTGGACCGTGGTGACCAACGACGGCAAGCCGGCGGCGCACTACGAGAACACCGTCGCCATCACCAAGGATGGCCCCGTGATCATTACGCAGGATGCCGAAGGGCCCTGGTGCAGCTTCCAGGGCGGCGAATAGCGCATTGCAAGGAAGTGGCCTAAGCAAGGCGGAGGGAACGGTTCCCTTCGCCTTGCTTGGCATTTTTGCAGTGCTTGTGTCGTTTCCATGCAACATGGACATATGGGGTGCGTTTTAGTAAAGTGTATAGTTGCTGTGTCAACTGGGAGGAAAGGTACACAAGGTTGAGTAAACAGGACGCCATCGAGCTTGAGGGAACGGTCGTCGAGCCGCTTCCCAACGCCATGTTTAAGGTAGAGCTTGAAAACGGAAAGACCATCCTCTGCACCATATCGGGCAAGATTCGCATGAACTACATCCGAATCCTCCCGGGCGACAAAGTGGTCGTGGAGATTTCTCCGTACGACCTCACGCGCGGTCGCATCACCTACCGCTACAAGTAGGGATCCGTGCAACAGCCGGTTATTCACGCCAGCGGCTGGGCGAGTTTATAGTTGCGGGCCAGCTCCACCTGTCTCGCACACCAAGGCACCACAAAGGTACTACCAGGAAGTATGAGCATTACCGGAAAGGACAGACGATGAAGGTACGCCCTTCTGTGAAGAAGATGTGCGACAAGTGCAAAGTCATCCGTCGCCACGGCAAGGTCTACGTCATCTGCGAGAACCCGCGCCACAAGCAGCGCCAGGGCTAAGAGAGGAGCTTCAAATTGGCCCGTATTAACGGCGTCGATCTTCCGCGCGACAAGCGCGTAGAGATCGGACTCACTTACATTTTTGGCATTGGCGTAACCCGCGCCAAGAAGATCTGCGAGGCTGCCAACGTTAACCCGGACACTCGCGTCAAGGATCTTACCGAAGACGAAGTTACGCGCATGCGTGACTTTATCGACCAGAACTACACGACTGAAGGCGATCTTCGTCGCGAGGTGCGTCAGAACACCGCGCGTCTTATGGAGATCGGCTGCTATCGCGGCCTGCGTCATCGCAAGGGCCTCCCTGTGCACGGCCAGCGCACCCACACCAACGCTCGTACCCGCAAGGGCAAGCGTCGCCAGATCGGTGCAAGGAAGAAGGGCTAGGGAGTAGATCATGCCTAAGAGGAAGCAGCAGCAGGTCCAGCGCGTCCGCCGCGCCGACCGCAAGAACATCGCTGTGGGCCAGGCCCACATCAAGAGCACGTTTAACAACACAATCGTCACGATCACCGACCCGCAGGGCAACGTAATCGCTTGGCAGTCCGGTGGCACAGTCGGCTTCAAGGGCTCCCGCAAGTCCACGCCGTTTGCCGCCCAGATCGCTGCCGAGGCCTGCGCGAAGGCTGCCATGGAGCATGGCGTGCGCAAGGTGTCCGTATTCCTTAAGGGCCCCGGCTCCGGCCGTGAGACCGCCCTTCGCTCGCTTCAGGCCGCTGGCCTCGAGGTCTCGGGCGTCCAGGATAAGACCCCCATTCCGCACAATGGTTGCCGTCCGGTCAAGCGTCGTCGCGTGTAGGTAAGGAAGGACAGTAGCAATGGCTGTTGATAGGACCCCTGTCCTCAAGCGGTGCCGTCAACTCGGCATCGATCCCATTGTCATGGGAATCAATAAGGAATCCAAGCGCGAGCCGCGCCGCCGTCGCCGCCAGGAGAGCGAGTACGGCATGCAGCTCCGCGAAAAGCAGAAGGCCAAGTTCATCTACGGCGTGCTGGAGAAGCAGTTCCGTGGGTATTATGACAAGGCGCTCAAGATCGAGGGCATCACGGGCGATAACCTCATGATGATTCTCGAGTCCCGCCTGGACAACGTCGTGTTTCGCCTTGGCTTCGCTCGCACCCGCAAGGAGGCTCGTCAGACCGTGCGCCATGGCCACATTCAGGTCAACGGCAAGCGCGTCGACATTCCTTCCTACCAGGTAAAGGCTGGCGACAAGGTCTCTGTGGCTCCTAGGTACAAGGACCTGCTTCCCATCAAGGAGGCGCTCATCCGCTCCGAGTCCGTAACCGTTCCGGGGTGGCTCGAGGTCGACATCGACAAGCTCCAGGGCACCGTGCTCCAGCTCCCCTCGCGCGATCAGATCGACCTGGAGATCGACGCCCAACTCATCGTCGAGCTCTACTCCAAGTAGTAGCCAGCATCTGGTTGGAGGTATACATGTCCGAATTCATCCGACCGCAGGTGTCGGTGGAAGAAATAAGCGAGACACTTGCTCGCGTAAGCGCCGAGCCGCTCGAGCGTGGCTATGGCGACACGCTGGGCAACTCGTTGCGTCGCGTGCTGCTGTCCTCGCTTGAGGGCGCCGCGGTGCAGGCGATTCAGATCGATGGCGTTCAACATGAGTTCACGACGGTTCCCGGCGTATACGAGGACGTGACGGACATCGTCCTCAACGTAAAGGGCCTGGTGTTCCGTTCCATGGGGACGGGCGACACGGCAGTTGCCAGCATCAACATCGAGGGCCCTGCACGCGTGACGGGCGGAGACTTCAACATTCCCACGGAGTTCGAGCTGGTGAACCCCGACCACCTCATTTGCACGCTGGGCGAAGGCGGTCGCTTGACCATGACCATGCGCATTGGCGTGGGCCGTGGGTATGTTTCGGGCGACGACAACAAGGGCGACAACGATCCCATCGGGCTGATTCACGTTGACTCCCTGTATTCTCCCGTGCGCCGTTGTGCCAAGTCGGTGGAGCCCTGCCGTGTTGGCCAGCACACCGACTACGACCGCTTGGTGCTTGAGGTCGAGACCAACGGCTCCGTCGCCGCACGCGACGCCGTCGTCGAGGCAGCAAACATCATCAACCAGCACATGACCGCGTTCATGGGGCTGGCAGAAGAGGAGGAGCCCGTCGAGGACACCTCGATCTTTGCCGTCGGTACCGAGGAAGACAACAGCGAGCTGGACAAGCAGATCGAGGACTTGGACCTTTCCGTCCGTTCCTACAACTGCCTCAAGCGCGCGGGCATTCACTCCGTGCGCCAGCTGGTTGAGTTCTCGGAAAACGACCTTCTTAATATTCGCAACTTTGGCGTCAAGTCCATCGAGGAAGTCAAGGACAAGCTCGAGACCATGGGTCTCGGCCTCAAGGCGTAGGCGTCGCTAAGTACTGCATAGGAGCAACAACATGAGGCACAACAAGAAGAGGGGAATGAAGCTCGGTACCGATGCCAGCCACACCAAGGCCATGAA
>JAGCBF010000052.1 GCA_017652285.1 Atopobiaceae bacterium
ACTTTTGTGGGAATGTCGGCCGCAAGGCGCTCGCCAGATTTACTTTCGCGGGAACGCCCGCCGCGGGGCGCTCGTCGAGCGAGGTTTCCTCGGGACGTGCCCCGCCCCGAGACTCGCGCACGGCGGATGCCTGCGTGCGGTTCGGCATCAGCCGACCACGAGCGTCGGCGGGGAGCAAATTGCCAAGAATCAATGTTGTTCGATCAGGTCCGTGAGCACGGCAAGTTTATTCTGACGGAATCGCTGCGCCGCGTATGCGTCAGCCAGGGTGTCTGTCCACCTCGACTCGCCGATCTGCCTCGAACCGCATAGGGGTGCGTGCTCAAAAGCTTGGGTTGTTTCTGATTCAAAAGCTTGGTAGGTTTTGAACCGCCGTCGACAAAACCCCAGCTCGTGGGCGCACGCGTCAGAAACCTACCCAGCTTTTTCGACCAGAAACCTATGTAGCTTTTTGCGCGGGGGCTTGGCGCCAACGGCGTGGGTCAGGGTACCTGCCCCTGACTCATGCTCTGACTCCCTTATGAGTCAGGCTACCTGTCTCCATGGCTCAAGATTAGTGGCCGATTAAGGCAGGGCTTCTCGACGCCAACTGGGACAATACCACCTTTGATGCGAAAATTGGCCACTGCAAGAATCAGTGGCCAATTCAAGCATCAACATTCATATTAGCCCATTTGACGCGGAGGAACGGCGTATTTATTGGCCACTAATCGCACTGGTCGGGCAGGGTCTCGCCGGGGAGGCGCGCCGCAGGCAATCCGCATCGCAAACCGGCCCAAGCCGGACGGAGAAATGGACGAAAAGGGCCCAGCGCAATCGGCCTACCACCCTTGACCGGCCATATGCGCGAACCTTCGCGGGTACACAACGGCGATGTCCGCAACCCCGAGCGCCGGTGAGGCGCATGTTTGGATGAAGCGCTATTATCTGTTGCCTCATCTTGTTGTAACCTTAAAGGAAGACTACAATCAATATGTCAATTCGTGTTATCAAATAGGAAAGGGGTCGAAATGATCGAGCAACAGCCACGGAGAATCAGATTGATAACCTGTTTTTCCATCCTCATGATGGTGGCTCTTTTGGCATCGGGCACTCCCGCGTTCGCCGAGTCCATGGGAGACGTTGTGGTTTTGGGTACGGACGAGAGTCTCGTGCTCGGCGAAGGCGAGGTTCTAGGGCCGCAAGACAACGCTGACGAAGAGGGAGTCGACAGTCCCAAGAGCGATCAGACGCCAGAAGGCGGCGACCCAGCGAATCCCACAGACCCAACGGACCCAGCGGATCCCGGCGGCCCCGAGGACCCCGTCCAAAAGACAAACATTGCCGACACTTCGATAACCTTTACGAACCAGGTGTTTACCGGCCAAGAGATGCCAGCTGTCGTAGATGTTGCCTTTGGCGAGGAGTCGCTGCAAGAGGGCGTCGACTTCGAGCTGTCCTACCTCGGGGAGCATACCAATGCCGGGCAGGTGGACGTCCTCATAACGGGCATCGGCGACCGCTTTGAGGGCGAGGTGCAAGCGGCCTTTGCCATTTTGCCAAAGCCGGTAATGCCTGCGTTGAGCTTGTCTGCCAGCAGCTTTGTGTACGACGGAACGACAAAGACGCCCCTCGTCACGGTTCTAGACGGCACCGTCGAATTGACGGAGGGCGTTGACTACGACGTGGTTTTGTCTGCTGGGCGCAAGGTAGTGGGCACCTACGACGCTACCGTGACCCTTAAGGGCAACTACGAGGGCTCCGCGACAAAGAGCTTCCAGATCACCAAACGCCCCATCACGTCGGCAAAGATAACCGGCATCGCGAACAAGGTCTATACCGGCGAGCTGCAAGTACAAAAGCCCGTGGTGGTTGTTGGGGCAAACACGCTTAAGCTGAATCGGGACTACACGCTGTCCTACAAGGCAAACAGGAACGTCGGAAGCGCCACCATCAATATAAAGGGGACGGGCAACTACAGCGGATCGCTCCAAAAGACGTTTAAGATCACGGCCCGCTCGATTGCCACGGCCAAGGTGACCGGCATCGTCGGCAAGACGTACACGGGTAAGGCCCTCAGGCAGAAGGTGACCGTCAAGCTGGGCAAGGCGACCCTCAAGGCCAACCGCGACTACACCGTGACGTACAAGGGGAACGTCAACGCCGGCACGGCCAAGGTCGTCATCAAGGGCAAGGGCAACTACAGCAAGTCCGTCACCAAGACGTTCAAGATCGCCAAGCGCGACTTTAGCAAGGCAAAGATTACCGGTGTGTACAACCAGCTCTATACGGGTGCCGCCATCACGCCCTCGCCAACGGTCAAATGGGGCAAGACGACTTTGGAGCTGGGCAAGGACTACACGCTTTCCTACAAGAACAACAAGAATCTTGGCACTGCCACCATCGTGGCCAAAGGCAAGGGCAACTACAGCGGTGTCACCAAGACCGCGTCGTTCAAGATTTATCAGATAAACGCGACGAGCTTTGACGTTGGCTCGATTTCGACCCAAAGCTGGACGGGATCGAGCATTCAGCCGTCGCCGATCATCGTGTGCCAAGGCGTGACGTTGGTGCGAGACCGCGACTATACCGTGTCGTATTCCAACAACGTCTATGGTGGCTGGGCAACCATGACCATAACGGGAAAGGGCAGCTACACGGGCAGCAAGACGGTGTCGTTCTACATCGATGGCCCGACGTATGTGGGAAGGACCGTCTACATCACCAATACGGGCGCGAAGTATCACACGGACGGTTGTAGGTATCTATATAGCAGGATTGCCGTGGATCTGGGCGAAGCGCAGTGGCGGGGCTACGGCCCTTGCGCCGTGTGCCGCCCGTAATCGACCGAATTGGCCGATTGGGGCCATTGGCCGATTGGGGCTAGGCCCCTTTCGGCCACTTTTGGCCGGGTCCCGGTCCGGCCGGTCTTGCGCAACAGTGCGGGTGCCAATTGGCCGATTGGGGCTAGGCCCCTTTCGGCCACTTTTGGCCGGGCCCCGGTCCGGCCGGTCTTGCGCAACAGTGCGGGTGCTACGCGCGCTGTCTTGGGGTGAGGGGTTTGCGCAGGTGGCAGAGCTTGTCTTTGCAGTTGGCGCATTGCAACGAGGCGTTGGTGCGCTCGTCAAAGCGCTCGGGATGTCGGGCAAAGGCGAGTTCCCAGCGAACCAGCACCACGAGCGCAAGCAGAAGGAGCGGCCCGCTGAACCAGCACCAGCAGGTGAACAGGGGAGTGACCGTCATGATGCCGTCCCAATTGAAGATCTGGCAGGTCGTACAGCAACGATTTCGCATGAGCGCCAGCTGCAGAGGGCACCACAGCACTACGCTGATCATGTCAAACAAGGAATAGAAGATGGCCCACACAAGGGCCGTTTGCGGGTTGAGCCAGCCCATGCGGTCGAGGAGAAGACCCACGGCGACGTTGAAGACCACCCAGAACACCACCACCGGCACGATCTCGTGAATCCGATTTTTCCGAATGCTGTCGCGCAGCCGCTCGTTCGCGGTAAGGTCCTCCTGGGGCCAAGGCAAAACGCGAAGCACGTCGATAGAATACGCAAACTGCTTGCCCGCCTCAACGACACCTTGCGCGGTCTCTTGGGCAGCCTGCCTTGTGTCTACGACCATTTGCCGCAGTTGCTCTGGCATTTGTCGTATGAGCAGCATCGCGCGTTCGCGCAGCTCTCGAACCCCACCTACAAACATGCGGGGCGTGGGCACGTGGTTTTGCGCGTATTGCTTAAGGCTGCCCATGGCAATGCGCGCGTGCGGGCGGAGCTTTGACACAAGGTCGAGTGCCAAGAAGACAAAGGCAACGTTTACAAAACTCAGGCCTTGGTCGATGCCAAACCGTGACGTTATGTCGAGTTGGCGTGGATCCAGCACCAAAAGGACGACGGCAAGGACGAAGAACGCCAGCCGAATGAGCAGCTGCACGACGTAGCGTCTAAAGAGTGGTGTGGGTCTTTGTGAGGTAGTGGTCTCCATGCCTGTATTGTACTCGCTTTGGTCGAACGTATACGTCACGACAAAAGTGGCCGAAAGGGGCCTAGCCCCAATCGGCCACTTTTAGCAAACGAATCCGGGAACAGGGGACGGGTTAGCGTTCCATTTTGGAACGCTAACCCGTCCCCTGTTCCACGTGTCTACACACGCGCACCTATCGCGACCCGCGTGCATCAGCCGCTACCCCTGCGCGCTCCAGTCAAACGCGGGGCCGTGCCCGCACAGGACCTTCCAGTCGCCCGCATCCAAAAGCCCGAACATGGCCTTGCGCTCCTCTAGCGCCAGCTTGGGATTCGAGTCCACCGAGGTCATAAGATAGGGGCCGAGCGCGTTGAACCGTGCCTGCGGCTTGGTCTGGCCGTGCACGTTAACGAATAAGTCGCCGCTGACGCACAGCCGGTGCTCGCGTTCGACGAGGATGACCTCGCCGCGGACGTGGCCGCCCTTGCCCTCCCAGACCTCGAGGCTAAGCGGGGGCACGCAAAGCGTGTCGATGTGGCGCAGAAGCTCGGGCTGCTCTCCCATGGGGCTTTCCTCGCCAAGGCAGTGGATGCTCTCGAACGGGGGAGTCTTGTATTGCGACAGCACGTTGCCGATAAACGAGTAGGGGAGCGACTTGGGGTTCTGCTCGCGCCAGTTGACGATGCCGAGGGATTCGAACGAGAAGTTGTCGATGACGCGTCCCGAGGCGTAGATCTTGTCAAACAGATCGTAGGCGCCTGTGTGGTCGAAGTCGGCATGGGTGAGCACCAGCTTCTTCGTGCGCGAGTCCCAGTCGGGGTACAGCGTCCTGAGCATGCGCTCGAGCTCGCCGGCAAAGCGGCGGTATCCGGCGTCAATGCACAGCAGGCAGTCGTCGCATTCGAGCACCCAGGTGGTGCAGCCCAGAGGAGGCTCGATGCTCCGCACCACGAGCCCGCCGTCCGTGGTAAAGGTCGACACGCGACAGGCGTCCACGAAGACGTCGTCGCGATAGGTGGCCATGGCCTCCGCGATCTGGTTGATAAAGTCGAAGGGCTTGTACGGGTCCGACCCGTCCTTCATGAGGTTTTGCATGATGCGGTTTGAGTTGATGAGAATGACCTCTTCGTCTTGGGCGTCGAGGCCAAGGCGCTTGGCAAGCCCGTGCGCGAATGACAGGTTGAAGTGGTTGTTGTCCAGCATGTCTGGCTGCTCGCCTTTTGGCACCACATGGACGTCGCAGTGCTTGCGCGTGCGTTGCACGAGGGCGTCAAGCTGCTCGGAGCGCTTCAGGTATGCCGCGATGCGCGTTATTCCGTTGGAACTACCGTCGGTGCGCAGGTCAACATACGTGACGTTTATCTCGTTTTGCTCGAATACCTCGAGCACGGGCATGAGGTCCTTAGAATCGCTGCCGAGCTTGAGCTCGAAAAGCCGCACCTCCCCAACGTCGCGCTGGCCAGGAAAAAAGCGCCATGCGCGCAGCTCATCCTCGGCGTCCGCCAGTGCGGCGATGGTCCCGGTCACATCCAAGAACATCGTGTGCATGTCGATCACGCGGTTGTAGCTCAGGCGGAGCACCGATACGTTGTGCGAAGACAGCACGCGCATGACTTCGCGCAGCATGCCCGGCCGGTCAGGCAGAACAAGGGCGAGCGACTTTTCCATGTGACCTCCGATGCCTTCTTAGCCGCTATGAGGGACGTTTTGCGAGTATATAGCCTACGTATTGTGTGGACGGATTAACCCGACAATTCCTACCACAAGACGACGCGCGCATCGGGCGCGAGGTACATGCCGTCGCCTTCCTTCACGTCGTAGGTCTCGTAGAACTCCTCGAACATCTGCGCCGGACCGTTGACGTCGATGTATGCGGAGGGGTGCGAGTCGGCGCCCAATATGCACTGCTGTTCGAGTTCGGGCGTTCGTAGAACCCGGGCCATCTTCGCACGGTTCTCGAAGAAGGCCTTGTAGTCGAAGTTGTCCTGCTTGGCCGCAAACGCGAGCCTGGCCTGCTGAGCGCAGATCTCGGTGAAGCCTTCGTTCACGCAAACCTTGCCGACCACGTTCTGGCCGGTGTAGGCGGTCATGCCGTCGTAGTAGTTCGTCGCTTTCTGCACGCGCCTCTCGTATTCCTTGAGGTCGTCAGGCTCCAACAGCGATCCTTCCATAGCGTTTCCGTCTTTATCTATGCTGATGTCGATGGAGTCGAGCGAGTGTCCGATTTCGTGGAAGACCATATAGCCAGTCGAGCTGCCCATCAGCTCGCTCAGCGATAGGGCGATCGCTGCGGCGAAGCAGGCGACCAACGTCGACACTTTGGTTTTCTCGCTCATGTTTGACCTCTCTTAACCGCGTGGGACCGCTGCGTTCGAACGTCGGAGCACCCATGACAAAACATGTACCGATAAAGTATAAGTTAGGCATCGATTATAATGCAAAGGTAAACGCCCAGATAATGCAGGAGGATGCCATGAAAGACAGTGCCCCGAAAAGGTTTTGAGGTCGAGTGTCGTGACAAGCGCCGCGGTCGTGCTCGCGCTTGTCGTGAGCTTGTGTCTATTAGGATGCTCCTCGGGGTCCGAGTCGTCTCAGTCGACAAAAGCCGCGGCCTCTTCGCAGGTCAAGGACGTGCCCTGCTACTTCGAAGCCGACGACGAGCCGCAGCAGGTGAGCCTGACGTTCTTCGACGACATGCCATCGGTGCCCTATATGCGCATTGACGATTTCTACCAAGTGTTCATGCATGGAAAGATGGACGTGGTCGCGGGTGACGGCAACGTGTTCACGCTCACGGTCGAAGACGGCACGAAGGCTACCGCCGATGCAGGCAAGGACAGCTTCGCGACGGACGATTTCACCGCCTTCGTCACGCAGCCGCTTCTCAAAGGCGACGGAACGAGCGCGCTCGCCACAAGCTTCGCGCCGTACCTAGC
>JAGCBF010000053.1 GCA_017652285.1 Atopobiaceae bacterium
CGGGTTAGGTGTACCACAAAGCGAAGCGACTGGAACACCTAACCCGTCCCCTGTTCCAAAGTGGTACACCTAACCCGTCCCCCGTTCCACTACGATTGGCGGGCGCGATCGCGCTCGAGGATGCGAGCAAGATAGGCGCCGGTGTAGCTGTCCGGGTTCTGGGCGACCTTTTCGGGCGTGCCATAGGCGACCACGGTGCCGCCGCCCTCGCCGCCCTCGGGGCCCAGGTCCAAAACACGGTCGGCCGTCTTGATGACGTCTAGGTTGTGCTCGATCACCAGCACGGTGTTGCCTGCGTCAACGAGCTTTTGCAGCACGTCGACCAGCTGGCGAACGTCTTCAAAGTGCAGACCGGTGGTGGGCTCGTCCAAAATGTAGAAGGTCTTGCCCGTCTGCTGGCGGTGGAGCTCCTTGGCAAGCTTTACGCGCTGCGCCTCGCCGCCAGATAGCGTGGTCGCGGGCTGACCCAAGTGGATGTAGCCCAAGCCCACGTCGTAGAGCGTCTGCAGTTTGTTCTTTATGCGCGGTATGTTGGCGAAGAAGGCCAGCGCCTCGGTCACCGTCATGTCCAGCACGTCCGATATGGTCTTGTCGTGGTAGCGAATCTCCAGCGTCTCGCGGTTGTAGCGCTTGCCCTGGCACACCTCGCAGGGCACGTAGACGTCGGGCAAAAAGTTCATCTCTATCTTGATCTGGCCGTCGCCCTTGCATGCCTCGCAGCGACCGCCGCTCACATTAAACGAGAAGCGCCCGGCGGAGTAGCCACGCGCGCGGCTTTCGGGCGTAGAGGCATACAGCTTGCGCAGGTCGTCCCACAGACCGATGTAGGTGGCAGGGTTCGAGCGCGGCGTGCGACCAATGGGGCTCTGGTCGATGTCGATGACCTTGTCTATGATCTTTTTGCCCTCGTCGTCCACCAAGCCCTCGAGCTTGCGATACGGGCCGACGGCTCGCTGCGACCTATGTACGGCGTTGGTGAGCGCCGGTGCCAGCGTGTCCGTTACCAGCGAGCTCTTGCCGGACCCGGACACGCCGGTTACCACGGTAAGGGTTCCCAGCTCGATGCGGGCGTTGACGTTCTTGAGGTTGTTGGCGCGTGCCCCGGAAATCTTTATGGCACCTCTATGTGGGTTGCGGCGCTTGCTTGGCAGCGCTATCATGCGCTCGCCGCGCAGGTACTTGCCGGTCAGCGAGTCCTTGCTTTGCATGATCTGCTCCGGCGTGCCCTCGGCCACCACGACACCGCCACGCTCGCCCGCACCCGGCCCCATGTCGATGACGTGATCCGCCGCAAGAATCGTGTCCTCGTCGTGCTCCACCACGATGACGGTGTTGCCGAGGTCGCGCAGGTGGCACAGCGTCTCGATCAGACGGTCGTTGTCACGCTGGTGCAGGCCGATCGAGGGCTCGTCCAGAATGTAGAGCACGCCCATGAGACCCGCGCCGATTTGCGTGGCAAGCCTGATGCGCTGTGCCTCGCCGCCCGACAAGGTCGCCGCAGCACGGCTGAGCGTGAGGTAGTCCAGCCCCACGTTGACCATGAAGCGCAGGCGCACCAGGATCTCCTTGACGATGGCGGCGCCGATGAGGCTCTGACGATCCGTAAGCTGCAAAGACTCGAAGAAGTCCAGCGCCTCCTTGCACGAAAGGTCGCAGACCTCCTGGATGTTCTTGTCTCCCACCGTAACGGCCAGATACTCCGGCTTAAGGCGCGCGCCGTGGCATGTGGTGCACGGCACCTCGCGAATGAACTTTTCGTAGTGCTTCCTCATGGTTTCGGACGCGGTCTCCTGGTACTTGTCGAAGAGCACGTTGCGCACGCCGCCAAACTTGGTGAACCAGTACGTTTCGCGGCCGTCGCGGGTGTGGTAGTCCACGCGGATCTTGGTGGAGCCCAGGCCGTCCAACAGCGCCTCTTGCGCGCGTTTGGGCAGGTCGCACCAAGGGGTCTCGTCGCTTACGCCCACATGGGCGCACACCGCGCTGAGTATTTGCGGATAATAGTTGGAGTTGCCGAACACCCCTCCAAACACGCCTTCCGATATTGACTTGGAGGGATCTTCTATGAGCGCGGCGGCGTCCACGATGCGCCGCGTGCCCAAGCCGTCGCAGTCGGGGCAGGCGCCATACGGCGCGTTGAACGAGAAGTCGCGTGGCTGCAGGTCGTCGATGGAATGGCCATGCTCCGGGCAAGCCAGCGCCAAGGAATACTGCAACAGCTCCTCGGGAACCCCCGTGGGATCCTTGCGATCGGCCAGCAGCAAAAAGCCGACCCTGCCCTCCGCCAGGCGCGTCGCCGTCTCCACGGCCTCCGCGATGCGGCCGAGCGAGTTTTCGCGCACGACGATGCGGTCCACCACGACCTCGATGGAATGCTTGAACGTCTTTGGCAGGCGAATCTCCTCGCCGTCAAGCTCGCGTACCGTGCCGTCTACGCGCACGCGAGAGAAGCCCTCGCGGCGCAAGTCCTCAAAGAGCTTGGTGTATTCTCCTTTGCGCCCCAGCACGACCGGTGCCAGCACGAGCGCGCGGCGTCCCAGCGCATGGGCCAGGACCTTGTCCGCCACCTGGTCGGTGGTCTGCCGGGCAATGGGACGTCCGCATTCCGGGCAATGCGGCGTGCCGACGCGCGCGTACAAAAGACGCAGGTAGTCGTATATTTCCGTAACCGTGCCCACCGTTGAGCGCGGGTTGCGGCTCGTCGTCTTTTGGTCTATGGACACCGCGGGCGAAAGGCCGTCGATGGAGTCGAGGTCGGGCTTGTCCATTTGGCCCAAGAACATGCGTGCGTAGCTGGAAAGGCTCTCCACATAGCGGCGCTGACCTTCCGCATAGATGGTGTCGAACGCAAGGCTCGACTTGCCGGAGCCGGAAAGCCCCGTGATGACTACGAACTTGTCGCGCGGAATGCGAACGCTGACGTCGCGCAGGTTGTGCTCGCGCGCGCCCTTTATGACGATGGAATCGGAAGCCATGCTGTTCCTCCCAACGCAGAGACTGAGGTGTGCCACATATACTAGCGGCTCAAAAATAGGAACGCACGTTCCCTACTGAAATACACAGGGACTGCAAAACATGTTCGGTTTTTGGTGGCCGACGGGTCCCGCTGGCCAAAAGGGGCCGAGCCCAAATCAGCCATCCATCGCAGCGCTTTCCTGTGATAGGCTTGGGGGTGCCCGCCATCAGACCTAGGAGTGCCGATGACAAAAGACCGCCTTGCCGCATTCACCGATGCGGTCATCGCCATCATCATGACCATTCTTGTGCTCGAGCTGGAAAAGCCCAGCGGAGGGTCGCTTGCGGCGCTTTGGGCGCTCCGCAAGCCCTTTGCCGCGTACGCCCTTACGTTTTGGTGGCTCGGGTCGTTTTGGATCGCGCACCACAACATGTGGCATGACGCGGAGCAAATCGACAACGCCGTGGTGTGGTGGTCGATGCTCGTCATGTTCTTTCTTTCGCTCGTGCCCTATACCACGAGCTTTGTGAGCGAGAACTTCGACTCCGCCACCGCGCAGGGGTTCTACGGCATGATCATAATTGCGTCCACGTTTTCCCACGTTGGCCTCAACAAGGCACTGGGCACCGCGAATGCCGACGTAGAAGGGCTAAAGACCGCCTGCGACACCTATGCGTGGCTGCTTTCGATCGACTGCATCATCAAGACCGTGGGGTTCCTTTTTGCCGTTTCCATATGGCCGCCCGCCATGATGCTCGGCGTCATCCTCGCCGCCATCTTTACGTACCGAATGCGCGACCGATGGGGCATCTGGGCTAAGTAGCCATAACGATAGTAACGTCAAGCGGCAGCGAATGCGTAAGGAGGCGGAAAGCCACATTCCCCGCGTTCTCGCGCTCATAGTGAGGCAGGAGGGTATGACCCCATAGCCGCACTTCGCTGTCTGGCGGCGTACGCCTCGCGCAGGGTGGCGGACATGCAGCAGAACATCTGCGACGCCAGCTGCTCCGGCGTCGCCTTGATGCCGCCGCCGAGCCACTCGATCACGCAGCCCACGTTGCCATACGCAAAGTGGCGCGCCTCGAAGGCCATCTGGGACGACAGCGTAGTCACACCCAGATGACGCCTGAGCACGGCCTCGTTTGCCTGGACGCTAAACTGCAGGAGGTAGCGTCTGATCGAGTTCTGCGAGTCCTCCTCAAACGCGCGCCGGTAGAACTCGCGTCGCTCCCACAGCCTGCGGTGCGTCTTTGCAAAGAGCTCCTTAGAAAACGGAGGCACTCCATCGGCGGCAAATACGTAATCGCGCTCAAAAATCCATGCGACAAGGTCGTACTTATCCCTGAAGTGATAGTAGAACACGCGACGCTCAACGCCGCATCGCAAGCAGAGGTCGGCCACGTGCACCTTAGAGAGCGAAATGCTCGCCATCATCTCTTCAATCGCCTTTGCGAACATTCCCTTTGTGTCTCGGTGCGTGGCCATGTTTGTCATCTCCTTCTTCCATACCGTACATATTAGTATTATGTACGGTTTTTGCACCTATCTTTCGCAGTACGATATTTGTAAAGAGGAATAGGAGCTCACCATGCACTTTACCGAACCGGTCTATCGCAATCCCTACTGGCCTACATGGCCGCTCCTGGAGATCACACAGGGTTGCACGCACAACAAATGCAAGTTCTGCACCATGTACAAGGACGTCCCCTTTGGCACGCGCAAACTGCAAGACATAGAGGCCGACCTGCGAGAACTCGCCGCGACCATTCCGCACGCCCCCACCATCCAGCTTCTCTCGGCCAACCCGCTGGCGCTCTCTTACGACAAGCTCCGGCCCATCCTCGAGAAAATCAACGAGTACCTGCCCCGCCTTGAGTGC
>JAGCBF010000054.1 GCA_017652285.1 Atopobiaceae bacterium
CTAGGCCCCAATCGGCCATTTCTTTCGGCCATTTCGCTCTAATCGGCCGCTTTAGGCCGTTTTGGCCGAAAGGGGCCTAGCCCCAATCGGCCAAAACGGTTAGCGAATCAAGCGGTGCTATGCGGCGAGCTCCTTGGCGCGGGCAATGCGCGCAAGGGTGTGGTCGCGGCCCAAAAGGGCGAGCGTCTCACCGATGCCGGGCGAAACGGCGTTGCCGACGCATGCGACACGTACGGGTTGGAACACCTTTCCCTTGCCCATGCCGAGCTGCTCGGGGAGCGGGTCGAGTGCGGCCTCGATCTTCTCTGCGGTCCAATCGTCTTGGGCTATGGCCTCGAGCGCGACGTCCGCGGCGTCGAGGGCGGCACGCGCACCCTGCTTAGCAAGCCATTTTTTGACGGATTTCTCGTCGTACTCCAGCTCGTCGTCTGCCACATACAAGAATCGCGCCTGCCTTACGACGTCTGGCGACAGCGTCGTGCGTGGCTTGAGCGCGGCGGCCAGCAGGTCATACCAATCCGCGTCATGCAGGCATTCGCCGGCAGGCTCCAGATCGGCTGCATGCAGCTGCGGAATCAGCACGGTATCGGCGAACTCTTGATCGTCCAGCGCATGCAGGTATTCCGCATTGATGAAGTCCAGCTTCTTGGGATCCATGATCGCCGGATTCTTGGACACGTGGTCAAGCGAGAACTCGCTGCTCAGGCGCTCGCGGCTTATGATGGTGCTCTCTCCGTCCGGCGCCCAGCCCAAAAGCGCGAGGTAGTTTACGAACGCGTCAGACAAATACCCGGCGTCTCGATACTCCTCCACGCTGGTGGCGCCATGGCGCTTGCTGAGCTTCTTACCATCCGACCCCAAAATCATGGAGATGTGCGCAAACGTCGGCGTCGGTGCGCCAAGAGCCTCGTACACCATGACCTGGCGCGGCGTGTTGGAAAGATGGTCGTCGCCACGAATGATGTGGGTAATGCCCATGGCAGCATCGTCGACCACCGTGGCGAAGTTATACGTAGGCGTTCCGTCGGAGCGGAAGATGATGAAGTCGTCCAGCTCACGGGCATTGAAGACGACGTCACCGTGGACGGCATCGCGCACCACGACGTCCCCACGATCGTCGGGGACCTTGATGCGAATGGTATACGCCTCTCCGGCGTCCACACGAGCCTGGGCCTCGGCAGGATCGATGTTGCGGCAGGTGCGCTGATACCCCTGGAACGAGTCGTGGCGATCGGCTGCGGCCTTGCGGTCGGCCTCGAGCTTTTCTGGCGTGCAGAAGCAATAATATGCCTTGCCTTCCGCTACCAGGCGCTCTGCCGCCGTACGGTAGGTATCCATACGCTTGGTTTGGAAGTAGGGGCCATAGTCGCCACCGGCCTCCGGGCCCTCGTCCCAGTCGAGTCCCAGCCATCGCATGGCGCGCAGGATGACCTGGGTGTTCTCTTCCGTCGAGCGCGTTGGGTCGGTGTCGTCGATGCGAAGGATGAACGTGCCGCCATTTGCGCGCGCAAACGCCCAGTTGTAGATTGCCGTGCGAGCGCCACCCACATGGAGCTTGCCGGTGGGCGAGGGAGCAAAGCGCACGCGTACGGGCGTGGCATTGGTAGTTGTGCTCATGGTTGCCTCTCTGTGCTATTTGGTACGTGCCCAACCAGTATAGACGTAGCAAACAGACAACGTAAGGTGAATGTTGGCCGCGCCGGGATTGCATAGAACTCGCCTTTATTGTCAATGACGAGGGCCACTCTTGTAAAAGATATATGTTTCACGACGTTTACCGAGCGTGTGCTTGCGTTCGTCGCTCAGCGCGCGTTTTTAAAAAAAGCAACGGTTTACAAACCGAGCGATTCGGTATAATCGCGCCAAGTCTGAGAGAAAGGAACCAACGTGGCGACATTTTCCCAGTTCATAGGCATTTTGGGATCGAATCCCTTTCTTGCGCTCGTAATGGTCCTCGTTGTGGGGTCCATCTTCGTCAATGGATCGACAGATGCCGCGAACGCAATAGCCGAGCCGGTGGGCACGCGCTCCATAACGGTTAGAAACGCAATCATCATGAGCGTCATATGCAACTTCGTGGGCTTGGTGGGCATGAGCTTGATCTCCACGGCGGTCGCAGACACCATGAGCGGCATGGTCGACTTTGGCGGAGACACTCGCGCGGCCCTTATCGCGTTGGCGGCGGCAACGGTGGGAATCGTCGCTTGGGGTGTGGGAGCCTGGATTTTTGGCATTCCCACGAGTGAAAGCCACGCGCTCATAGCGGGCCTAACCGGCGCGGCGATTGCGGTGCACGGTGGGCTTGACGGCGTAAACATGGGCGAGTGGGTAAAGGTCATCTACGGTCTGGTCTTGTCGACCGTGCTGGGGTTCGCGGCGGGGTGGGTCATATCCCGCGTGATTCCTCTGGCATGCAAGGATGCGGACAGGCGATCCGCAAACGACTTCTTTGGTCGCATGCAGGTGTATGGGGCGGCAGGCGTGGCCCTTATGCATGGCGCGCAGGACGGACAAAAGTTTATGTCTACCGCGTGCATGGCCATAGCGCTTGCGCAGGGCCTCAAGGTGAGCGACATGGGAGGGTTTCCCCTGTGGATTCAGGTGGTCTGCGCGGCGGCCATGGCAATAGGCACGGCCGTGGGTGGCAAAAAGATTATCAAGACGGTCGGCATGAACATGGTCAAGCTCGATAAGTACCAGGGATTTGCCGCGTCCATGAGTGCCACGGCATCGTTGCTGTTGGCCACGCTCACGGGACTTCCCGTTTCGACTACGCACACGAAGACCGCGGCCATCATGGGCGCGGGCGCCGCAAAAGATGTGCGCGCCGTCAACTGGGCGGTTGCCAAGGACATGGTCCTTACATGGGTGTTTACGTTTCCGGGATGCGGACTCATTGGGTTTTTGCTCGCAAAGCTGTTCCTGTTGGTGTTTTAGCATGCAAGTGCATGACGTGAGGAGAAGTGCATGGCAAAGAAAGAAGACATTTTCTACACGCTCCTAAAGCGCGTTGCCGAAGAAATGATGCAGGCGAGCGAGGAGTACTTGGAAATCATGAAGGGATTTCCAGAGACAGAGGCGCGTATACCGCGCATGAAGGTGTACGAGACCACGACGGACGAGCTCGTCGCCGACATCATGAAGCGCCTGTACACGTCGTTCATCACTCCCTTTGAGCGCGAGGACATCAGCGACCTGGCGTTACGCATGGACGACGTGGTCGACCTGATGGAAGTCGTCTGCATGCGACTGGACCTGTTCCGCATAGACCACATGCGCCCGGAGGCCGTGGAGATGGCCGAGCTTACGCGCAAGGCGATGATCGAGGTGCAGGCAATGATCGACCTGCTGCCCCGATACAAAAAGGACGAGCGCGTGATGCAACATGCCATTGCCGTCAGTCGTATAGAGGATGGTGCGGACCGCGTGTACCAAAATGCGTTACGGCGGCTCTTCTCCGAAGAAGAGGGGGGCAAGGAAATTGTGACCTGGCTCAGGATCTTTGATCGTATGGAGTATTGTCTCAATGCTTGCGACCACGTTGCCGGTGTCGTGCGGTCGGTGGTCATGAAGAGCGCATAAGGGCGCGTATCGAACCCAAGTAAAAAACTGCCCTCACCTCCTGTAAAGTGTAAGGAGGTGAGGGCAAGATTCGTTAACGGTCAGCCGCTACTCGGTATCGGTATCCGAATCGGAGTACGAGTCGTCATCAGAGTCAGAATCGGAATCGGAGGACGAGCTGCTGCTGGTGCTTGTGGAAGAGTCCTCTTCGTCGGAGTCCTCGTCGTCATCCAGGTCCTTGGTCGTGGGGATGCTGGCAGTAGAGGTCGGCATGCCGTAGGCAAGGAGCTCGTCAATCGTGACGAACTTGAAGCCGTCGTCCACCAGCTTGGGAAGAGCGTTGCGCAGTGCCTGCACGGTCTGGCTGCGGTCACCACCGCCGTCGTGCATAAGGACGATCTGACCAGGCTCCACAGACAAGATCATGCTCTCGATATAGTCGGTGCCAGGACGGCTCCAGTCCTCGGTGTCGACGTCCCAGCCAATCTCTGCGTCCACGTAGTCCCAAAGGTTGTCGATGACGTCGCCGTAGAAGTTTCCGCCGGGAGCGCGAATGATGTGATCGGGCTCTTCTCCGGTGACTTTTTTGATGGCGGCATAGCCCTTCTCAACCTCGTCCACCTGCTCGGAAGCGGACATGTTGGCGATGCTGGTGCCGCCGCCAGAGCCCGCCGCATGGTCCCAGGTATGCGTGTAGACCTTGCAGCCCATTTTGATGGCTCGCTCGATGTCGGACTTGTAGTCGGGAATCTGCTCGCCAATGGTGAAGAACGTTGCCTTGGCGCCGTTTTCCTCCAAGATGTCCAAGATGTCCGAGGTCGTGTCGGGCCACGGGCCATCGTCAAAGGTCAGTGCGACGACCTTGTCCTTAGGCGCTGCGGTATAGATACGATACCCTGCGTTGATGGGCTCTTTGGTGACCTCCGACACAGTCTTGCCGGACTCCTTGCCCGTCTTTACCGTCTTGATGCCGTCCTCGCCATCGGACAGAAGGTGGATAGAGCCAAACCAATAGGCCTCGAAACTACGGTCTCCCTCGCTCTCCTCAAAGGGAATCGCCTCTTCCGTGACGTCGGCTTCTTCCGTGGTGTCGTAGCCGTCCGTGATCTCGACGACGTTGCCTGCCGAAAGCGCGGTGTCGATGGCGACCTCCTTGCCGTCGACAACGGCGGTGCAGGGCGCGCCGTCACCCTTTGACAAGACCTTGCCGTCTACGGCCAACAGGTTGCCGGGAGTGGGCGATACGAGGTTCTTGTCCAACAGGGTCTGGATGGTCGACCCGCGGCCAAGCGTCACCTTGTCGCCATTGACCGTTACGTCAAATCGCGTGAGGAGGCCAAAGAGCAGCCAGCCCACCACGCCAATGAATATGACACCCACGACCCCGGCCGCAATGAGCGGAACCATCGAGTTCTTTCGCTGCGGACGATGGCCATTTTGCGGACGGCCCTGACCTTGGCGTCGGGCGACGCGCGGGTCTTGGATGTAAGTTTGGGAGTCCTGAGGACGGCGCTGCCCGTTGGACGGCGCGCGACGGGCCTGCGGACGGCCTTGAGTCTGGCGCCGAGCCATTTGCGGATCCTGGCCGTTGCCCTGGGAACCCTGCGGACGGCGTTGACCGTTGGACGGCGCGCGACGGGCCTGCGGGCGGCCGTGTGCTTGGCGGGCCTGATTTGGTTGGGCCGATGACCTGCGCGCGGGACGGGCGCCTGCGTCAGAAGAATGATTGACGGGTCTACGACGGTCTTGTTCCATAACACGACCTTTCTAAAGAGCTTCAAACATACTACATTATGGATACGCTACCAAAATTTGGCAACACTAAACAGGCGAATTGCGCAACATTGGGACGCGAAGGGAGGACGTCCCAATGTTGCGCAGCTTAGAAGGGACGTAACGCGTGGATAGCCACGGCGGTTACGCTCGCGATGGGTTGCCTAGCGCGTAACGATGTAGTTGACGGTGACCTCTTCCATCGGGTACCACGTCTGGGTCGCGGCCGAAAGGTCGTGGGATATGGTGAGCTCGTCGGACTCGTCGAAGAAGCGCGTGCCAAACACGTAGGCGCCGTCGTTGACGAAGATCTCCAGCACGGATGTGTCGACCAGAATGCGCACGTTGCGGACGTCTTTGATGGGTGCCTGGCGCAGCGTGCGGTCGCCGCTCTTGGAAAGGTCCGTAAACTGGAGCTTGGCGATGCCGTCGTCTTCGAAGCGCAGCTCCAGGAAGTCGCCAAACTTGATGGTGCCGGTGCCCTCGATGCCGTCGATGACGACGTCGGCGCACTTCTTGGGTAGCGTGACCGCGCCATCGAACGCCTGGGCCTCGCCGCGCAGGGCGTCGATTTCTGCGGGGGGCGCCTGCAGGATGCGCCCGCACTTCTCGCAATAGGTGAGCACGCGCGGAATCGTGAGCACGCCGCGCCAGGTCTCGGTGGGGTTGTCGTAGGCGCGCACGTCGTCCTCGTCGTGCGGCAGGCTCATCCAGCCAATGAGCAAGGTGCGGCCTTGTTCGTCCACGAGCGACTGGCAGGCGTAGAAGTCAAAGCCGTAGTCCCAGTCCACAAAGGTGCTCTGGTCGATGCCCGGGCGCGGCGCGGTGGCGTCCATGCGCTCGGTGTCCTCGTGCAGAAGGTCCACGATGGTGCCGTCGATGGGGAAGTAGCCGGCGGCATGTACGTTTTGGCAGGTGGCACGCGTGGAGTCCTGGGACTCGATGGCCTTTGTCATGCCTTGCGGGCACGTCGAGAGGAACTCCTTGCCGTTAAGCACGATGCGGTCGGGGCATTCCCACATGTAGCCAAAGGGCTTGTCGGCCAGGTTCGTGACGGATCCGGCCATGGTCCAGTCGTAGCCGTCTGCGGAGTCGTACATCATGATGGCACCGCGCGAGTCCGCGAGCGTGCGTGCTCCCAGCAACATGTGGAGCATGCCGTCCTGCTTCCAGACCTTGGGGTCGCGCACGTGGCAGCTGCAGTAGGCAGGGTAGCCGGAGTTGTCCAGCACGACTTCCTTGCCCTCCATGTTGATGCCGTTGTACGAGCGCATGAGCGTTTGGTTGGCCAGACGGCCAGACGTGGTGCCGTCGCCCTCGCCGTCGCGCACGTTGCCGGTGTAGTAGAACCAGACCTCGTCGGCATCCTCGTTTATGTAGGCTCCGCCCGAATAGGAGCCGTCGGCGTCGGCAGGGGAGCCGGGGAAGATATGGCAGCCCAGGAACACGTAATTCACCAGGTCACGGCTGGCAAAGTGGCCCCAGCCATGCGGGGAATCGAAGTCGCCGGGGTAGGTCGGAGCGTTTTGGCAGAAAAAGTGATAGGTGCCCTTGAACTGGCACAGTCCGTTGGGGTCGGAGATCGAGCCGCTATAGGGGGCTACGTGCAGCTTGGGGCGCCAGGAATCGTTGCTCATGGTCATCCTTTCTTTTGTCTGTGCGTGCGCAGTGCTCCAATTGTACGTGTGAACGATTCCATACGACACGGGTATTGCGCGAGTGGTAGCCGTACGCAGGCGTTGCGGAGACGAGTCGTGACGCTACGGTGGCAAAAAAGGGGTGGCCTCCCGCTTCCAGGAGACCACCCCAACGTAGCGCCGACTCTGATGCCAAACCTCTACTTAACGAACGGCTTGGAATAGGCCTGCCGCATGCCGCCGTACACGGCGGATGGCGCCGTGGCTCCCTTTTTGACCAGAACTACCTGCATTGCCTCCACACGCAAGGACTTGCCCTGCGTACCGGCCCTGCTTCCGTTCTTTGCCCAACCCATCCAGCCGTATCTTTGTGCGTGGACGCGATAGTAGACGTCGTACTTCTTTGCCATGTTGCCGTAGAGTCGAACACGTATGGCCTCGATGCGCTTTGACTGGCCCGACGTGCCGCTCATCTTGCCGTCACGCGACCACGCGGGCTCCCAGCCGATGCTTTGCACATGGCTCAGGTACTCTATGCCGCCCGTGACCGGAGCGTCTCGTAGCGTAAGGTCAAAGGCCTCGAGCCTATGGCTGTGGCCGACGGTGCCGATGATCTTGTTGCCCTCGACCATGGTAAGCCAGCCAACGTTTTGCACATGCGCGTTGGACAGGGCGACCGGCGTGCCTGTGGGATCGATGGAGGAGGTCTTCGTCTTTGTCTTGGCCCAGCTGGCGCTAAAGGTCGCCGTATAGGTTCGCACGCCAGCTTTGGTGGCGGTAGGCTTCGTGGTGACCTTGGAGGTCACTTTGGCCGTCGCGACTTTAGTGTGCGTGTTGTCGTTGCTGCAGACGCGCTGTGCAGTGCACTTCTTAAGATCCTTCGACCACGTGTACTTGACCGTCCCCCATTTGTGGCCGAGTGCCGCGAGAGACTCGGTCTTGCTCTGTGCGCCAAATGCCGGGTTGGAGAAGGTCGCCGTATAGGTCTTCGTGCCTTTTGCGGTGCAGGTTGCCGCCTTCGTTACGAGTGCCGTAGCGGGGGCGTTCTCGGTTTGCGTGTGGCTGGGGTCGTTGTTGCAGGTACGCGTGGCAGTGACCGTCTTGTTGTCCTTGGACCACGCATAGGACGGCGCGCCCCAGTCATGACCGAGCGCAAAGATGGACTCTTTTCGCGTGTGCGCGGGGTCGTTGCCACACGTGTAGGTCATCACGCCGTCTTCGGTGCAGGTGGCCGGTGTCGTGACCACGCCCGCATCCCAGGCATGCCCGAGCGCGTCGATCGGCTCGGTCTTCTCGTGCGTGGGATCGTTTGCGCACGTAAAGGTGATGATGCCGTCTTCGTAGCACGACGGAGACGTCGTTTCGATGCCCTCGTTCCAGGCGTGTCCGAGCGCGTCGAGGGAAATGGTCTTTGTGGTGCCGCAACCGTTAGTGCAGCTGAATTCTTGCGCGCCCTTGGCGGTGCAGGTCGCGGGGATCTCAAGCCCCTCAACCCATGCATGGCCGGTGGCTGCAATGACGAGGTCCGTCGAGTCGAGCTCGTTCGTGCCCGTATCGTCCGCAAAGAACCTGCCGCAGCCCGTTTCTCCCGTGCACTCCCAGTGCTCGATGCTGCCTGCAGCCGTGCAGGAGGCGGGTACCTCGTCGACCTTGCTCAGGCTATGCACGTGAGTGATCGGAGGTACGGTGCGCGTCTGGATGTGGGTGGGGTCGTTCGCGCAGGTGCGGGTCTGCTCGCCGGCGGCGTCCTCCGTCGCGGGCGTGGTGTCTTCCCACGCGCCCCATGCGTGGCCCGTGGCGGGAATCAGGATGTCCGCGAGGTCGATTTGGCTCGTGCCGGCCTCGTCGGCAAAGACGGCATGGCACCGCGTGCACTCCCAGTGCTCGACGCTGCCATCCGTGGTGCAGGACGCCTGTGCGGCTTCGGCTCGTTCCACCGCATGACCCAACGCGGGCAGGAAGACGTCCTCTGCGGCAATCTCTTGCATGCCATTTGCGTCCGCATAGAGCTTGGAGGTCTCGGTGCATTCCCAGTATTCGATGTTGCCGCTCTCGGTGCAGGAGGCGTCAGCGGCAGCGTGATGGGTCAGCGTGTTTGCGCGCACGGTTACGGTCTGGCCGCCAATGAGGTCTTGTCCGGCAAGCTGGCAGGTCACGTCGTATACCTTGTCCACGTCAAACGTGGTGTTCGCGGGCACCTCAAACGTGGCCACCTGCTGCGTGTCGGTTCCCGTGGTCAGAGCCCGCAGGTCAGAGCCATCCGCGCTGGTGAGTCGTACCTCCATGCCGTCTGTCAGGGCTTCTCCGTCAAACGTGACGTTCACCGTGCCGCCCTCGGCCGCGAGTTCCGTGGGACTGACGGTCGCTGTGGGCAGGCCCACCACGTGCACGGTGAAGAAGGGCGAGAGCGCTCTGGTGCCCTCTACCGCGTTGGGAACGGTGTAGGTGGCGCGAACCTCGTAGTCGCCTTCCTTGGTGGACACAAACGTGCCGTTGTTAATCGTGATGGGGGATTCTTCCGATTGGTCGCGCGGCTCGAAGCCCACGGTGTGGGTCACGATCGTATTGTCTGCGTTTATGACGGCGGCATCTACTTCGTTTTTGAGGACGAGGGGCACGTTTACCATGACGGTTGGCTCGCCTTTGGCCTCTATGTGGTAGCCCGAGAGGTCCGTGAGGCGTTTGTTTACGGTGATGAGGATTATGGGTGAGTCGGGAGCGTTCTGGTTTCGGCCGACGGTGACCGGGTTGTCCTTTGCGACGTAGGTCGTGCCGTCGGCGATTTTCCACGTGATCCAAGCCTTGCCCGCGGATTTGGCCACGACCTCCTTGGTCTTAGAGCCCGCATCGTAGTCAAGCTCGATGACGTCGCTCTGTCCGATCTCGGTGCCATCTTCGGTGCACAGGACCCACTCGCCCCTGTCGGGGAGGAAGCCGTAGTATTCGATGCCAAAGTCGTTGTAGCCGTTGACCTTAAGCCCATCCAGGCTCATCGTGTCGCCGACCGTCATGGCGTAGCGCCCGCTGCCTTCGGTTAGCTTGACATCGGTTAGCTGGTAGATTGGCTGAATGTTGCCCAAGGTCGCGTTGCTGCTGGTGGTACTGACGGTCATCGACATGCCACTGGTAAACATGGGCAGCTGGGTCGCGGCGTATTGGATGCAGCCGTCAACGTCGTAGACGTCTTGCGTGGTAATGCCACGATACCAGTTCCTGACCCTGTCCCATTCGATGCCGCTGACCGCAATGTTGCCGTATTCGCCGACAACCTGACCATACGCCCGCTCCAGTCGGCCCTTGGTGCTCTCGTTTACCGCGCGCATGTACAGGTTTTGGGTCGCATGGATGCCACCCTCCGAAACGCCGCTGCCAAAGCGAGCAGAGAATATCTTTTCGTCGTCCTTGGGTCCAGGCTTCCAGCAAAGGCTCACGATCGCGACCTTGTAGTTGAGCACCGTCGGGTTTTCGTACTTGAGGACCTTTGTGGTGGTTCCCCTGCTCTTGTTGATGGCGATCGCCGTGTGGGGTGGAACGGTAACGGTGGTTGAGCTCGAGCTCTCGGAGCTGTTGCTGATCGACTTCTCCTCGGTTTGCGCCGTCGAGACGGCCTTTGACCAGTTTGTGGAGAAGCTGAAGCCGACCTTTTGCGACCACTTGGAAACACCGGCAGGCGCGCCGCCTTCGTGTGAGATCTCTACCGAGACTCCCGCATTGATGCCGTGCGTGATGGTCTTGGAGTGCTCGAAGGCGTTGGAGACGGTCTCGACGGTGGAGTTCGAGAGGGTAAAGCTCTCCTCTTGGTCCCTTTGCGAGCGGTTCTCGACATACTCGGAAGTGGTCTTGGTGCTGTCTTCGTCCGATGAGTACTCCACCAGCTCGCTCTTGCCGATTGCCTCGTCGAGGCCGAGGGCCGTCAGGCGAAAGTCGTAGAAGATGAGGGCGTAGTTGTTGGAGTAGTTGCGGCCCTCGTTGTGCGCGAGTGACGATACGATTCGATACAGCGCCTGCGTGCTGTGCGTGCCCGCATCGTCCTTCATCCAGCTCAGTCCCTCGCCGTCCTCTCCGGCAAGCTCGTAGAGCTTCTTGGACCTGTCGTTACGCTCGTTGACGGTCTCTGTGTTCTCGTCGCTTTCCTTGTCGCGCGCGTTCCATGCCGTGGCGCTCATGTCGCACATCTCTAGCAAGATGTCGTTCATGCTCGTCGCGTACTGCAGGCCGGACGTCATGTACGTGGCTTCCTTGCTGCCTTCGCCGATGCTGCTGCTGCCGCGCCACCTGCCGTCGCGGTTGTAGCGGTCTCCTCCCGTGTCGTTTTCGTCGAACTGGTTCTTTTTGCTGCGCCCCTTGAGCGCGTCGATCACGTCCACGCCGCAGCCGCCCGCGTGATCCTCATGGCCGTTTACAACCGTGGGGCCGTACCAGTCCACCCATGCTTTTTTGTCGTCTCTGGAATTGATGGTCACCGGCGTATAGGTCTGGTAGATGCCTCCCGCGATCGGCGCCCAATACTGGCTTAGCTTGTCACCGACCTTGTAGAGGTTGTCGATGGAAAGCTCGTCGCCATCGATCATGTTGTCCCAGTTGGTCAAGGTATAGGGATCGAGGTGAATCTCGGAGACCTTCATGTTGTCTCCCTCACCTTCGTACTTGATGTCTTCGGGCTTCAGCTGCGCCGCCGCGAGCGCTTCGGTGGAAAACGTGCCTAGTGCCATGATGAACGACAACATCACGGCAAGGCTGGTCCTTAGCCTTTCCTTCATTTCCTTCCCTTTCGAACTGGTGTGGACAAAGCGATAGAACATATGCAAACACTAGTATGATAACAAAGGAGATGGCACGATGCGTTTGTCAAAAATGCCTTTGTGCTGGGCGCGCCGCAGTCGTTCGTCGTAACGGGCAGGGCGCGCGGCGACGGGCGATGGTCGGGCGATTCGCGGGGTTGATAAGCACGGGTCCTTTGAGGTTTTGATAGTATTGGCTTGTCATGCCGCACGACCGACTCCCATGCGGGGGACTAGCGAGGGCAACATGGAGAGACGTATGGACGAGGACGAGCGCGAAACGCTGGCGCGCCTTAAGCAGACGCGGGAACAGCTTGCCTTACGTCGCCATTTGCAGCAACGACTCCTCCAGTTCGAGCGCGAGCTGTGCCGCAACAATCGCTTTTTTCCGCGCACGGACATCCTTGCGCTCGTGGACGCCATCGCCCCCATGGTTCGCAGGACCTTTCCGGCCGGATCGGTGCTGTACCGTGGACGGGTGATCACCAAGGCGGAGGAAGAGACGTTCTTGGCGCCCGTGTATCATGCGCTCGGCGTGTTCGTGGACGGCCATGACGGTTCGGAGGACGCGTTTGGCCAGAGCGGGCTGGCCGAGGCGTTCGTGCAAAGCGAGATAGAGCGCTTGGAGTCCGGTCGCGCGTCGCTGGAACTTGCCACGCTCGAAGAAAAGCTCAGTTCGTTTTGCGAGCGAGGCTGGTGGGGGTTTGGCAAGCGCGAGTCGGACGCGGCGCCCTCCGACGTTACGGGCAACGGGCGCATCAATCCCGTGGGGATAAGCTATCTGTATGCCTCGAGCCGGCGTGAGACGGCGGCGCTCGAGGTCAGGCCGGTCATATCGCAAATGGTCAGCGTCGCCGAGGTGGTGACGACCGAAGATATTATCCTGTTCGACCTTACGCGGCACGTGTTTGACGACGACGATGCACCGGACGACGAGGCTCGGATGTTTCGAAAGCTTCTTTCTCATTACTTCTCCAAGCCAAACTACTCGGGCGATCAGGCGTATTTGGTCACGCAGTACATAAGCGAGTACATTAAGGGCAGCGTGTGGCACGCGACCGGCTTGCGGTTCGATGGCATCCGCTTTAGCAGCTCGCTTGACCGCAAGGGGACCAACTACGTCATATTTGACACGACGGAGTCACCAAAGTACGAGATCGTGGCGTCCTCACTCGAAAAGGTGCTCGACATGCGCGGAACGTTGGAAACCCGCCTACCCATGAGCGATACGGCCATGAAGGCGCTCATGAACGGGCAGTTCTGACGGATGCGAGGCCGGTCGCTCTTGCGGCTTTGGGCAGTTGGGCGGCCCGTACGCTTAGCCCGCACGGAGCCAGGATTGGCCGATTGGGGCTAGGCCCCTTTCGGCCACTTCTGGGTCGTTTCGGTTCGCCCCGGCCCGGGCGCCTGGCGCCGCCACCACGCCCCGGCC
>JAGCBF010000055.1 GCA_017652285.1 Atopobiaceae bacterium
ATCCTTCGGCAGTTGGCGATGACGGCAAAGACGGGGCGACCGCCGCACGTCAGACATCCGACCTGCGTTGGAAGGGTTCGGCAAAGGGCTTTTGCGAAGTAATCGCGAGCGGCAAATCGGATGATGACCCCGATAAGGTCAAGGTCTACCTCAATGGCGTTACCACGGAGCCAACCAAGCAGACGTTTGTTCCCGTAAGTCCAAGCTATGCGCTTACGTATTACGGACAAAACCTCTCGGTATCTGGCGTTGCCGTTGACGTTGACGATACCGCTGGGTTGTTCGGGACGTTGTTGGACAAGTCTTCGGTCCAAGACCTCGAACTTGTCGATTGTGGCATTGCCACCACTGCGGATAATGCCGGTGCGTTGGTGGGCGAAGCTGCGGGCGCAATCAATCTCTCGAACGTTGCTGTCCACGACAGCAGTGGAACGGTCAAGTCGACGATACGTGCCAAGACCAATGCGGGCGGCCTGCTGGGCAAGGCGGCCAGTGGCAAAGCCACGATTGATTCGTGCGCCGCGTCCGTTTTCGTGGAGGGAACAGGTGACGACTCCGTTGCCGGAGGGCTTGTTGGGCTTGCGTCAGGCGATGTGACGGTTTCGAAATGCTATGCCGGCGGCCACACAACGAACGGGAAATATAATTCTGACGCCATAAACGTTGTCGCATTAGGACACGCGGGCGGCTTGATCGGCTCTGCCAATGGCGCGAAGATCTCCAACTCCTACGCAACCACGTCCGTGAGGGGCGGCGGCAATGTGGGCGGTTTGGTTGGCAGCGTTACGGGCGGGAGCATAGAAGCTTGCTACTGCACGGGACTTGTCGTGGCGCGCGAGGGAGCGGACGACGCGAAGCTCGGTGCGTTTGCGGGTGCCGTATCTGGAGTGACGCTTAACGACAAAGGCTGCAAGTACTTCTCGATTATCAACGAGGGCATGGACGCAGTGCCTGGAACTGCGGATTCGGGAGTCGAAGCGTTCGACGAAACCGCAACGACCTACAACGGATTCTTCAAAGGCACGCAACCTGCCAAGCCATACGACAAGACGCTCGAAGACTACTACCAAAACAAATATGCGTTCCAAACCGTCAAGCAGCTGAGCGGGGATGACGTAACTGGGTTTGTCAAGACTCACTACGGCGACTGGCCCACGCCGGAGGTTTTGGTCGAAAACGAAAAAGCAACACCGTAGTCATTCACATGCTAAAACGAGGCAAATCGTAACGTAAAGGGGGATGGCAACATGCATAAGAATGCAAAACAGGCGGCGCGTACGCGCAGGTCCGTACTGCTATCCGTAGTCATATTGATGGCCTTCATGGTCGGTGCGCTTATCGCGCCTAGCGGCGACTATGCCGAGGCGCTTATGCCCAATCGAGCGTCGTTTGGCAAGATGTTTGGCGCAAAGCTGTTCTCTGCGACTTCTAGCGGGACGAAGGCAGTCGTTACGCAGACCAACGTTCGGCAAGCGATGGATACCGATGCGCCACAGGAGCCAGAGGATGCGGACGATCCCAAAATAGAGGTGTCTACCAGCGACGACACCGCCTCGCGTACGCTCACGCAGTCGATCTTGTCGAGTACGGGCAAGGAGCAGTATGTGATATCGGTGACGTATGGCGCCGATGCGGGCGTGCCGTACAACACCGAGCTTAAGGTAACGAAGAAGTCCTTGGACGACGAGCGCAAGGAAGCGTTGCGTGCGGCACGTGAGCTTACGGAGGATCAAAAGTCGTTCTTCGATACGGCGCTGGACGTCAAGCTGATTGCGGATGGAACAGACGTCGAGTTGATGGAACCTGTCGAGGTCGAGATCGCGTCGACGGTCATCGAACCATCCGACTCGTATGCCGTGGAGATTGCTCGCTTTGACGGCGCCGACGTCATTCCCCTGCCTGTGGAAAACCGTACGGGAACGGACGTGAACGGAAGCCCCATAGAGAAACCCGAGTTCACACGGTTAAGCGTGCGGACGAGCAAGGTGGGCGAGTTTGTCCTGAGCAAGATTTTGGAAAAGAAGTACACGTGGCCGCTGGCTAACGAGACCGTTGCCATTTGGGGGCCGCGCACGGTATCGACTGATTTAACCGAAACCATCTTGGACGAGGAATACGCCGATGGCCTTACCCTGCTTAGACGAATCGGTGCCACAGTGAGTCCCTCGAGCGAGTGGGCGTCCAACCTGTGGGTGAGTGCGGAGCTGAACGAAGACGTCGAGCACGGGTTCGAGGGCCTGCGATGCTACACCCTAAGGGACGGCGACTTGGACGTAGAGCTGTTTGGCACGTCGGGAAGTGCCCATCCGACTGGCATGCCCCATGGTGCGGAGTATGCGTTCTTGTGGGACGACGGGTACCGCACGTCCACGGCCGAGGCCGGGGCGGTTTCCTTCTTTGGCCGGATGCCGTTGGACGTTGAGGTTTGGGCGAAGGACGTGTCTGGCGACTACGCGGATGCCGACGCCCTTTTTGGCACGACAGCCGATGCGGCATTTGGCTACCGCACGCTTGCGGCTTTCAATGTGAGCTTTATGGTGCAAGGCAAGCCGTGGAAGCCCGATGCCGAGCATGTCGTGACGGCGACGGTTGCGGATGGCGTCTTTTTTGCAGACTCGGACGTGCAGGTTTGGCGTGTTGACGCTGCTGGACAGCTGGAGCAGCCTATCGACGTGGGCTTGTCCGATGGCGCGGCGTCCTTTGCGATGGAAGACGACGGCACCTATATAGTGGTGGAGCGCGTCTCGTACGAGCGCGAGTTGGTTGCGACTGACGACTTGACGTATCGGGTGACGGTGACGTACGACAGGTCTGTGGGATTGCCCAGTACCGTGCAGCTCGTGGTAAACGAGGTCGAGCGCGGTACGGCACCGTACTTTGACTACAGCACGCAGAGCATGGGTGCGCTTGGCATACGGAGCACCGACGTGAGCTACCTCAAGGCGCTCGACATCGAGCTGGTGGATCCCCTGACGGGGTTGAGGTATCAGCCGAACGACAGCGTTGTGGTGCGCGTTGAGCCGTTGGAAGCCGACTTGGCACAAAGCGAAAGCATCGACGTCGTGCATTTTGGCGCGTGGCCCGAGGTGATGGGCGCCGAGCTGGATGGTGGCGACGTGGTGTTTGAGGCGGACGGCTTTTCGGTGTATGTGGTGTGCGCCTACACGGTGGACTTCCACTGGGGTGACTACACCTACAGCATCGCGGGCGAAAGCGAGACGACCCTTAGCGCCTTGCTTGAGAAGCTCGGCGTAACGGAGATTGCGATCACCGACGTTACCGACGTGAGCTTCTCGAATCCCGAATACCTTGGCATCGAACAGACGGATTACGATTGGGTCCTTACGTCTCGTGCGCCCTTCAGCACGGAGGAGACGCTGAGCTTGGCGCTCGTCAACGGACAGATCGTGGACATTCGGGTGACGGATGAGGCAACGTTGCCCGCCAACGGAACATGGACTAATGGCAGCGACGGAAGCGGAACAGCCGAGTTCCTGCTGGACAGGACACTGCTGGAAGAAGGAAAGATTTACTGGATCAGGGCGCGGG
>JAGCBF010000056.1 GCA_017652285.1 Atopobiaceae bacterium
CCTCGACGTATAGTGTGGCCGAATTCGGCCGAAAGGGGCCTAGCCCCAATCGGCCATTGCGGCCCAACTTGGCCGAAAGGGGCCTAGCCCCAATCGGCCATTCTTGCGGCCCAACTTGGCCGAAAGGGGCCTGGCCCCAATCGGCCATTTCCGATCGGCCAATTGTGGGTATTTTACGATGCGGGGTCAAATCTGTTAAAGTAATTGACGTTAACGTAGCAATTTCGAGGAAGTGGGGTGGATCGTTTCGCCCCGCTTCTTTTCTATCTGTAGGCCTTTTTGGGAAGGGAGTCACATGGCACAGGCGTCGTTTGACGACATACGCGCTACCGTCTTGCAGGGACTCGAGGCTCTGGCCGCGAATTATGGAGTCGACATCGTGGACGTCGAGGTCGTCGGCTCTCCCAACGCGCCGACGGTACGCGTCAGGATCGACCATGCGGAAGAGTCGGCGCCACCCATTTCGCTCGACGAAGTGAGCGAGCATACGGCTTGGATATCTGACTACCTGGACGAGGCGGACCCCATAGCGGGCCACTTTACCTTGGAGGTTTCTTCTCCCGGCATGGCACGGCCCCTGCGCAAGGCGCGCGACTTCGAGCGCTTTGCCGGAAACGACGTGTCGCTCTCGCTCAAGACGACGCAGGGAAGACGTCGCTACACCGGTCGTCTGGACGGCTATGAGGACGGCATGGCACGCATCACCACGGACGAGGGCACCTTCTCGTTCAAGCTCGAAGACATTCGCACCTGTACGATCAAGCCCGACTTCGACGCCGACAAAGGCATCAAAGGCGCGCGACGCAAGGGCTCAAGATAGGAGGACATTGTGGCAGGAAACATGATCGAGGCCCTCGAGGCCCTTTGCAAAGAGAAGCACATAGACCGCCAGGACCTGCTCGACCGGTTGGAGAAGTCGCTGGAGAAGAGCTATGCGGACGTGCTGCACCTGGATTACGGCGCACAGGTCACCATAGACGCGGAGTCCGGCAAGGTCTACGTGTACAAGCTCGTTCCCGTTGGCGAGCCTGACGAGGAGACCGGCGAGTACACCGAGTTCGACACCGTCGACGTCACCCCGGCGGACTCCAGCCGCATCGCGGCCATGCAGGCCAAGGTCGAGATCAAGTCCATCGTGCGTGACGCCTCGCGCAAGAAGGTGTACGAGGAGTATCGCTATCGCATCGGCGACATGATCTTGGGCACGGTGCTCCAGACCACGCACGACTTCGACATCATCAAGATCAGCGAGGACGTGGAGGCCGAGCTTCCGCACTTCGACCAGCACCGCTTCCCCGAAGAGCGCAACGAGCGCCCGCGCAACGAGCGGTACTCCCACAACATGCGCCTTCGCGCCGTGATCATAGACGTGCGCAATCCCGACGACCACACCCAGCCCGTGCGCGGCGAGCGTCAGCGCAAGTCCATCGTGCTCTCGCGCACCGACCCGCGCCTGGTAAAGCGGCTGTTCGAGCAGGAGATACCCGAGGTCCACGACGAGATCGTGCAGGTGCGCAACGTGGCGCGCGACGCCGGCGTGCGCTCCAAGGTCTCCGTGTCGTCGTCGGTCGACGGCCCCGATCCCGTGGGCGCCTGCGTCGGCCCCAAGGGCAGCCGCGTGCGTGCCGTGGTGAGCGAGCTACGCGGCGAGCGCGTGGACGTGATCCAGTGGAGCGAGGATCCCGCAAAGTACATCGCCAACGCGCTTTCTCCCGCCCGCGTGTCGCGCGTCATCGTCGACCCCGAAAGCAACCGCGCTACCGTGATCGTGCCCGACGACCAGCTGTCGCTCGCCATAGGCAAGGAAGGCCAAAACGCGCGCCTGGCCGCACGGCTCACGGGCTACCACATCGACATAAAGAACGAGTCGCTTGCCCGCGACGTCCTGCGCGACATCCCGTACGAGAGGCCTGACGAGGTCAGCCTCGAGGGCGGCGAGAGGCGCTGCGAGTATGAGGGGCCGACCGGCGTGCGCTGCCGCAACATCGCCAGGCCCGGATCACGTTACTGCGGAATCCACGAGAAGTACGCGGACCTTATCGACGACGCGCCCGTGTCCGACGACTCCGATTCCTTGATCTAGCCGTACTGCGCTACCAGCGCCCGTACCAGGAAGGTGTTACATGGCAAAGACCCGCGTACATGACCTCGCCAAAGAGTTTGGCATGAGTAGCAAGGAGATGCTGGGGCATCTCCGCGACATGAAGATACCCGCCAAGTCGGCCTCGTCCGCCTTGGAGGACGCCTACGTAGGCATCATCCGCAAGCGCCTCAAGCCCATCCTCGAGGCCCGTGCCGCCGAGATCGAGCGCAAGAAGCGCGAGGAGGAGGAGGCGAAGGCCCGCGCCGAGGAAGAGGCGCGCGCCAAGGCCGAGAAGGAGCGCCTGGAGGCGGAGGAGCGCCGCCGCAAGGAGCGCGAGGAGGCCGAGCAGCGCCGTGCGGAGGAGGAAGCGGCTCGCAAGAGGGCCGAGGAGGAGCGCCTGGCCGAGGAGCGCCGCAAGAAGGAGGAGGCCGAGCGAAACCGCATCCGCGACAACGCGCCCAAGTCGACGACCAACTTCAGCAGCCTCCTCGAGCAGATCGCCAGCCAAAACGAGATTCTAAAGAAGCGCGAGGAGGAGGCCGAGGCCAAGAAGAAGGCCGAGGAGGAGAAGCGCGCGGAGCGCCAGCGCGAGCGACAGGAACGCCAGGAGCGCACCCGCGACAAGGACCGCGACCGCAACGACGCCCCCGTAAGGAGCCGCAGGCAGCCCGGCGGCGCCGTGCGCATGAGCGCGGAGGCCATGGCAGCCGTACCTCCAGACCCCGAGGCAAACGCCGGTCGTGGTCGCAATCGCAAGGGACGCGGCGGCCAGCAGCGTGGGGAGTCCGAGGACCGCTACAGCCGCATGGCGCGCGAGGCGGAGGAGTACAACCGCGAGCGCGTGCTGGCCGACGCCCGCGCCGCCGTCCGCGAGGCGAACAAGGAGTCCACGGGCAGGCGTCGCAAGCGCAAGGAACGCCGGCAGAAGCAGGCGGAGGCCGCGGCGGAGCAGCAGCGCATAGAGCAGGCGATCGCCAACGACCAGGACCTTTCGCAGCTCGACACCATCCGCGTGCCGCAGGGCTCCACGGTGGCCGACCTTGCCGAGCTGCTCGGCGTCGCCCCGACGGAGATCATCAAGCGCATGTTCCTGCTCGGAGAGGCGCTCACCGTCACCCAGAGCATGAGCGACGACCAGATCGAGCTCGTGGCGGACGACCTCGGTCGCGACGTAAAGGTCATGACCAAGGAGGAGGAGAACTCCTTCACGTTCTACGACGACGAGGCCGACCTCAAGCCGCGTCCCCCGGTGGTCACCGTGATGGGCCACGTCGACCACGGCAAGACGAGCCTGCTCGACGCGATTCGCCACACGGGCGTTGCCGAGGGCGAGGCCGGCGGCATCACGCAGGCGATCGGCGCCTCTCAGGTAACGATCGACGGCCGCGTCATCACCTTTATCGACACGCCAGGTCACGAGACCTTTACCGCCATGCGCGCGCGTGGCGCCAAGGTCACCGACATCGTCATCCTCATCGTCGCGGCAGACGACGGCGTCATGCCCCAGACGGTCGAGTCCATCAACCACGCAAAGGCCGCCGGCGTGCCCATCATCGTCGCGGTCAACAAGATCGACAAGCCCGGCTCCGATCCCACCCGCGTGCGCCAGGAGCTCACCGAGTACGGCATCATCCCCGAGGACTGGGGCGGCGACAACATGTTCGTCGACATATCCGCAAAGAAGAAGATCGGCATCGACGACCTGCTGGAAAGCGTCTTGCTGCAGGCGGACGTGCTCGAGCTCAAGGCAAATCCGGACACCTTCGCCTCCGGCAACGTACTCGAGGCAAAGCTCGACCGCGGCCGCGGCTCGGTCGCCACGGTGCTCGTCACGCGTGGCACCCTGCACGTGGGCGACGCGCTGGTCGCCGGCATGAGCTACGGCAAGGTGCGCGCCATGGTCGACCCCAAGGGCCGTCCCGTGCGCGAGGCGACGTCGAGCTACCCCGTGGAGATCTTGGGACTTCAGAGCGTGCCCATGGCGGGCGACGAGTTCCGCGTGTTCCAGGACGACCGCGACGCGCGCGCCTTGGCTGACGAGCGCGCACTCAAGGCCCGCATCGAGGAACAGAACAAGGTCAAGCACATCACGCTGGAAAACCTCTTCGCCACCATGGAGGACGCAGAGGTCAAGGAGCTCAACCTCATCATCAAGGCGGACGTGCAGGGCTCAATCGAGGCGCTGCAGGACTCGCTCGACAAGATGGACCAGAGCGAGGTCCGCATCAACACCATCCACTCGGCGGTCGGCGCCATATCAGAGACCGACGTCGTGCTGGCAGACGCATCGAACGCCATCATCATCGGCTTTGGCGTGCGTCCGGACGCCAAGGCGCGATCCGCCGCAGAGCGCACGGGCGTGGAGATTCGCACCTACAGCGTCATCTACAAGGCCCTGGAGGACCTCGACGCGGCGCGCATCGGCATGCTCAAGCCCACCGAGGTGGAGGTCGCGACCGCGACCGCGTTGGTCCTGGACACCTTCAAGGTGCCCAAGGTCGGCATTGCCGCAGGCGTTCGCGTGGAGGAGGGCGAGATCGCCAAGACCGACTCCGTGCGCCTGGTGCGCGACGGCATCGTGGTCTACGACGGCAAGGTCGCGTCCCTGCGCCATTACAAGGACGACGTCAACAGCCTGCGCGCAGGTCTTGAGGGCGGCGTCGGACTGGAGAACTTCCAGGACATTCATCCTGGCGACGTCCTCGAGTCCTACCGCATCGACGAGGTTGCTCGCACCGAGTAGGAGGACGCCATGAAGCAGAACAACAACTCGCGCCGCATGGCGGAGCAAGCACGAGAGAAGCTCGGCTACATCATGCTGTTTGAGGTGGCCGACCCCGCGTTGGACCTCGTCACCCTTACGGGGTGCGAGGTGAGCATCGACAAGTCGGTGGTCAAGGCGTACGTGAGCTGCGACGCCGCTCGCTACGACAAGGTCCAGGAGGCGCTCGCCCGTGCCAAGGGCAGGATTCGCTCGCTGTTGGGCAGGGCTTTGGGATGGCGCGTGACCCCCGAGCTCGTGTTCGTGATCGACACCACCGTGGACGAGGCGGAACACATCGCCACGCTCCTCGAGGACGTTCCCGAATCCATGCACATAGAGAAGGACGAGTTTGGGTATCCCCTTACGGAGGAGATACCGGAGGATGTTGATGAGTAGTCAGGATTCCAAACTATGCGGTCCTTCATCCGCGGAGGAGCGCGCGTACCAGGAGCGAGGCTTTGACGCCATCGCCTCGCTCATAGCGGATTCCGAGCGCATCGCCATCTGCGCGCACACGGCGCCAGACGGCGATGCCCTGGGGTCCGTGCTGGGACTCGCGCACATCATCGAGCAGCGCTGGCCTAACGCGGTCGTATCTCCGCTCTTGGCGGACGACGCGCCCGTGCCGCGCATCTATCGGTTCCTGCCTGGCGCGGAGGACCTCGTCTGTCCGTCGGACTATGAGGAGGACCCTGACCTGTTCATCGCGGTGGACCTTTCCGAGAAGGCCCGTCTTAACCTGTCGCAGGCCATATGCGACAGGGCTCGGCAGGTGGCCATCATCGATCATCATCCATGTGAGCACCCGTTTGCAGCGACCGCCGTCATCCGGCCCGGTGCGGCGGCGGTCGGGGTGCTCATCGCGGAGTTCGCGCTGCAGGTAGGGGCGCAGATCACCGCGGACATCGCGCAGAACCTCATGTGCGCGGTGGTCACGGACACCGGGCGCTTCCAGTACCAAAACGCCGACGCGGAGTCGTTTAGGATCGCGAACCTTCTGGTGGACAAAGGCGCCAG
>JAGCBF010000057.1 GCA_017652285.1 Atopobiaceae bacterium
CCTCGACGTAGCCGTCGACCCACACGACCTCGCCTACGTCATCTACACCTCGGGCTCCACCGGCCGTCCCAAGGGCGTGATGATCGAGAACCACAACCTCGTCAACTTCGTGGACGACGACGACAAGAACCACGAGATACTGGGCTACACGCGCCGCGGGCACGTGAGCCTGGCCATCGCTGCCCTCACCTTCGACTTCGCCATCATGGAGGAGTTCGTGCCCCTGGCAAACGGTCTTACGGTAGTGCTGGCCACGGGCGAGCAGATCATGGACCCGGTCGCCATGGGCGCGCTCATGCGCGACAACGGCGTGGACGTGATGAGCTGCACGCCGAGCTATCTTTCCAACATGCTCGCCGTGCCCGACTTCGCCGCGGCCGTCGCCCAGCTCAAGTCGGTGGACATGGGCGCGGAGGCGTTCCCGCCCGACCTGTACGCGCGCCTCACCACCGTTAACCCCGACCTCTACATCATGAACGGCTACGGCCCCACCGAGGCCACCATCAGCTGCACCATGCAGGTGGTGACGGGTGCCGACGGCATAACCATCGGCATCCCCAACGCCAACGTCCACGTGGCCACCGTGGACCGCGCCGGTCGCCTGCAGCCGCTCGGCGCCACGGGCGAGCTGGCCATCCTGGGCGAGGGCGTAGGACGCGGCTATGTGGGTCGTGAGGACCTCAACGCACGCAGCTTCGTCCGGTTGCTCGGCATGCCGGCCTACCGCTCCGGCGATCTCGCGCGCATCCGCGCCGACGGCCAGATCGAGTACCGTGGGCGCATGGACGACCAGGTCAAGCTGCGCGGCCTGCGCGTGGAGCTGGGCGAGATCGAGGGCGTCATGAACTCCTACCCTGGCATACGCAGCAGCGTGTGCGTCGTCGCTCACGGCGAGACGGACTACCTGGCCGCATACTTCACCGCCGAGCGAGAGGTCGACCTAGCAGACTTCAGGGCGCACCTGTCAAAGTACCTGACCTCCTACATGGTGCCACAAGCCTACCTGCAGCTGGACGAGCTGCCGCTCACGGCCAACGGCAAGGTGGACAAGAGGGCACTGCCCGAGGTACAGGTCGCGGCGGAGAAGATCGTGCCCCCCGAGAACGCGACGCAGGAGCGCATCCTCGCCATCGCGTCGGAAGTGATCGGCGTGGAGTCGATCGGCATCACCACCGACCTGTTTGCCGTAGGCCTCTCCTCCATTGGCTGCATCCGCCTGTGCGCCCTGCTCGACGCCGAGTTCGGCGTGTCCGTCAAGGTGGCCGACGTGTTCGATCGCAGAACGGTGCGCGAGCTCGAGCAGCTCATCGGCGACGCCGCGCAAGGCACGACGCACGAGCTGCGCGAGGCGTATCCGCTCTCGCAGACGCAGGCGGGGATCTTCGTGGAGTGCCTGCGCTTCCCCGACACCACGGCATACAACATCCCGTATCTACACAAGCTCGACGACGCGGTGGACATCAACCGGTTGCGCGATGCCCTGCAGAAGGCTCTCGTCGCACATCCCTATTTGTTCGCGACCGTACGGCGCGACGACGATGGCGAGATCCGTGCCGTCCGCAACGAACCGCGCGCGCCCGAGTTGCCCGTGCGTACGGAGCTGCCCGCCGTCCAGGACCTCGTGCGCCCGTTCGATCTCACCTCGGGTGAGGCGCTGTTCCGCATCGAGCTCTTCGACACGCCCACGGGCAAATACCTGTTCGTCGACACGCACCACATCGTGAGCGACGGCGAGTCGCTGGACATCCTGTACGACGACATCGAGCGCGCCTACCAGGGCGACGAGGTGGAGCCCGAGGCGTACACCGGCTTCGAGTACGCCCTGGACGAGGAGGCCGCGCGCGCGTCGGCACGACTTGACGAGGCCAAGGCGTTCTACGACGGCATCTTCCGCGGTTGCGGCGGCGACACCCTGCCCGTAAGGGACGGCGACAAGGGCGACGTGCACATCGCGCTTACCCATGTGCAGTCGGAAGGCACCGCGGACGAGGTGCGGACCTACTGTGAGGCGCACGGCATTACGGCCAACTCCTTCTTCACGACGGCGTTTGGCCTGGCGCTGCAGTCCTACACGGCGGTCGAGGACGGCGCGGTCTTCGCGAGCATCTACAACGGCCGCAACGACTCCAAGCTCGGACGCAGCGTCACCATGCTGGTAAAGACGCTGCCCGTGCAGTTCGTGGACGACCCGGCAAAGCCCGTGCACGAGGCCATCGCGCAGTGCCAGAGCTACCTGCTGGGTGCCATGGCAAACGATATCTACAGCTTTGCGGAGGTCAGCAACGCCTACGGCATCAAAGGCGACATCCTCTTTGCCTATCAGGGCGACACGGCCGACGACGACATGCTCATCGGCGGCCACGCCGCCAGCGAGGTCGACCTCGAGCTCTCGCAGGCCAAGGCCGGCATGGACGTCGACGTGTACATGGAGGGCGACAAGGTCGCGATCGACTGCTCCTACGACCCCGCGCAGTACAGTGCCCACACGGTGGAGGGGCTGCTGGGAATGGTGCTTGTCATTTGCCATGAGCTCACGGTTCGCTCCACCTTGGGACAGGTAAGGCTCGTCACCGAGGGCGACGAGGAGCGCATCCGCGCCCTGCACGACACCGACTGGCCGGTGGCGGAGCGTCCCGCCTATCGGCTGCTGCAAGACCAAGCCGACGCGAACCCGGACCGCGTGGCGCTCGTGGCCTGCGACCGCACGCTCACCTACGGCGAGCTCAACGCGCAGGCCAACGCCGTCGCGCACGTGCTCGCCGACGCGGGCGTCGGTCCCGAATCCATGGTCGCCGTGCTGGCCAACCGCGACTCCTGGGCCTACGTGATGCGCCAGGCAGCCCTCAAGGCGGGCGCCGCCTTC
>JAGCBF010000058.1 GCA_017652285.1 Atopobiaceae bacterium
CCTCTGACGCAGGCGTCTTTGTAACGGCCTTCTAGTATAACCCGCACGTAATAACTGTGGCCCACGCGTGAAGCCGAACGACGATTCGTGGCCTGAGTCCAGTTGCGGACCGCCTCGAACCGACCCTCGCCCGGCGGCGTGCCATTTCGGATGCGCGAATATGCACGTTTTTTCGCGGTTAGTGTAGTTTTTTGGTGCCAAATCCCCACAGGCGGAAAAGATGCCCCGCGTTTGCGCAGGTAGAGGGTGCCGCAAATCAGACCCCGGAAAAACCGAGCCACCAAAACTACACTAACCTCGACTTTTTGCGCGTTTTCGCGCATCCGTTTTGGCACGCACGAGCCGTTCGGGGCGAAGCGGCCCATCGGCACCGCCACGCATGCGCGACAAGCAGGCCCACGGGCCCGCTTGTCGCGCAGATATTATATTTGGGTAATGTATGTATAACTCACGAGGAATGGTCGTAGCCCGAGCACAGCGCATGACGGGCGTCCGCGGAGGTCTCGCAGGCCGCGCGAGGCGCTCCAATCGCACCGACCGAGTCGTCGACGCACCTCACGGCGGGACCCCGCCCGATTATTGGCCAATAAAGCTCAATCTTCTCTATGCCAACTGGGTCAATACCGTTTTGATGTGAGAATTGGCCACTACATAGAATACACAGTGGCCAATTCTCACATCAACATTCATATTAGCTCAGTTGGCGCGGAGGAACGACCCATAACCTACCGAGCCCACTTTTGGTGCAATCCTTCAATCCCAACGCTTCCTCGATTGGGTGTGGTCTGCGACGTGACTAACGCCGGTATTTCTGAGGGATTTCGTTATAGGATACCCAGCCGGTCACCGCTTTGGGCGACTTGCCCGAGTAGTCCGACCGGTATACCCTGTACTGGCTCACAAATCTGCCGTTGCCATCCTTGTACCTGAACTTCGTGAAATAGAGGTAGTTACCCCTAAAGAGTGCCCAGAAGGCGTTGGCTACCTTGACCTTGCCAGTTCCGTTCTCTTTGAACGTATAGACGGGGTAGTTTCCCGCAGAGCCGGTTATGCTTGTCGTGACCACATGGCCGTTTGCGTACTGGGCGGACCCTACGCCTCCTACCATGTGAACTTTTGATAACGTGCTCACGTTCATGGCATAGAGGTTGACTCCCCCGCTCATTTCGTCCTCGATCCACTCCTCAATCTCGGATGGGTCGAAGATCCTCAGGCAATAGAAGCACCCGCACTTCTTGTCTTTTCTCAGCATGGGTTCGTTGTTCATCGAATACGCATGCGCCGAGATGACTCTTTCATCCATATCCTTCTCCGCAAATACCCGTCGGAACACTCACCACATTCTAAGACACGGGCGGGATTGTGACGGCAGCGGACACTTCACCTGAACTTATCGGCTGGACTATCGGAGGTGACGCATAGGCGCTAATGGCCTGGATGAGTATTGGGTGCCAGAGCATGTGAAGGACTATCTGCGCAAGCTCGGGTTCGTCCTTCCCCTGGATGACATGGAGCCGTGGACCAGCTTCAGATGCACCTCAGGGGTGGCGTGGGTTTCTCGGCAGATTCGAGCTTATCGGCAACCGTCGGCAAACATTCGGGATGGACTTCCGCATAAAACCCGTTCGGCTGTGGTAAGCTTTCATTAGTAAGCCCGCCTGGCCTCTCAACGATGCACACTGGCGGGTTTTTGCCGTTCTAAGGATGCTTTGCCTATGGAGTACACCAAACCGTTCTTGACGTTTGAAGAGCAAGCCGATCTCCTCATGATGGAGCGCGGGATGGTGGCGGACAGAGACGACCTCATCCGCCATCTGCAAGACGTCGGCTACTACCGCCTGAGCGGCTATTGGCACATTCACAAGAAACGTGGCTTGGATGAGTTCTGGGAAGGAACCACGTTCAAACGCGTATGGGACATGTACGTATTCGACCGTCAGTTCCGCCTCGTCGTCTTGGACGCCGTGGAACGCGTAGAAGTCTACTTGAGCTCCACTACGAACCGCTCGCCAAGGTAGTCCACAATCACGTCGGTACGGGTCTGGTCGCGCGTCTGGGCCTCTATGTAGTAGTTGCCCGTCCCGTTGATAATGGGCTTGAGGTAGAGAAGGAACAGCTCGCGGCCATCCTTCTCGTGGAAGCGGTCGATGAGGGTGCCGAAGACTTCGTCATAGGTGTGCCGGAAGCCCTCTAGCACAGCACGCATGTCAAGCCGACCACCACGCACAAACCGGTTGCGGCCGAGGTCACCAGCGTCGTGGAAGCGGCTACCCGCCAGCTCCTCGTCCGAAAGGAACAGGTTGTAAAGGCGCGTCTCAAATATGCGGTTCGAAATCTGGACCGAGCCGCCCACCTCCTTTACGAACCCATACATCGACAACAGGGCAATGTCTTCTTGGTCGGGGTTATAGGTAATTCGCCCGCCCTCCATGAGCAGGTCGTGAAGCGCGACGCACATCTGTGGATAGGCACGCAGCTTGCCCACAAGAGACTCAAAGAGCGTGTTGCGCTCATTCAGCAGCAGTCGAACCGCCTCGTTTATGCCGTTTTGGTCCCACGCAAAGCCGCGCACGTCCACGAGCTGACAGAGCCGACTCACAAGGAAGGGATAGCCTCCGGTCCAGTCCGCGATCTGGTCTGCAGCGGCCGCGATGTCCATGCCCGTGCCATGGTCCGCCTCGTAGGCAGCGAGCATTCCCGCGACGTCTTTCGCCGAGAAGGACATGTCTACGTCAAAGTCCGCCGCAATGTTCCAGGGGCTGTTGACCTTGGACACCTCGTCCGGACGTATCTTTGACTTGAGGTGCTTAATGTCGGTGACACCTGCGAGCACCACAGATTTGAAGGCGGGGTAGTCCTGTTCTTCCTCGCGGCTAAGATAGGACAAGCGAAGCTGAGCCAAGAAGTCAAGGAACACCTGGTTGTTGGTAGCGCTGTCCACCTCGTCTACGATAAGAACCACCGGCCGCTCCGACGCTCGCACCCAGCGGCGCAGCACCCTAAAGAGGCCCATAAGTGTGGGAGCGCCTGCATCCGCAAGACCCTCGAGCGCGTCGCGAGCTTCGTCAGGCAACTCAAGCTTCCCGAGTTCCTCCGCGTCGAGCAGGGCCGATGCGAACGAGCTGACAAAAGCACCCTCCGTGGCGAAGTTTTCGTGCGAGAGCGCTTGGAAATCGAGCCCCACCACAACATAGTCATCCACTAGGGCACGCTTAAGGGCCGTGAGCGCCGTGGTCTTGCCGTACTGCCGCGCCCGGTTGACGCAGAAGTAATCGCCATGCTCCACCATCGAGCGCATCCATGCCACGCGATCGGATATGTCCACCATATAATGCTTCTGCGGCACGCACGGGCCCGTGGTATTGAACTCCTTGGACACGATTCCCTCATTCGACGCAGACGACGTTTCTCCAACAGCATAACACGGGGTACGGCTTTATGCATGGCAACGATGGCCCACCCCGCGGCCATAAGCACGCCCACCTGGGACACGAGGATTCGTGCGTTGGACGAAAGTCACCCCTTTATTGTATTCATCCCTGCCGGGGGGAAATCTTAAAACAGGGCGGGCCGCTCGTCATCCGTTCGAGCGACCCGCCCCTTGTCGTTGATCCTGTTTCCGTCGTTGGCCCCATTACTCCACGCCGGTGGTCAGGCAGCCTTGCGCGGTCGGACAGCACTCCCTTTGCCACAAGGCCCCCTCCGGAACCAGGCAACCTTACGCGTTCGGACCCCACATAACGATGCGCTTATCCGGCGCAAGATACATGCCGTCGCCCTCGACCACGCCAAACGTGTCATAAAGCGGATCGAACATCTGGGAGTTCACGTTAACGCGCAGGTTAGCCAGCGGATGCGTGTCTGCGGCAAAGACGGAGAATACCGCCCTCGGTATCACTTGGGCCCACGTCTTGCACATGTTGTCGAAGAACCGTTGGTAGTCAAAGTCGTCGGACGCGCGTGCGATCTCCAGCATGGCTTGCATGCCCGACAAGTCTGCGGCAGCTTCGGCAACGAGGGCTTGACCGTCCAGCACAACCTCGGGATGCAACTCGATACCCGAATAGTATTGAGCAAGCGCCGAAGTCTTTGCGACAAACGCATCGACGTCCGCCTCGTCATACACAGGCTCGGGTCTTCCGTACGCGTCCGACTGCGCGCCTTGGTAGTCAAACCCATGGCTGATCTCGTGCGCGACGGTAAACCCAATGCCGCCGAGCAGGTCCTCTTCCGACATGTCGTCGGCATAGAGCAGGCTCGTCACGTATCCGGGCACGATGTTGATGGAATTGTTCTCGGACTCATAGAAGGCATTCATGGTGGTAGGCTCGATCATGAACCACGTGGACGACTTAATGGCAGGCTGACCCACCAGCTTTGCCTCGCAGTCATAGCGATACTGCTTGCAAATCAGGTAATTGGAAAGCAGTGTGCCGCCCTTGTCCGATGGCACCAGCTCGAGCCCGCTGTAGTCGAAGTACCCGCCTTCAGGCTCAAGCACGTTAATCGCCACGTGCTCGAGCTTCTCTTCGACGCGCTGCTTGGACTTCTCGCCCATCCACGCGGTGTCGTCAACGAGGTCCTTGTACGTGTCGATGATCTGCTGCGAAAGCTCCGTCAGGCGCTCCTTTGCCTGGGCAGGTATGCCCTCGTCCACGTAGGTCTTTGCCAAAACCTGCGCGAACGTGTTTAGGCTGTTGCAAGCCGTATAGGCAAACGCATCTGCACTCACTTGGGGCAGCTCGATATCCCCACCCTTTTTTGATTGCGCGCGATACGGACGAGTCTCGTCGAGCACCTTTGCCTTGGCCATTAGCTTTAGATCCTCCAAGTGCTCAGCCGTCCAAACGTCGTTGAACGCCTTAAGCCACTTGCGCGACACGGTGTATTGTTTGGCCCCGTCCTTCCCGAGCTTGGCCAGCGTCTCCTTAATGGGATAGTTGGGAGACAAGTCGCACAACTCGTCGAGCGTAAGCGCATTCGCTCGGGCATCCTCCGCCATCGCCCCAAAATCCGCCTTTACATACGTAGTGGTACCTTCAAGATACTTGCCGTGCGACTTTTCGAACTCCATGAGCTGCTTCGACGCCTCGAGAGCAGAATCACTGTCCATGCCCGAAGCCTCAAGGTCGGCAGACACGTACAATCCCATGCCTGCCAACTGGACGTTCGACGCCTGCTGAGCTGTCGGATCATCGGTTTCCGCATAATTCGTCCCACCCACTAGGAGCGCGTTGGAAAACAGGAAGTTCGGGTATACGCCCACGATATTCGTCGCACGCGTGTCGTTGGTCTTTACGACGGCGGTGATGAACGGGCTAAACGGAAAGTCGTCGGCCGCGACCAGCGCGTTTAGTTCCTCCAACGACGTTACCGCATCGATTCGGTCGATGTAGGGCTGCACTTCGGAAAGCCCCGTCGCCTCCAGCGCATCCGTGTCGGCCGCCTGATTGTAGAAGATGCGCAGCTGTTCCAGGTCGTGGCCCGCCTTCGACTCGTCCTTTATCGCGACAACGACCGTATCCTTCAGCTCGCCGGCGTGGTCCGCCATCGCACTGACGTTGGGATTGGTTGACTCGTTTTGGTGCGTCACGAGGTAGTCGTAGGCGTAGTGCGCATACAGATCGTCCTTGGCCTCGGGTTGCTCGACCGGCAAGTTGCCCTGCAGCATCGACGTGACCCACGGCTTGCCGACAAGCCCCGCAGGTTGCTCCTCGGACGCCTCGCCTTCGCTTGCGCCCGCCCCCTCGTCGTCGGTCGCGGTTTCGGTCGTGCCTTCACCCGTGCCCGCATCCGTACTTTCGGCCGTGGTTTCGCCAGCGCTCGATGCGTTGGCCGCGTCCCCGGTGCCGCCACCACACGCGGTCAGCACGAAGGCCAGCACCAGCGCAAGTGCCAGCGAGGTCAGTCGTTTGTAGTGCTCCATGTTCCCTCCTTTTCCAATAACTCCCAATGAATTGAGTGTACTACAAGGCGCTTGCCGCCACGGCCGTTTGTCGTTACCCGCCACAAAGCACGTCGGCAAACGCGAGGTACGGTAGGGGGAGGTCGCCCGTCGCGCCCGGCACAGACCACGCATTAGCGGAGGCCGCATGTAACCGGAGGCGGCATCCATCTCAAGGCTTCGCCGATCTTCTGTCACGCTGCGCACGTCACGACTCGCTGACCCGTCATTGTCGCGACATCCCGAGCTCGAGCACGCATATGCCGCATGTGAGCCAGGGACCGCGCCCAGTCTCCGTGCCCGCGCGCTGTCCGGCAAGGCGCTTACGTGAGCGACGTACCCACACCTAGGCAAACTGTACGCAAATCCGGAACTTTGCCCGCGTTTTTCGGCCGTAAAGTTCCTCTTTTGCGTACACCTAGGCAAACTGTACGCAAATCCGGAACTATACGGCAGGCGTTCTTGTCTGCGGCATGAAGCTGACACAAGTCGTCGGGTTTGTGGCCACCCGAGATCGAGCTTGCCACCACCGCAGACCGTATATGCGGCCAGCATGGGTACGCGATGTACACCAAGGTCACAGCCATGATCTCTGGATTGTATTAGTCCGCGTAGTAAACCGTAAGATTCTTGAAGTTGCCCTCGGTGCCATTATCCACGTAAAGGCCCACGCCACCGCGCGCGTCGGCACCCCCGAACAGCTTGTCCACCACAAGCGCCGGCACCTCCATGTCGCCCACGAAGAACTTGGCGGACGCGCCCACGACCTCGGCCTTGAGGTGCACCCACTCGTCCATGTCGATATCCGCCTTTGCCTCGTAGTCGCCAATCCCGCGCTCCCGAAAGTACGCAAAGGTGTAGCCGGGATAAGAGAAGTACTGCATGGTGTGGATGCGACGCCGTGGATCCGTGCAGCTCCGACCGTTGCGCGGACGCACGTAAAAGCCCTCGAAGCGGTCGTTTGCCTCGCTCGCG
>JAGCBF010000059.1 GCA_017652285.1 Atopobiaceae bacterium
GTAAGCCTCGAGGGCGGCGGTCAGCTCGGAGTAGTCCAGCCTCGGGCGCGGAGCCTCCTGCTGCGCTATCGCGGCGGCGACCTCGTCGGCGCTGGCTATCGAGCCGTCGATGCCGTTGCCCCGGAACGCCAGGGCGCGGCCGCATGCGGATGTCTCGCCGTTCTCGATGTCGCGGGTCTTGTTGATGGTGCTGGATGCCTTGGTCTCCCAGGCGTGCCCCTCCGCCACGAGGTTGCCGTCGACGTAGATGGAGCACTTGAAGATGCAGTCGCCGTCGGCGTTGTGGATGAGCTCGTGCTGGATGCTGCCTCGCAGGCCGTAGTCGTTGCGGAACGCCGCGACGCGCTCGTTGACGGTCGCGTACTCCCTGCCGCGGATGTTCACGCTCATCTCAGCACCAGCCTCTCGTTGCTCACGAGGGCGGCGCCGGGCACGTCCTCCCCGTCCTTGATGGCGGCCGCTATCGCCCTCTTGTCGGGCTCCACGGTGACGCGCTTGAACTCGTCGGGCAGCGCGTCCATGTCGAGGATCTCGACCTTGGGGGCGCATTTGCTGACCGACAGCCTATGGGTCGGCAGCTCGACCTTGCCGTCGAGCTTCTTGACGTTATGCAGCATGTAGCCCTTGAGGCGCTCGGCCTTGGACCTGTAGCCCTTCTTGAGCTCCTGCAGGCGGTGGATCTCCGCGTCGATGCGGGCGATGTAGCTGTCGTAGCGCTCGACCACGTTGCAGCATCCCGCCAGCTTGTCCTCGATGCGCACGGCCAGCGCGTCCACGTCCGAGCTGTCGAACAGTATCTCGCCCGTCTCCGCGTCGGCGTAGTATCCCTCGTCGATGGCCTGCGTCACGGCATCGGTGAGCTCGTAGAGCTTCAGCTCGTCGCTAGCCACGGTCGCTCACCTCCCACTCGTCGCTCCCGTCGAAGTGGATGACGGTGATGCGGATGCCCGCCTCGGAGTCCGGCTGCTGCGGCTGCTTGGTGGCCTGCAGGCGCACGATCTGCGCGTCGTCGACGTAGGCCACGCCGTTGAGCGCGTCCAGCACGGACTTGGCGAGGTTGTCGATGTCGGGCTTGAGGATCCACGGGCGCGGCTGCCTGACGGTCTTCGGCAGCGGCTTGGTGAAGCTGACGATGACCGCCACGGGGCAGCTCGAGGCCACGGGCTCGATGCCGTGCTCGTCTATCCACGCCTTGCGGATCTGGTGCTCGTGCTCGAACTGCGCGGGGCTGGTGTAGACGTGCCCGTTGTTGAACCGCGGGCGCTCCTTGCCCTTGGGCATGATGTCGCACTCGAGCGTCTGGACGATCATCAGTACCACCCCCTGCACCTCGCCGCGCGGTGCCTGAACTCGATCTCCGCCGGGAACTCCGTCTCCAGCAGGTAGGCCAGCGCGGGCTGCAGGTTCTTGTGGATGGGCGCGGACTTGCCGAACTCGACACGCGCCCAGCCCATCAGCGCGATCATGGATGCCTTGCCGTCGCGGGTGGTCATGCGGCACGCCTTGGCCGCGATGGCGCTCCATGCGACGGGATGGCGCTCGACCCACTTCATCGCCTGGATCATGTCCAGGGCTCCGCGGGACTCCATGGCCGCCCTCATCTGCAGCGTGTGGTCCTGATACGTCTCTTTCGTGGTAGAATCTTCCTTGGTATGGTGGCTCTCGGTTTCGGCCGAGAGCTGCTTTTTATCTGCCACTTCTGCCTTCCTCCCTTCTAGCTTGTTTCGCTTACCTGATACCCCTTGCCGAATATCGTCTCGAGCACCGCGTCCACGAACTTCACGCGCTGGTCGCCCGGCAGCTTGTCGGCTATGAGCTGGAGCTCGCGCACCCTGAACAGGTCTGGCTTGCGCTCGTGCAGCGAGTAGGTCTCCTTGTGCTCGCCGGCGAACTCCGCGAACTCGTCCTGCGTGAAGCCGAAGTAGCGCCTGGTCGAGGCGATTGGGGCATTATTCCCGATTCGTCCTACCATGTGTAATCACCTCCTTCCCTTTGTTGATATTCTAAACCCAAATATGAATTTTATAAACATAAAAATTAAGAAAATTTGTTAAATACAAGTGATTTTTGGGGATTAACGGTAGAATTAGGGGTACACTGATACCCTTCAAGATTCACAAAGTCTATTTTTCGGAGGTCATGCGATGAGCTTCTGGCATAACATCGAGCACATTCTGGTCGAGTACGACATCACCCAGGAGGCGCTCGCCAACATCGTGGGGGTGTCCCCTGCGACCGTTCACCAGTGGAAGAAGAGCGGCAGCATACCGCGCGCCGCGACGATAGTGAGGATCTGCGACGAATTCAACGTGACGCGCGACGAGCTGCTCAACGGCGACCTCGCCATGGGCAGCACCACCGACAAGTGGAGCGAGCTCTGCCATCACTACGTCCTGCTCGACGACGACGGGCGCGAGGCATTGCTGACCGTCGCACGCTACATGGCCAGGGGCGCGAAGTGAGGCGCGCCCAGGGATCCATAACGCGCTACGGCAACGGCTGGAGGGCACGCGCCACGATCCACGACCTCGACAGCGGCACCCGCCGCGTCTCGAAGGTCGTCCACGGCACGCGCAGGGACGCGGAGAAGGTGCTCGCCCAGCTCCTGAAGGACGACTACAGGGGACGCGGGCGCACCTTCGGCGA
>JAGCBF010000060.1 GCA_017652285.1 Atopobiaceae bacterium
AGGAACCTTTGAGCTGTATCCCACGGCTACGAGCAAGGCTCGGGGCATAGAGGTGGTGCTGGATCGGCTGGGTATCGACGTGGCGCATGCCTATGCGTTTGGCGACGGCACCAACGATCTGGAGATGATTCGCTATTGCGGCTGCGGCGTGGCCATGGGCAACGCGGAAGACGTGGTAAAGGAAGCCGCCGACCTCGTGTGCCCGCCCGTGTGGGAGGATGGCCTTGCGCAGATCCTGCGCGAGCTGTTCTGATCGTCGAGTTGTGATAGTCCGGTGGAAAAACGACCCGCGCCATAGCGACGCGGGCCGTAGTTGGTGCCACCGTATGCTACGTCGCCCTACTTCGCGTTGACGGCCCATTCCCAAATGTGAGTGCCGCTTGCGTCCTCGGGGTTGTTGCGCAGGGTGTAGATCCACGTCCAGTGGTCGTTGTACTTGACTTCCTCAAGCTCGCCGTCCAGGTCGTAGTCCTCGGCACACTTGATCTTGCCGCCCTGGCGCTTGTCGCCAGAGATGCCCTCGACCTCGGCCAGGTCAACCGTCTCGTACAGCGAGAGCTTGAACTTGCCGTCGGCCGTCTCGTAGGTGGTGAAGTTGGACGCGATGCCTTCGGTGCCCTCCACGGCGGTCTCCGTAACGTCGTCGACGCCGTCGGTAAGGATGGCCCAAATGCGCTTGGAGCAGAGCTCGGGATCGACGGAGCTGTCCGTCTCGCCCTGGACCAGCCAAATCGCGGTCTTCGCGTCCTTGAGCGTTGCGAGCTCTTCGTCCGTGGGGCACGCGTCGTCGGTCTCGGTACGTGCGTTGGCGGCGTCGAGCGCCGGGCAGTTGATCATGGCCGCCTTGAACAGGTCGGGGTAGGCGATGATCATGCGCGTGCTCATAAAGCCACCGGCGGAGCAGCCAGACAGGTAGACCTCGTCCGGGTTGATGTTGTTGTCCTCAATGACCTGCTGGATCTCGTTGTAGCACGGCTCGAGCAGGCCGTCCTTAACGGCGAAGTACCACATGTTGGGTGCCTGGAACGCCATGACGGTGGCGTCGCCGAACACCTCCTGGGCTTCTTCGGAGACCCACGCCACGCCGCCGCGGTTGCCGAGCAGCTGGCAGATGTTGTTGTTGGTGTCCTTGGTGGGGAAGTCGCCCTCGCCGTTGCCATGGAACCACACGATGAGCTTGTCGTTGGAGCCCTTGTACAGGCGGTAGTTGATCTCGTCCTGCACGTCCTCGAACTTCTTGACCTCCTCGTCGTCAAGGTTTTGCCATGAGGTGGTCTCGGAGGTGTCGTAGGTGCCGGTAACCTCAAGCTCGCGGCCGTCGGGCGTGGTAAGCGTGATGGGCTTGGTCTGCTCCACGCTGAACCCAAGCACGGCGGGGTAGTTGCGGCCCTCGGCCAGCCAGGTGAGGGTTGGCGCCTGGTCCTGTTTGAAGTAGACCGAGAGCGCTTCGTCGCCCACCTCGGTCTTTACGACCTCGAGCGGCGCGGTGGCATCGTAGTAGGCGTAGGGCTCGCCCTTGGCCTCGCCGTAGTCCACGGTGGAGGTCATCGTTACCGTAAAGGTGTCGTTGTCGACGCCCGACACCTTGTCCTCCCCAAAGGATATGGCCATTTTGGTCACATACTGGCCAGCGTCCGTGACGGTTGCATAGAAGAACACCGGATAGGCATTGGCCGAGGCCCCTTCTGTGGTCTCGGGGGTATCGGTCGTCTCTGCTGCCTTGTCCTCTGTTGCGGGCTGCCCTGCGTTGTTGGAGCAAGCCGCCATGGTGAGCGCTCCCATGGCGACGAGGCCGCCTTCCACAAAGGACCTTCTCGAAATGTACATGTCGCTCCCCTTTCCCTCTGTGACTTAAAAACCATGTCTATTTAATAGTTACAGATTCGTTTCCTCATGCATAGGAGCCGTACCGCCAAGCGGGCGAAAAGCTCGGACAGCGCGAGGGCGCTGCGCGAGGGCCGTTTGGCGGGTCTCAACGGGTATGATAAGTACAGAAGGCAGATAGGAGCCGACATGGAGCACCTGACGCATACCATCCCACCCACGTATGACGAGCGCAGCCGCGTGTTGGTGCTGGGGTCGTTTCCCAGCCCCAAGTCGCGCGAGGGACAATACAACTACGGCCATCCTCAAAACCGCTTTTGGCGGGTGTTGTCGCAGCTGGCGGGCGAGGAGCTGCCCATCACGAACGACGAGAAGCGCTCGCTGTGCCTGCGGCATGGCATCGCGCTGTGGGACGTGGTCGCGGAGTGCGACATCGTGGGTGCCTCGGATGCGAGCATCCGCAACGCGCGGCCCAACAAGCTGTCGCTCATCACGCGCGCGGCGCCGATCGAGGCGGTGTACTGCACCGGTGCCAAGGCGTTCGAGCTGTATCGTCGGTTGGGTTGCGAGGCCGAGTGCGGTCTGCCGGCTACACGGCTACCGTCGACGAGCCCCGCCAACGCGGCGTGCACGATGGAGCAGCTGCTCAAGGCGTATGCGGCGGTCTTTGCGCGCGACACGGCTAGGTGACGAGGCGACAGGCTACCTTGGCCAAAGGGGCCTGGCATGGGGACGCCGATCGGCCGCGCGCTACCCAAGCAGGCGTTCCATAACCACAAACGGCACGAGCGGGTCGTCCTTGGGTCCGACGTCTTGCGTCCCATGGCCCACCACTTCGAACCCCTCGCTGGCGTACAGCTCGATGGCCGGCAGATTGTTGGCGGTGGCGTCGAGCCGTGCGGCCGTCATGCCCTCGTTGCGGACGAAGTCCAGGCAGGCGCGAAGCAGCTGGCGCGCAAGGCCCTTCCCGCGCCATAGCTGCGATACGACCAGCAGGTGAAGCACGGCCACGTGCTCGAGCGGTGCGTTCGTGAGCCACGCCACGTCGCGGTACTCGTGCCCCAGGTCATGGTCGATGCCGACGGCCGCGACGATCTGGGGGCCTTCGGTACCGACGAGCATGCCGTTGCTGGTCACGAGGCCGCGGACGAACGCGGCGCTCGGGTGCCCGCCTCGCCGCCACTGGCAGTCGTAGGGCGTGCCCACCATGGCGTCTGACGCCTGGTGGTACAAGTCCATGATCGAAGCGGTGTCCTCCGCACGCGCCAAACGTATGTCCATGCTCGCCTCCCGATGCTTGACTTCGTGCCAGTGTAGCAGTCTGCAAGGACGTCGCTGTCGATAAGGCCCGTTTGATAAGACCCATCACCACAAAGAGATAATCTGTTCGTGCCTTTGGCGTTTGTGATCGAGCGACTCCCCCGTGGCCAAAACGGCTATGCTTGTCTCAGATTAACCAAGGGCAGGCAGGGTGAGCGCGGCATGAACTTATGTGACATATCGATCGGTCAGAGCGCGATCGTGGACGAGGTCGGCGGAGAAGGCGCGCTTCGCCAGCATTTTTTGGACATGGGCGTGATTCCGGGGGCGCGGGTGACGCTGGTGAAGTACGCGCCCATGGGCGACCCCATGGAGCTGCGCATTCACGGCTATGAGCTTACGCTGCGCCTTGAAGATGCGGCGCGGATCAAGGTGACGCCCTGCGTGGAAGGCCATGATGCCGCGCCGACGCACCCGGACGATTCCGCGGCGCGCCGGCATGGCCACGAGTCGGCGCATCCGGGCCTAGGCGAGGAGGGCAAGTTTCATCCCAAGGGGAGCGGAGATCCGCTGCCCGACGACACGACCTTGTCGTTTGCGCTGGTGGGCAACCAAAACTGCGGCAAGACGACCCTCTTCAACCAGCTCACCGGAGCGAACCAGCACGTGGGGAACTTTCCTGGCGTCACGGTGGACCGCAAGGACGGGACCATACGCAACCACCCAAACACGCTGGTCACGGACTTGCCGGGCATCTATTCCCTGTCGCCCTACTCGGCAGAGGAGCTCGTGTCGCGCAACTTCGTGCTCAACGAGCACCCGCATGCGATCATCAACATCGTCGACGCGACCAACATAGAGCGCAACCTCTACCTCACCATGCAGTGCCTGGAGATGGGCAAGCCCATGGTGGTGGCGCTCAACATGATGGACGAGCTTACGGGCAACGGTGGCGTGGTGGACGTCAACCAACTGGAGTCTTTGCTCGGCGTGCCGGTGGTGCCGATATGCGCGGCAAGCGGCGAGGGCGTGGAAGAGCTGGTGCGTCACGCGCTCCACGTGGCCCATTATCAGGAACAGCCGCTTCATCAGGACTTCTGCTCGCCACAGGACAACGGCGGCGCCGTCCACCGCTGCCTACACGCCGTGGCGCATCTCATCGAGCATCATGCCGAGCGGGCGGGCCTGCCCAAGCGCTTTGCCGCGGGCAAGGTGATCGAAGGCGACGAGCTTATCATCGCGCAACTCGCCTTGGACACGAACGAGCTTGAGGCGGTGGGGCACATCATCAGCCAGATGGAGGCGGAGCGTGGGCTCGACGCCGCTGCCGCCATGGCCGACATGCGGTTCTCGTTTATCTTTCACGTTTGCGATGCGTGCGTCGTCAAGCCACATGCCAGCAAGGAGCACGAGAGGAGCCAACGCATCGACCGCGTGCTTACGGGCAAGTGGACGGCCATTCCCGTGTTCGTGGGCGTCATGGCGCTGGTGTTTCACCTGACCTTTAACGTCGTGGGCGCCTGGCTGCAGGGGCTGCTGGAAAACGGCATCGGCATGCTGGTAGAGGCGGCCGACGTCGCCATGGCGAATGCGGGCGTCAACCCCGTGATCCATGGGCTTGTCGTCAGCGGGATCTTTGAGGGCGTGGGGTCGGTCCTGTCGTTTTTGCCCATCATCGTGGTCATGTTCTTCTTCCTGTCGCTGCTGGAGGACTCGGGCTACCTGGCGCGCGTGGCGTTTTTTATGGACAAGCTCCTGCGACGCATCGGCCTGTCCGGGCGTTCCATCGTTCCCATGCTCATAGGATTTGGCTGTACGGTCCCGGCTGTCATGTCCACTCGTACGCTGCCCTCCGATCGCGACCGGCGCATGACCATTTTGCTGACGCCCTATATGAGCTGCACGGCCAAGTTGCCCATCTACGCCTTCTTCGTAAACGCGTTCTTCCCCGGGCAGGGCGGTCTGATCATGACGGGTCTGTACGTGCTGGGCATTTTGTGCGGCATCGTGGCCGCGCTGATCTACAAGCGATTCGTGTTCACCGGCGAGGCGGTGCCGCTGGTGCTCGAGCTGCCCAACTACCGGCTGCCCAGCCTGCGCAGCGTGGCGCAGCTGCTGTGGGAGAAGGCCAAGGACTTTTTGCAAAAGGCGTTTTCCGTGATCCTCATAGCGACCGTCGTGGTATGGTTCCTTTCGCACTTTGACCCGCGCTTCAACATGGTGGGCGACCAGGAAGACAGCATCCTGGCAATGATGGCTGGCTGGATCGTGCCCCTGCTAAGTCCCATCGGCTTGGGGGACTGGCGCATCGCGACGTCGCTCATCAGCGGGTTTATGGCAAAGGAGAGCGTGGTCGCCGTCATGCGCGAGCTGTTTAAGAGCATGGGAGGCGTGGCGGCGGCGCTTACCACGCTGCAGGCCACGAGCATGCTGGTGTTCTCGCTGCTCTACACGCCCTGCGTGGCCGCGATCGCTTCCATCAAGCGTGAGCTGGGCGGCCCGTGGGCGGCGAGCGTGGTGGTGTGGCAGTGTGCGGTGGCATGGGTCGCGTCGCTTGCCGTATGGACGATCGGCCACGTGCTTGGCGTCGCATAGCGACAAGCCCGACCACATTGCGGCGATCGGCCGTTAGGGGCCGAGTGGCCGATTGGGGCGAGTGGCCGAAAGGGGCCTAGCCCCAATCGGCCAAGTTTGGATGAGGAGGCGGGAGCGTGAACATTTGGGATGTGGTGCTTGGCGCATGCGTCGCGCTTGCCGTGGCGTGGGCTATCCGGCACATGCGCCAAACGCGTGCTGCGGGCGGATGCGCGAGCTGCCCGTTCGCAGAAGGATGCGCGCGACGAGAAGCCGACGCGTGCGAGGCGCGCCATGGCTGACGCGATACTATTGCCGGTTCTTGCTATGGTAGTCGCGGCAGCGGTCTGGATGGCGCGACGGCGCTCGGCCAAGGGGAGCGCATGTTGTGGAGAACACGACGCCCCGTTGCGGCGCATGGGGGCGGCCGACCGCAACAAGTCGCATTACCCACACGAGGTCACGCTCTCCATTGGGGGCATGACCTGCGACAATTGCGCCGCGCGCGTAGAAAACGCGCTCAACGAGCTGCCGGGGACGTGGGCGCGCGTGAGCATCGCGAGCAAGACGGCGCTGGTGCGGACCAAGGACATGCCGGATCTGGACGCGTTGAGCCGCGCCGTTGCCGCCGCAGGATACGCGGTTCTGGCGTAAGCGGCCACCCTACGGGGCGATGCGAAAGACGACCATCTGCTGCTGCACCAAAGGGTCGGTGCGCAGGAAGAACACCCGACCGTCGATGGGGGAGCGTAGCGTCTCGAGCACCCGGGCGTTGCGCGTGTCAAGAACCTGGGCAAGCTCTTGTCCGGCGCAAACGTGGTCGCCCGCTCGCAACGAACTGACCAAGAAGCCCGCCGCCCGTTCCGTGCGCACGTCGACGAGGTCTGACTCCCGGACCAGTACGGGCTCTGCTTGCGGCGTGCCGACCGGCGTCGTATCGGACAATACCCCGCGCGTAACGAGGAACCGCAGCGCGGCCTCCTCCACCTGCCGCGCGCTTTGCACGTCCAGGCGGTCCGTCGCGCGGCTGTACACGGAAAACGCATGCGATCCGCTCGCCTGCCAGGCGTAGTTGAGGGTCGCGGTGTCAAACGGCGACGGCTTTCGGCTCATGACGTAGGGGAGCCCAAAGTCCGCGGCGAGCCCGAGCGACTCGTCGGAGATCGGCCCAGCGTCCACCACGCGCACATGCGGCAAGAAGTCGCCTGGCTGATTGAAGCTGCAGAGCTGAATCCCCAGCTTATAGGTCCTTATCACGTGCATGATCGCATTCGCGACCCGCTCGGTGGAAGAGCCCTGTGCGTTGCCGGGAAACCTTCGGTTGATGTCGGTGCCGTTGGCGGGCCAAAAGCGTGTGCCGACGTTCATGGAATGCGGGTTGACGCAAGGTATGACCAGCACGTTCTTGTTTGGCGCAAAGGCACCCGCACGCTCGAGCTCCTCTAGCCGCGCCACAAGGTTGGCACAGATGTAGGTTTGCTGGACCTCGTTGCCGCGAGTCGAGCCCACGATGGCGCAGGCGCGCTCGCCGTCCTTGCTGCCAAAGTCAAAGCCGACGATGTCTGCGGGCTCGCGGTGCGGCACCTCCATCCTATACAAGACGCCGCTTCTCATCTGCCACCTCTCAACACGCGTGCCAACAGGGAGCCAGGGTATACCATCGGATACGTCCGCAGGGCAAAGAGCATGCCCTCGCAAGGCGAGGCGATTTCTTGTTTGATGACGCCTTCCAAGGGGTCGGCGACGATTCCCATGACCTGGCCGGGTCGGATGCGACAACCGCACTCCACCTTTGGAACAAAGATTCCCGGGCTTTCGGCCACGAGCGTGGCCACGTTCTTGCCGGTGGACACCATCGGCGGCGGCAGCTGGATCGTCGGTCCGGTCCAGGCGCCAAGATGCTCGAGCAGATTAAGCAGCCCTTCGACCAGCCAAGTCCCCGCGTCCTGCGAGATGCGCATGCCGGAGCCCATCTGCACCTCCAACGTGGGGACGCCGCTCGCGTTAAGGCAGTGTGCCAACGTTGAGTCGAGCACGGCGGTCGGCACGCGTACCCACACGAGTCGGGCGTTGAGCGCCGAGGCGATCCGCACGAGCTTGCCGGCGTCCTGCTCGTCAATGCGCACCTGCGTGACCTCCTGCAGATATGAGCTGGTCGAACGCACGTCAATGCAGACGTCCGCGCCCATTACGTCGCTAAACACCGCATGGGCCAGCGCGTCCGTAAGATTGCCGTTGACGCTGCCGGGAAAGGTCCTGTCCAGGTCGATGTCAAAGCCGGGTGCGCCGTGCTCGTGCGACGACAGGCCGAGCGGGTTGATGGCAGGATAGATGTCCACCGTTCCGGCCAAGTCGTCGAGCCGCTCGCCAAGCCGACGGGCGAGCTCGAAGGCGACGTACTGACCTTCGAGCTCGTCTCCGTGGATTCCCGTGACAAGCGCCAAGCGCGGACCGTCGCCACCCGCGCCCACGATGCGGTTCTTCCTAATGACGAGTCGCTCGCTAACCGGCAGCGCAGCAGAGAATATCGTCTTTATCATAGGTGCTCCTACAACCGCTGTCGGACGCAAGAATTCAACAGGGGAATTGTGCCCGACAAATGCTGCTGCTGGATTACCCAACGATTTCCACCCTGCGACAAGGCAGTGACAAGTGAGCTGCGGTATTATGGAGACACACAACTCCGATGCACGTCACGAGGAATGCCCATGCCTGTCATCACGAAGATCGCCATCACCGGAGGGCCCTGTGCGGGCAAGACGTCCGCCCTGGCGAGCATCCGAACGCAGTTTTCCAAGCTGGGCTATAAGGTCATCACGTTGCCCGAACCTGCGACCGAGCTCATCGGCAACGGGGTCACGCCGTGGGAATGCTCGTCGGCAGAAGAGTACCAGCGCTGCCAAATGGAGATCCAGCTCGTCCGCGAAGACATGTACCTGCGCGCCGCACAGGGCATGCGCGAGGACCGGATCCTCATCGTGTGCGACCGCGGCATGCTCGACAACAAGTGCTACATGAGCGCCGATGAGTTCGACCGCGTGATCGCGGACCTTGGGTACACGGAAGACGAGCTCTGCCGTCGCTACGACGCGGTGTTTCATCTGGTGTCTGCCGCCAAGGGGGCCGAGGAGTACTACGGGACGGCGAGCAACGGCGTGCGCTACGAAAGCTTGGAGGAGGCTGCTGCGCTTGACGACAGGTTCATCGAGGCCTGGTCCTGTCACCCGTACCTGCGAACGATTGGCAACGAGACCGACTTTGGCGACAAGCTGCGTAGGCTCGACCGCGAGATCGCGTCGTTTTTGGGAGAGACGCTGTCAGAGTAGCTGGCCGACCAGACCGTGCGTGCAGGCACGTGGTCCAAGGATCGTCGTACGGGGTGCGCCCGTGTTGCTTCGCGTAAAAGGAGCCGTTAGGTGACCGAGTCAGAGCAGTTCTTCTCGCAGACCCCGCCGTTGCGCCTGTTTTTGACGGCAGCGTTGCCAGGTGCCTTCGGCATGCTGGTGTCGTCAATATATGGGCTGATGGACGGCGTGTTCGTGGGCCAGTTCGTGGGCGAGACCGCCTTTGCGGCCATCAACCTGGCCATGCCCTTCGTCATTGTCAACTTTGCGTTTGGCGACCTCATCGGCGTCGGGTCGTCCGTGCCCATATCCATTGCCCATGGCAAGGGCGAGCGCGACGTCGCCAACAACATCTTTACCTGCGCCTGCCTGCTCAACGTGGGAACGGGCCTGGTCACGGGCCTCGCGTTCCTTATTGCGGCGCCGATCATCATGGAGCTGATGGGCGCCACGGGCGAGCTCGCCCGCCAGGCCACCCTGTATCTGCGGGTGTACTCCGTCTTCTTGCCGCTGACGTCCATCGGCTTTGCCGCCGACAATTACCTGCGCATCTGCGGGCGCATCCGGCGCAGCATGTGGGCCAACGTGCTCATGGCGGCAAGCGGGGCGGCGATCGAGTTCGTGTTGTTGGGAGTCCTGCGGCTTGGTGTGGGGGCTGCTGCGCTTTCGTACTGCGTAGCCATGCTGCTCGCCGTCGTGGTGTCGCTGTGGCCGTTTTTTCGCGGTGGCATGGACCTGTCGTTCGTGAGCCCGCGCTTCTCGGGAGAGCTGGTGGCACAGATCGTGACGAGCGGCCTGCCAAGCTTTTTGGAAAACGTCGCCGGGCGCGTGTCGTCCATCGTGCTCAACGTGGCGTTGCTGTCGCTGGGCGGGGAGGTCGCGATCTCCATCTATGGCGTGCTGATGTTTACGGATGCCATCATCGTTCCGCTGATCTACGGCACGGTCGACTCGCTGCAGCCGGCCGTGGGATTTAACTGGGGGGCGGGCAACCTTGCGCGCGTGCGAGCTCTGGAGAGGTGCTGCTTTGCTGCGACGGCGGTGCTGTCTGCGGTCTACATAGCTGTTGTGCTGGCGTTTCCCAGCCAGATCGTGTTGGTGTTCGTGCCTGGGGCAGACGCCGCGTTTATGGAGGAGGCGACGTTTGCGCTGCGCGCCTTTTGCCTGTCATTCGTGGTGAGGTGGCTGCCGTTCGCCACGCAGGCGTACATGGTGGCCGCGGGCCAGCCGCGTCTGGCGTCGATCGTGTCGGTGGGGCAGGCGCTGGTGTGCCCGGTCGTTGCGCTTTTCGCGTTGTGGCCCTTGGGACTTACGGGCTTGTGGTTCAACATGCCGGTGGCGTCAGCGCTGGCGGCCGTGCTCTCTGGCGCGGTGCTCGCGGTGTTCAGGCGTACGGCGCGCGACCGCATGGCCCGCGCGTGACGTGGCGAAAGGGGCCTGGCGCATGCGGCCAAAAGCGGCCGAGCGCCGACGGCCAAAAGTGGCCGAAAGGGGCCTAGCCCCAATCGGCCAAAACTGGCCAGGCGCCGGCGGCCAGGTGCTTATGCGGGGTTTGTAGCAACATGGTGCCTACACAACCTTATGCTAAAGTAGCAATGTTTTTCAATCGACGAGCCGTCCCTACGAATGCGCAGGTAGCACCACATGAACATTCTTGAATCAATCCGCAGCAACGCCGCGACGAATCCGGACAGGCTTGCCTTCGTGCAAAACACCCCAACGCAGACGTCCACGCTCAGCTGGCAAGAGTTGGAGGCGCATTCCAATCGTCTGGCCGCCCGCCTGCTCCAGATCACGGAAGACACGACTCCCGTGATCGTCTATGGGCACAAGGATCCGCTGATGATCACGAGCTTTGTCGCCTGCGCGAAGTCTGGGCGGGCGTACTGCCCCGTCGACGTGTCCGTGCCCCAAGGCCGTCTGCAAGACATCGTGCGCGAGGTATGCCCCAAGGTCGTCGTTGCCGTGGAGGGCCTGCCAGACATCGACTGCGGCGACGCGGTCGTCCTGGCCAAGGATGACCTGCGCGTCATCGTGAGCGCAGAGGCGGACGACCCCATCGACCTCACGCCGCATTGGGTCGGCCCAGACGATGTCTACTACATCATCTTTACGTCGGGCAGCACCGGCAAGCCCAAGGGCGTGCAGATCACGCGCGACTGTCTGGACAACTTCATCCGCTGGGGCCTTTCGCTTTGCGCCAACGCGCAGGACGAGCCGCTGGTGTTCGTCAACCAGGCGCCCTTCTCGTTCGACCTCTCGGTCATGGACCTGTATCTTGCGCTTGCCAGCGGAGGCACGGAGTTCGCCCTGAGCAAGGGCCTGCTCGAATCCATGAGCGCGTTGTTCGAGCGCCTGCGCGCGTCCAACGCGACAGTGTGGGTCTCCACGCCCTCGTTTGTGGAGATGTGCCTGGCGGACCCATCGTTTACCGCCGACCTGCTTCCGCACATGCGCACCTTCCTGTTTTGCGGAGAAACCCTTACCAATCGAACCGCAGAGCGACTCATGTCGGCATTTCCGCAGGCCGAGGTGTACAACACGTATGGTCCCACGGAGTCGACGGTGGCGGTTACCGGCGTGCTGGTGACCCCGGAGGTGTCGAGCGCGTACGTGCCGCTCCCCATTGGCGTGCCCAAGCCGGGCACCGCGATCCATGTCGTGGACGAGCAGGGCAACGACGTGGAGACCGGCACAAAGGGAGAGATCGTGATCGTGGGCGACAGCGTGAGCGTGGGCTACTTCCACGATCCGGAGCGCACGCAGGCGTCCTTCTCCCTGCGCGACATGGACGGTCGGCAGATGCGCTCGTACCGAACGGGAGACGAGGGCTATGTGCGGGACGGCATGCTGTTCTACAGCGGCAGGATCGACCTGCAGATCAAGATGCACGGCTATCGCATCGAGCTCGAAGACATCGAGGCCAACATCGCGGCGTTGCCAGGCGTCATTCGCGTGGCCGTGTTGCCCGTACGCAAGCCAGACGGCACCGTGCGGAGCCTGACCGCCTTCCTCGTCATGGACGCGCCCGCCGCGAGCTTTAGCCGCCAGGACGTAAAGGGCCTGCGCGCTCAGCTTGCGTCGAGCCTGCCCAGCTACATGATTCCCAAGCGTCTTCGCATCGTGGACGACCTGCCCGTCACCAACAACGGCAAGGTCGACCGCAAAAAACTTGCAGAACTGTAGGAGACGGAAACTATCTGCTAGAATGATTCTTTCTGTTTGCAAAGCATCACCAATACGTCTTATACGATAAGAACCATAGGAGATTCGCCATGAAGAAACACGTCCAGACCCTCGTTATGCTCATTGCGACGCTGTCGCTCGTTCTTGGCTCGTTTACGCTTGCCGGTTGCTCAGGCTCCCAGGATGAGCAGGACAACTGCTACGGCGAGGACATGCCGGTCATCAACGAGGAATAGTCGTCGGCGTAAGCGCACGAGTTCCAGGCGGTATCTGTGGATTACTACGTTGAGCCAGCGTTCTTCGTGCTGTGCCTTCCCATCGCGCTTGTCGCGATCGTGCTGGGAATGCGCGAGCGTCCGCTGGGGAGGTTCAACCTTGTCGCATCCGTGGGCATGCTGCTCCTGCTGTTCTTTAGGAGCGTGCCCACGTTGCTGTACGTGTGCGCATATCTTGTGGTCTCTACGCTGCTGTACCTGTGGGTGAGGAGCCTCTTCGCAAAGAAGGACCCGCATGCGCTGGGCTGCTATCGCGTGGCGTTGGCCTTGCAGATCGCACCGTTAGCCGTCTACAAGGTCGGCGTGCTCTTCATGCCGGATTTTCCTGGGTTTCTGGGCATATCCTACATTACGTTTAAGACCGTGCAGGTGCTCATCGAGGTGCGCGACGGGCTTATCGACGACATGACGACGCTTGAGTACGTGTCGTTTTTGTGCTTCTTCCCGCCCTTTACCTCGGGACCGATCATGCGCAGTCGTCAGTTCGTGCAGGACGTGCGCACGCCGCTTTCGCGCGACGCGTATCTGAATCGGCTGTACCGCGGACTCGGCTGGTTCGTGTTGGGCGTGTTCTACAAGTTCGTGTGCTCCGCGCTGGCCCAATGGGCGCTGTGGATGGCGCCAAACGCCATAGCGATGGCGCCGCTGGCATGGGTCGCGCAGGTCGTGTGCTTCGGACTCGACCTGTTCTTCGACTTTGCCGGCTACTCCAACATGGCGATGGGCCTGGGTCTTGTCATGGGCATGGAGGTGCCGCAGAACTTCCGCGCGCCGTTCGTGGCCAAGGACATCAAGGAGTTTTGGGATCGCTGGCACATATCGCTTTCCACCTGGCTGCGCGACTTCGTGTTCATGCGCTTCTCTCAGTTTGCCATCCGCCGCAAGCTGTTCAAGTCGCGCCTGACCACCGCGTGCGTGGGCTTTATGGTAAACATGTTTCTTATGGGCGTGTGGCACGGCGTCACCGTGGACTATGTGGCATACGGCCTGTACCACGGCATCATGCTGGCGGCATGCCACTATCTTCAAAAGAAGTGGAAGTTCTACAAAAAGCATAGGCGCGAGCGTTGGTTTGGCGTAGCGTCTTGGGCGCTTACCATGGTGGTCGTGTTCTTTGGATTCGCCCTGTTTGGCGGGTATGTGGTTTCACCGCTCCTTGGCTTGGGAGCTTAGACGAGAGGAACAGATGATGACAGATCTTGAGCAGCAGATAATCGACTTGGTGGTAGACATCTCTGGCGACGACGAGGCCGCCGAGGACCTGGACATGGACCTGTTTGAGGAGGACATCCTGGACTCGATTGCGGCCATCGAGCTGCTGGTGGCGCTCAAGGACGAGTTTGGCGTCTCCATTGCGCCGACCGAGCTCGAGCGCGAGGAGATGAACACCGTCAACAAGATCATCGAGCGCGTGCGCGAGCGTATGTAGACGGTGCGCATGGATACGACGACGCTCCATAGACGCCTGCGCGCGCTGCTTGTGGGCGTGCTCGTCGCGGCATGCGTGGTGGCGGCGACGTTTGTGGTGCTTCCCGCGCAGGGCGTGCGCGCCGACGACGTCGACTATGGCTACGTGTATTCGGGAGCCAAGTCGTCGAGCGTGGCGTTCGTAAAGGCCAACCTGCAACAGGACTCCCTGCTGGTGCTGGGCTCGTCGGAGTTTTCCACGCCGGCACGACTGGTACCGCAGGTGCCGGCCGCGGCGATGGGCACGCACAACTACGGCGTGCGGCTCATGCTGGTGGGGGAGGCCTTTGACCAGTGCCTGTGGGACACCATCGCCATGGGCGCGCTTGCCGCGGGGGGCGTGCCGCATAACAAGGTCGCGCTCATCGTGGGACTGGGCATGTTCACGGATGGCGGCCTGGACGCCAGCACGTTTCCACGCGCTTCTCGTATTCGCTGTACCGGGCCTTTTGCGCCAACGGGCAGATACCTGCGGAGGTGCGTGCCAAGGTGCGCCAACGCCTGCTCGAGCAGGGCGTGGACGAGACGACCGTGCGTGCGGGCGACCCGCAGGACCCGATCGCAGGCATCGATGCCGTGGTGTTGGATGCCATGGACGACCTCAAGCTCAGGCACGAGCTGGGCGAGGTGCGCGCGGCGGGCATCGAGCTGGCTTCGGGGCCGGTGGAGACTCCCGACTGGGAGGCGCTGCGCCAGCAGGCGCTCGAGGACGCGCAGCGCATGAGCACGACCAACGACTGGGGCGTGGAGGACGAGTTCTACACCGAGCAGCTCGAGCCGGCGCTCGGCTCCTTGGCGGGAGCGCGTGCGGACGAGACCTATTCCGACACGCCGGAATATGATGACCTCGACCTGTTCCTGCAGGTATGCGATGCGTGCGGCATAGAGCCGCTCGTGGTGATAGAGCCAACGCTCGGGCCGTATTACGACCACATCGGCATTACGGCGCAGACGCGTGCGGCGGCCTACCAGCGCATAAGGGACGTGGTCGCGGCGCATCCGAAGGCCCGTCTGGCCGACTTCTCGGCCAACGAGTACGAGAAGTACTTCTTGTTCGACATCGTGCACTTTGGCTGGACCGGCTGGGTGGACACCGAGCGGGCGCTGTACGAGTTTGCGACGGAGGCGGTCTGACATGGCAAAGAGTAAGACGGTGACGTTGCGCGATCGTCTTGGCGCATGGCAGGCAGCGCACCCGGTGCTGGCAGACGTCGCGGTGGGTGCGGGCGTCGCGATCGCACTTGTCGGGACGTTTGTGTTTGTGACGTTTTCTGGCTTTGGGGCGTCGGCAGAGTTTATTTACAACCAGTTTTAACTACGCTGTATATTCGCTATAAGAGATTCGACGGACAGGTTTGCGAGGGCTTTGGTGAATTACGACTCGGATGCCAGCACGCGATGGTCAAAATTCGATACGACGTGGTCGAGCAACGGCGCGGACGGCGGCAATGACGGTGCCGGGAGGTCGTCCGCGTCGTCGGATGCCTGGAGCAGATGGGACCAATGGCAGGACGCGGGGAGCGGGCGCTCGTCTGATCGTGGCTACGGCACTGGCGGCTATGGCGATACGTCCAGCTATGGAAGCTCTACGGGGTATGGCTATGCCGGTGGGTACGGTTCCGCGAGCGGCTATGGCAGCGCGACCGATTATGGAAGCGGCACGGGCTCCTCTTGGTCACGAGATTCGCGCGACGATGACGGGCAGGACCGCTCCACGCGCAGGCGCAGTGGGCGTTCAAACCGATCAGGCTCGCGTTCGTCGACAGGAGGCAGGCGTAAAAACGCACATGCCAAGTCACGTCGGCGTTCCGGCGTTCCCGTGCTGGTAACCCTGCTGGTCGTGCTGTTGAGTGCGGGCGTATCCGTGTTCGTGACGCGCACAATGATGACGCCGCAGATCGAGGAGGCGCAGTCCGAGGCCGAGCAGGCCAAGAGCCAGGTCTCCACGCTTACGGCCGAGCTCGTGCGCGTGTCGACGGAGCTGGACAGCAAGACGGAGGAGCTGGAGAAGCTTCAAGCCAAAAGCGGCAAGAGCAAGGACAAGGACGCATCCGCCGACAGCAAGACCGCTGGCGTCGACGATCCTTGGGTCGATTCCGGCAAGTTCACGTCCGGAGACACAGCACTCGACAGCGAGGTCAAGGCGTACTGCGACTCCTTGGTCGACACGTCCATGGACCGCGACACGGCCGTGTTCGAGGTGTACAAGTCCATCGCTTGGTCCGATTACGTCGAGCGTGACGCCGCCCAGCACCCCTCTGGCAAGGACTGGCGCACCGAGTTCGCCCGCATGTACTACGAAAACGACACCAGCGGCAACTGCTACGAGTTCGCGGCGTTCTTGAGCTATTGCATGCGCTACCTTGGGTTTGACGACGCGACGGCGCAAGGCGTGCTCGTGGAGCTGCAGGGTGGCGGATGGGGCGACCATGGCATCGTGTACGTGACCAGCGCGGAAGGCGAGGCGTGCATCTGCGACACCGCACGCGGCACCAACGGCTGGATGATCCCCGAGGGTTCCTACAACGTCCAGCTCCAGGACTTCGAAAACGCATAAGGCCAGCCATGGTTTTTAGCTCGCTTACCTTCTTGTGCGCCTTCCTGCCCCTTGTGTTCGTCTTGGAGCGCGCATGCCGGTCGGTCAAGGCAAAGAACGTCGTGCTACTCGTGATGAGCCTCGTGTTCTATGCGTATGGCGAGCCCGCGCTTATCCTGCTCATGCTAGCAAGCACGTACGTCAACTACTGGCTCGGACGCCGTATCGGCGCGGCAGGCGACGTCTGCCGCAAACGGTGGATGGTGCTTGCCGTCGCCCTGAACCTCGCCACGCTCGGCGTCTTCAAGTATGCGGGGATGCTCGTGCAGACGCTAAACGCCCTGTTGGGAACACATGTCCCCGATCCCGGCATACCGCTGCCGCTCGGCATCTCCTTCTATACGTTTCAGGCGTTGTCGTACGTGATCGACGTATATCGTGGCGAGGTGGAGCCGCAACGACGCTATGCGCGCGTCCTGTTGTACATATCGTTCTTTCCGCAGCTCATCGCCGGTCCCATCGTCAAGTACCACGACATAGAGCGCCAGATGGAAAGCAGGGCGCAGACCTGGGAGGGCACCGCCTGCGGCCTCAGGCGCTTTTGTCTGGGATTGTCAAAGAAGGTCCTGGTAGCAGACGTCATGGCGGTCGCGGCCGATGCCCTGTTTGGGCTCGACCCTACCAAGCTCAGTGCTCCGGCGGCGTGGCTCGGGGCGTTTGCCTATCTTATGCAGATCTACTTTGACTTTTCGGCTTACAGCGACATGGCCATAGGCTTGGGGCGCATGTTTGGATTCACCTTTAAGGAGAACTTCGACCATCCGTACTCGTCCGTAAACGTACAGGAATTCTGGCGTCGTTGGCACATGAGCCTTTCCACCTGGCTGCGCGAGTACCTGTACATCCCTTTGGGTGGCAACCGGCGCGGGAAGGCGCGCACGGTGCTCAACCGCATGACGGTGTTCCTGCTGTGCGGCCTGTGGCATGGTGCGAACTGGACATTCGTGGTGTGGGGGCTGCTGCACGGCCTGGCGCTCCTTATCGAGGAGGTCGTTCCGCTCAAAAGGCTCCCGCGCGCGCTCGGACATGCCTACACGCTACTGTTCGTCATGCTGGCGTTCGTGGTGTTTCGCGCAGACACGCTTGGCCAGGCGATGGCGTTTCTCCAGGTGATGGCATTGGGGTGGAACCTTGACCCTGCGAGCGTCATCCCATTTGCGGAGCAGCTCACGCCGCTCTTTTTGGCGACGGCGGTCGTGGGGGTCCTGTTGGCCGGTTCGGTGCCTGATCGTGTGTCCAAGGCCCTGGCGCGCGTGGCGCAGAACCGGCAAAACGGAGCTACGTTGCTGTTGGGCTGCTCGTATGTGGCGTCGTTCGCCCTGCTGGCCATTTGCTTTTTATCCCTTGCCAGTGGGACCTACAGCCCCTTTATCTACTTTAGGTTCTAGAGGACGGATGCCATGGGTGAGGAAGCCGAGAAGAGCCCAAAGGTTGGTTTGTTGAGCAAGGCGTACGTGCTCGCGGTGCTGGTCGCGTTACTCGTCCCGCTATGTTGCATGCCCTTTGTGGCAGACGGCGGCGAGGCCGAGAAGCGCGACCTGGCCCCTGCGCCCGCGCTTGTCAGGGAAGACGGGTCCGTCAACCCCAACGTGCTTGCCGATGCCGGGGCCTACCTCGCCGACCACTTCGCGTTTAGGAACGCGCTGGTGGAGGCCAACGCGACGCTCAAGCAACGCCTGTTTGCGACATCTGCCGTGTCTGACGTCATAGTGGGCAGGGACGGCTGGCTCTTCTATGAAGGCGAGCTCAACGACTATTGGAGAAAAGAGACCCTTACCGATGCGGGAATAGAGAACGCGGCGACGAACCTTTGCCTCATACAAGAAAGCCTGTCGGCGCGGGGAAAGCGCTTCGTGCTGGCCATCGCACCCAACAAGAGCACGCTCTTTGGGGAGCATATGCCCTACTACTACGTGCGCGGAGAAGGGCCGAGCATCTACGAGCGGCTGTATGCGCGCTTGGCGGAGCTCGAGGTGCATGCCGTGGACCTCAAGGCGGCGCTTGAGGGCAAACGGGGCATGTACTTCTTGCGCGACTCCCATTGGAACGAGGAGGGCTCGCTTGTCGCGTTCGATGCGATCAGGGCTGGCTTGGGCTACCTTGAGCCGATCGACTGGGGCACTGCGGACACCACCTTGGCGCACACGGGCGACCTTGACGCCATGCTGCACCCGCTGATGCCGGAACCGGAGGTTCTGCCGCATCGGACGGCACTCGACGCGTATGAGGTGGTCAACGACGCACAGGGCGTGGAGGACAACTACATCGTCACGACGGCCATTGGCAGCCCCCGTGGTCACGCGTTGATGATGTATCGCGACTCCTTTGCGAACAATCTGTTGCTGCCGTTTGCCAGCGCATATGGGACGTCCGTGTTCACCAAAAACGTGCCGTACTATCTGGGTGACGAGCAGGTGGGGTTTGCCCAGGACGTGGTCATCGAGCGTGCGGAGCGCCATATCGCGTCGTTTGCCACCGACCCTCCCTACATGCTGGCGCCAACGAGGACGCCGAGCGCACAGGGGATCGAGCAGGGATCCAGCGCGGTAGTGCAAGCGCACGACGCCGACCCCTACTTGGCGATCGAAGGGTCGCTGAGCAGGGACTTCAACAAGGATGAGCGCGTGTACGTGCAGGTCGTGACCAAAACCGGCGAGTCGCGCGCGTACGAGGCGTTTCGCGTGTCGCAACCGCGGGTGTCATCGAGCGACTTCGAGGGCCAAGGCGCCGACACACAACAGGGGTCGGTCATTCGGGGCGACCGAGGATTCAAGGCGTTTGTCCCCAAGGCGGACGCAAACGTGGAATCGCTCGGTGAGGTTCGTCTGTTCGTCGGCACGGAGCAGTCGTGCCGAGAGATAGAAACAGAGGCAGTTGGATAGTACACACAGACAAGGAGCACGGAATGAAGTATCAGGTAATCGCAAAGACGGCGGCAGCCGGCATGTTGGCACTGTCGCTCTGCGTTGGCATGGCAGGCTGCGGCGGATCGGCCGCTCCAGTCGAGCAGCAACAGGAGAAGACCGCCGACTCGGCCAAGAAGGAAGCCGACTCGGCCAAGAAGGAAGCCGACTCGGCCAAGGAAAAGAAAGATAGCAGCGAGGCGAAGGAAACCTCCAGCAAGGACAAGGACTCGACAAAGAAGAGTGACTCGTCCAGCAAGAAGGACTCGCTCAAGCCCGTTGGCAGCACAGAGGACGCCGCGTTTTCCGTCGCACTTACCAACAGCCTCGGTGCCGACGTGACGTCGGTGCAGATCAAGGCAACGGACGCAAGCGAGTACGGCGAGAACTTGCTGGGGGCCGACGGGCGAATCGCGGGTGGCGAGTCGGTGCGGCTGTATGTTCCAAAGTCGGATGCGACGCCGAGCTCCTATGACGTTAAGGTCGTCCTCGCTGCCGAAGGCGAAGAGGGTCGCGAGGTCGAGTTCTTGTCGGCCGTGGCTTCCGACTACAGTTCGGTGAGCCTGCTCGAGGCCGACGGCGTATCGTTTGTCGAATACGCGACGACAAGCGACGAGAAGGGCTCGACCAAGGACGCTGCCGTTGCACGCCAGGTCGAGCTAGAGGCGCAGGAACAAGCCGCGGCAGAGCCGCAGCCAGAGCCCGAGACGTACTCCGAGCCCGAGACCTACTACGAGCCGGAGCAGGAAACCTACTACGAGCCCGAAACCTACTACGAACCGGTGCAGGAGACCTACTACGAGCCCGAGCCGACTTACCAGGAAGTCGCCGCACCCGTGGAGACACCTGCCATCCCGGTTCAGACCGGCGATGCCTGCACGGGCGACGTCGTACTGCGCTAACCAAAAGTGGCCGATTGGGGCTAGGCCCCTTTCGGCCACAGTTTTGTCGCAGCCGTCGGCCCGCACTTCCCCGTGGTGCCGTTCGCATCCTCCCGTAGGCTTGCGGCAGGCAGCGGAACCTCCCGGATTGCGTGCATTGCCGCCGGAGGCACGCAGTTTCGGAGGTTTCCCTGCGCCACGCGGCGAGAAACGTCCGGGCTTGCGTACGACACTTCCAGATGTACGCAGTTCCGGAGGTTTTCGTGCCACAAGAGACGGGAAACGTCCGAATGTGCGTGCAATTGGCCCCCACGCACGCAACTTCGGATGTTTCGGGGCGTCCCGAGGCGAGAAACCTCCTCGTTTGCGTGTATTGCCTCCGGAGGCACGCAGTTTCGGAGGTTTCAGGTCGTCGCGCGGAACGAAACCTCCTGCTTTGCGTACATAAGGGCCAATGGCACGCAGACTGGGAGGTTTACCGGGCGTCGGCTCGCGGGGGCGGCAGCCCACAGTTCCGCCTTTGCGTACAGTCTGCCCAAGTGTACGCAGCTGGGGAACTCTGCTGGAGAAAAGGCTTGTCAAAGTTCCGCTTTTGCGTACAGTTCGCCGACGTGTACGCAAAAGTGGAACTTTGCTATCGACGCGCACGAGCAAAGTTCCGAAACTGCGTGCAGTCCGCCCGACTGTACGCAAAAAAGGAAATCTGTGGCCGAACCGCGAGGGTATAGTTCCTTATCTGCGTACGGTTCGGTCATGTGTACGCAGATAAGGAACTTTGCTGCCGATGCGCACGGGTACAGTTCCGACTCTGCGTACAGCCCGGCCAAGTGTACGCAGATAAGGAACTATAGGTGCGTCGGAGAGGCCGGGGCGTGGCGGCGGAGCGGCCAGGGCGTGGCGGCGGAGCCAGGCACCCGG
>JAGCBF010000061.1 GCA_017652285.1 Atopobiaceae bacterium
AAAGGGGCCTAGCCCCAATCGGCCACCCCAATCGGCGATTTTTCCAAACCCTCGTGACGCGCAACCCTATGCAGACAAAAACGCCTGCTCGACCGCACGGGCACACGCCTCAAAACCGACCACGTCGTCCGCACCAAACCGTGCCAGCAGCGGACTGTCCACATCCAGCACGCCCACGACCGCACCGTCGACGTGCAGCGGCACCACCACCTCGGACCGCGAGGCGGCATCGCACGCAATATGGCCGGCAAACGCATGCACGTCGTCCACGCGCTGGGTCTTGTCCGTGGCGGCAGCCGTTCCGCACACGCCGCGTCCCCAAGGAATCCGGACGCACGCGACCTTGCCCATAAACGGCCCTAACACGAGCTCGTCTGCAGCCAGCCGCTCGTCCAGCACAGGCCCCGCAAGATAAAACCCCAGCCAGTTGATGCCGTCAAGCTCGTCCCACAGCAGGGCGCAGACGTTGGCCAGCGCAGGCAACCAGTGCGGCTGGTCGCACGCCAAGGACTCCACCTGCTTGACCAGCAAATCCCAATTCGTAGCATATGCCGACATGATTCCTCACTCCCACGATCAGCGTTTTCAGCCTCTTTACAACAGGGCCTAAAGCACTTCGCAACAGCCCAAATAAGGCCATCTTACGTTTCATATGCGAAAACTTCGAGGAAAGACTAGGAATTTCTTTGCGTTTGGGCATACAATCCCACAAGTTCCATGTACGGCACGAGTAATGGATTGGATGAGACATGCGCAAAATCAAGCAGTTCGACGGCAAGCGCCACGTCTACGACACCCAAAAGTCCACCGAACTGGAGACCCGCTCTTTTGGTGAGTTTGGCGATCCCGCTGGTTACGAGGAGACCCTCTACCAGACCCGCCAGGGCCTCTACTTTGTTGCTGGCAAGGGTGGCGAGGAGTCTCCGTACGCCGCTGGCGAGGACGTTCGTCCCCTGTCGGCAGACGAAGCCGCTGCCTGGCAGGCGTAACCTGTCGCGCTCGTTAACAACTGAGCGATTGTCTGGGCGCACGACCCCTTGTTGGTCGCGCGCCCATTTCTTGCAAGAAGGGACCACGCATGATTGCAGAGGACTGCCCGCTAGAAGACGTGCGACGCATCTTTGGCAACGACCGCTTCGCGACCGAGGCCTGTGGTTGCGAGGTAATCGAGGCCAGCCAGGGTCACGCGGTATGCGCCTTTGACATTCGACCCACGCACTTAAACGCGCAAGGTCGCGTAATGGGTGGCGCCATCTTCACCTTGGCGGACTTCAGCCTTGCCATCGCCTGCAACATAGGCGAAAATCCAACGGTCAGTGTTAGCAACAGCATCGAGTTCTTGTCCGCCACGCGCGGAAGCAGGCTCATCGCAACGTGCGACGCAGACAAAAGCGGGCGTTCTTTGGGCTTTTATGCCGTAGAGGTCCGCGACAACTTGGGTACACTCGTAGCGCGCATGACCGCGACCTGCTTTAGGCGCGCTTAGCCACCGCGCGGCGACGACGGGACTCGTTCCCGCGCGCATAGGACGATTTGGAGACTTCCATGGACAAGACGTTCCAAGAGGAGCAACAACACCTGAGCGAGGTGTATCGCACGATCCTTAAGCTGCGAGACGACCTGACCGAGGAACTCGAGGTCCATCAGCAAGAGGCGGCGGAGGACCTCGAGCGCATGAGCGACGAGCTGCACCCCGACACGTTTGGCGTGGATGCCGACGAGATCATGGAGACCCTGGCCGCCATCGAGACGCTCAACAGCGTCATCGACGCGTACAACGCGCGTCGCGACTACGCCCAGGAGCGCATGCAGCGCGTACTGGCCCTGCTGCGCCAACCGTACTTCGCCAAGGTGCGCATAAAGTTTCGTCCCAATCGCCCCGCGCGCGACGTCTACATTGGCGCGGTCGGCCTGACCGACGACAGCCTTACGCCTCTGGTGGTGGACTGGCGCAGCCCCGTGGCCGAGACCTACTACAAGCAGGAGAACGGCCCGACCACGTACAAGGTGGACGGCAAGCTGCGCAAGGTGGAGCTGGAGCTGCGGCGACAGTTCGACATCCAGCAAGACAAGCTGCTCATGTACTTCGATACGACCGTAGCCATCGAGGACTCGCTGCTGCTCGGCGCGCTCAAGCGGCATCATTCGGAGAAGCTCCAGGCCATCACCGCGACCATCCAGCGCGAGCAAAACGAGGTCGTGCGGCACGACGACACTCCCGTGCTGCTGGTCAGCGGCATCGCGGGCAGCGGCAAGACCTCCGTGCTGCTGCAGCGCATCGCCTATCTGTTTTATCAGGAACGCGACCGCCTCGAGCCACAGCAGGTAAGTCTGTTCACGCCCAACGCGGTGTTTGGCAAGTACATCGACTCCGTCCTGCCCAGCTTGGGAGAATCCAACCCCATGGTCTACACGTGGCAGACGTTTATGGAGCGACAGGGACTCGGCGGACGCGACGTGGGTGCCGATGCGGACCCTCAGGTGATGCGTCAGCTCGAGGATGCCGTGCCGACGCTGGACGTCGACGTGTCCGACCTGCGCGACATTCGCATAGACGACGTCGTGTTGCTCAAGGCGACCCAGATCAAGGACGCATGGGACAAGTACGCGCAGTTCCCCGTGGGGCCGCGTCGCATGTCGTTTGTGCTCGACGAGCTGTACGCGCGACTTAACCGCAAGCTTCAGTCCATGGCAAGGAGCGAGGAGTTCCAAGAGGAGCTGCTTGCCTTGGACGTGGAGGACCAGGAGGACATCTTTGGCGACCTCGTTGGCGACGACGCGGACGACGAGGGCAAGCTCATAGAACATACGCGCACCTACGTGGAGCATCGCTTTGGCCACGCGCGCGACCTTATCGACTTTTGCGACTGGCTGCGCATCGACCGCATTGGCGCGCGCATAACGGACGGCCACTCGCTCAACGCGACGGAATGGCTGTGGCTGTGGCTGCTCATCACCGGCGGCAGTTCCAAGGACACGCGCTACGTCATGATCGACGAGGTGCAAGACTACTCGTTGTCGCAGCTCATGCTCCTTGCGCGGTTCTTCCCCAAGGCGCACTTCTTGCTGTTGGGCGACGAGCACCAAGCGATTCGCGAGGGCACGGCCACGTGGGACCAGATTCGCCAGACGTTTGCGGAGTCGCACGGCAAGGTGGACGAGTGCTCGCTGCTCACAAGCTATCGGTCGTCTCCCGAGATAACCGAGCTGTTCAGCGCGCTGCTTTCGGAAGACGAGCGCGGCACCCTGTCGTCCGTGCGCCGGGCGGGCGTGGCGCCGCACATTGCGGCGTTTGACGATGCCGATGCGTACGTGGACGAGCTGCGCTCCGTCGTAGCCCAGGCTCACGACGAGGAAGGCCTTACCGCCGTCATCGCCACGGAGGGTCGTCGCGTAAGCTGGCTTGCCAAGCAGCTTGGCGACACGGTGCAAGTGATACGCAAAAACGACTCGCTGCCCGCCACGGGCGTGGTGCTCATGGACCTGGCCCTCGCCAAGGGCCTGGAGTTCGACCACGTGGTGGTGGCCGATGCGCAGGCAGAGGTGTATCCCGATACTCCACTGGCCCGTCGTCGCCTGTACACGGCCGTGTCCCGAGCCATGCACCGCGTAACCGTGCTGGCGCAGGGCACGCTCACGCCGCTGCTCGACGCCTACCTGGCCAGCCGCGCGCAATAGCAACTTACGAACATCGTTGGCCGATTGGGGCTAGGCCCCTTTCGGCCAAATGGCCGATTGGGGCTAGGCCCCTTTCGGCCACATGCCCCAATCGTCCCAAAAAAGGAGCAAGCCTTGAACCTCGCACAAGCCATAGAGCACGCCAACGCGCTGGTCTTTCCCGCATTTTTGACGGACGACCTTGCGCGCACCGCAGAACGCGAGAAGAACGAGGAGGCCATCAGCCTGCTCACCAGCGCATGGATGGAGGCGCCGTTGGGCTCGGAGCCGTATCCGTTTGACCTCGTCCGCAACCTCGCGGACCGCAACCGCGAATTATGCGACCTTATCGGAGAAGAAAAGCTGCGCGACCTACGTGGCACGAGCCTTTCTCAGCATTTGTCAGACGACGACCTGCTGCGGTCGGCAGCGTCCCTTCAGCAGCGCAACGTGGCCGAGGTACGTCGTGCGGCGGGTCCGGGCCTGCGCGACATGGGCATCGCCTACACAGAGGCCACCGTGTCGGGCAGCGTGGTTGGCGTGGACATCGAGACCACGAGCCGATACCCCGACCGCGGCTACATCATCAACGTCGGGCTGCAGGTGGTCAAGCTGGCTCCAAAGGGACGCGCGAGCAACAGCTACAGCATGTACTGCGGCATCCCGGACCTGTACGCGAGCACAGGCGTGCCTCTGGCCAACATCCATCAGATCAGCTGGAAGGACTTGGACGGCAAAAAGCCGTTCCGCCAGAACGCCAAGCTGCAAAAGGCGCTGCTCATGACGTTTGAGACGTATCCGTATCTTGCCCACAACGCGGCGTTTGAGGACTCGTGGTTCATGCTGAACCTCGACGGGTACGCCGAGAGCCGCAAGGCAGGCAAGATCGTGCCCATAGACACGCGCGACATCTGCCGCCGCATCGACCCGGAAGTGCGCACGCTCCCCCACGACGCCCGTCCCGCCGAGCTCGAGACCTGCGCGCGGCGCCGCAAGACGCTCAAGGCAAACGAGAAGGAACGCCACCTGGGTCTGGAAGACGTGGA
>JAGCBF010000062.1 GCA_017652285.1 Atopobiaceae bacterium
CCCCCTCGATCTTTGCCAACGTCGTCAGCACCGTATACAACCTGGCCGACACGTTCTTTATGGGCCAGATGGGCTCGACAAGCGCAAGCGCGGCCGTGGGCGTCGCATTTGTCACGTCGACCATCATCCAGGCCCTGGCCTTTTATCTTGCGCAAGGCACGGGCATCCCCATGAGCCGCTGCCTGGGCGCAGGAGACGCCGAGCGGGCAAGCGAGTACGTGAACACGGGCATCGCGGGTACCGTGGTCCTCGGTACGGTCATCGCGGTGGTGGGGCATCTGTTTTTGGACCAGCTGTGCCTTGTGGGAGGGGCCACTCCCACCATTTTGCCGTACGCGCGCACCTACATAAGCGTGCTGCTGTTTGGCGCACCGTTCATCGCCAGCGGCTTTTTGATGAACATGCAGCTGAGGTTCCAGGGCGAGTCGTTCTATTCCATGCTGTGCATGGTTGCCGGTGCGGTGCTCAACACCATCCTTACCCCGCTGTTCATATTCCCGTTGGGCTTGGGAATCGCAGGCAGCGCACTCGCGACCGTGATCAGCGAGGCCGTGAGCTTTTTCTTGCTGCTGTACGAGATGAGAAAGGCCGGCATCACCAAGCTGGGTCTTAGGTACGTGCGCATCCCCGACCTAGAGATGCTGAAACAGATAAACACGGGCGGGGTCCCGTCGTTTGCGCGTCAGGTCATGCTCGGCGTCGCGACGTCGCTGCTCAACAACGCCGCCGCGCCGTTTGGCGATGCGGCGATCGCGGGCATCGCCGTGGTGCAGCGCATCACGAGCGTGGCGAACTTCTTCCAAATCGGCATCGGACAGGGGTTCCAGCCCATTACCGGCTACAACTTGGGGGCAAAGCGCTACGACCGCATTCAGGAGGCGTACTTCACCGCCATAAGGGCGTCCTTTGTGAGCGTTGCCGCCATCGGCGTCATTACGTTTTTGTTTGCTCCGCAACTCATAGCCGTGTTTAGGGACGATCCGGACGTCGTGGCGTTTGGCGTCGTGACCTTGCGCTTGCAGAGCTTTACGATGCCGTTTACGGGCGTGGCCATGGCAACCAACTTTTTGCTGCAGACGGCTGGCAAGATGTGGCGCGCCACCATCCTGGGCGCCTGTCGTCTTGGCTTGGTGCTGGGGCCGGTCGTCACGGTGCTTCCACCGCTGCTGGGCATGCTAGGCGTGCAGATCGCACAGCCGGTAACGGACGTCATCACCACGTTGATCGCGATCCCCATGGCCGCGGGCATCCTTCGTGAGCTGCGCGCTTTGTCGTCTTAGCCACTCAGTCGCCTTCGCGCATCGTCCTGAGCACGATGCGCCCAAACGCCGCGCCCGTGATCAGAAGCACGATGCATCGTATGATCGTTACGGCATAGTATCCGGTCTCGCCCAGCGCTCCCATCATCTGCGCCGATCGTTCGGGCGACAGCATCTCCAAAACGCCGTCGACCGCATAGAACACGCAGAAGAAGACGCAGATGCTGTACAAAACGATCTGCGCCTGCCGACTCTGCATAAAGGAATTCCAGTTGCTGCCGTTGCCTGCCATAGGCGTTACCCCCTGCTCCATCGCGTAAAGAACATATCGTAATTGTCATTTCACATGATACGATGGTAATACAGCCAGCAACGGAACCACACAGAAGGAGTCAGAATGAGCAAAATCGTATTCTTGGACGTCGACGGCACCCTCATTGACTACGATGCCAAGTGCCCTGCGTCTGCCGCCAAGGCAGTCGAGCTCGCGCGCGCCAACGGTAACAAGGTTTATATTTGCACGGGCTGCTCCAAGGCAGAGATCGCTCAGCGCGACCTTCCGGAACTCGACGGCATGATCGGTGCCAACGGCGGCTACGTGGAGGACGACGGCGAGGTCGTTATGCATCAGGCGCTCAGCGTCGAGCAGGTCAAGCACATCGTGGACTGGTGCAACGAGCGTCATCTGGGCTTCTACCTCGAGGCAAACAGCGGCATGTACATCAACAGCTGGTTTGTCGAGCAGGCGCCCGAGACCATGAAGAAGTACGCCATGGGCAAAGGCGCGAGCGAGGAGCAGGCATCCAACGCCGGCCAGGCATTCATCGACGGCATGACGCGCACCGACGACCTGTATCGTGACGACGTCAACAAGGTCAGCTTCATCCTTTCCAGCTATCAGGACCATCTTGACTCCAAGGTCGAGTTCCCCGACATGGAATGCAACACCTGGGGCGGCAAGGACGAGCAGGCGCTCTTTGGCGACCTCGGTCCCAAGGGCATCACCAAGAAGCACGCCATCGAGGTGCTGCTCGAGCATTTGGGCGCCCGTCAGGAAGACACCGTTTCCTTTGGCGACGCCAAGATCGACTTGTCCATGTTTGAGCTCTGCGCGTTCAACGTGGCCATGGGCAACGGCGGGCCCGAGATCAAGGCGGCTGCGGACTACATAACGGACGACGTCAACGAGGACGGCCTGTTCAACGCCTTCAAGCATCTGGGACTGATCTAGTCTATTGGCATAGCCACGTGCCGGGCATCAGGGGCGACCGATGTCCGGCACGCCTGACAAGTGAGGTTTGCGCATGTGTCACAGAGTCACGCCGCTCACGCTTCCCGACCTCGAGGAAGCCTTGGACAATCTCAAGACGACCGGCCGCGCGCGCATGCCGCGCCACGGAGCCGCAGAGGAGGCGCCCGACGCGTATCCCGGCACGCAGCTGCCGCTGTTCGTTCCCAACAAGCAGGGAGAGCTTGAGGCGTGCATGCTCACCTGGGGCTTTAAGCAGCCTGGCGGCCCGTCCAAGCTGGTCTTTAACACCCGCATAGAGACCGCGCTTTCCCAGGCGAGATCGGGTCGCGGCCTGTGGCACGGCCCGATCCTTAACGGACGCTGCCTCGTTCCCGTGCGTCGCTTTTACGAGTCGTGGACACGCGAGCCGCCACGGCGTGGCGCGCAGGTAGCGTTTTCGCTCCCCCGCCACGCGGTGTTCCTGCTTGCGGGCGTCTACGAGGACGAGCGCTTCTCCATCGTCACGACCACGCCAAACGCCGACGTCGCGCCAATCCACAGCCGCATGCCGCTCGTGCTTGCCCCGGGCGAGTCACGCGTATGGCTGGGGCCGGACTTCGCACGTCTGGCGAACCGCGACGCCATCGAGCTCGCCGCCCTGCCTAAGGACGCGTGACCATGCCGACCATTCACGACTACCTGCGCTGGCGTGGCGACCTCACCTTTGACGAGCGTCCCTTTAACGAGGTGGACAACCTCGCGCTTTCCGCGTTGGCGTATCTCGACTTCACCGGCATCGTGCCAGCCGAGGGCCAGGACGCGACCATCTCCCTCGCACAAGCCTGCACGCAACTGCTCGCGCAAGCCGGCGACGACGTCTCTGCGTTCGTGCGCTCGCTGGCAAAGATCGACGAGGAGTTCGTGCGGCTTCTTATGATGTCCGACCGCTTTGGCGACGCGCTCCTTCATTCCTATGCAGACGAGGTCGACAAGCAGCAGGCCCTGCAGTTCGCCGCCGTTCAGGTCGACCTGCCACATGCGGGCACCTACGTCGCATTTAGGGGCACCGACAACACCATCGTGGGCTGGCGCGAGAACTTCATGCTGAGCTTTACGGTGACCGAGGCACAGCGTAAGGCAGCGCGCTACCTGCATCGCTCCCTCGAGCGGACAGCCGCCAACGGCCAAGCCTTTTACGTAGGCGGCCATTCAAAGGGCGGCACGCTTGCGGAATACGCGCTCCGATCCTGCTCCGACGAGGAGGTCGAGCTCGTCACGCGCGCGTACTCAAACGATGGCCCGGGCATGGCACGCGCGGTCATCGCGGCCCATGGCAGCGCGCCGCAGCAGGTTTTGTCGGACAAGATCTGCCGCATCGTGCCTGCCTACAGCGTCATCGGCATGCTCTTCGCACGTGACGACGAGCCACGAACGATAGTCCAAAGCAACGAGAGCGGCATTGCGCAGCACGACCTGACCACCTGGCAGGTAACGCACGACAGCCTGGTGAGGGCGCCGGGACTCCAGCGCGACTGCCGACTCCTTAACCAAGTGATCGCCCAATGGATGCACGAGATTCCCCTGGAGGAGCGTGCACAGGTGACCAAGCAGATCTTCGACGCCCTCGAGGCGGGAGGCGCGACGAGCTTGAACCAGATCGTCACGTCGCCAGAGAGCCTTCAGCCCGTGCTGCACGCCCTGGGCAAGACGGATGACAAGACCCGCGAAGTGGCCTTGTCGCTCGTCCAATGCGCGGTGGGCTCGTCCGTGGAAGCCGTACGCACGGCCGCGCGGCGCGTCCTGGCAAAGGGCACCAGCAACCTCGCGACGCTGCCACGTCGGTAGGCGTCGCGGCGGGCAGACATGAAGGCTCCGCAAAATGGCCGAAAGGGGCCTAGCCCCAATCGGCCAAAACGCA
>JAGCBF010000063.1 GCA_017652285.1 Atopobiaceae bacterium
ATGCGAAGCCGATGTTGGCCTTGCCCACGCGCTGGGCGATGATGTCGGTAAGGCCCACGAACGCCCCGCCCAGGATGAACAGGAGGTTGGTCGTGTTGATGGGGATGAGCTCCTGCTGCGGATGCTTGCGCCCGCCCTGCGGGGGCACGGCTGCATCGCAGCCCTCGACGATCTTCAGCAGCGCCTGCTGCACGCCTTCGCCGGATACGTCGCGCGTGATCGAGAGGTTCTCGGCCTTGCGGGCGATCTTGTCGATCTCGTCGATGTAGATGATGCCGATCTCGGCGCGGTCGATGTCGAAGTCGGCCGCCGTGATGAGCTTGAGCAGGATGTTCTCCACGTCCTCGCCCACGTAGCCGGCCTCGGTGAGGGTCGTCGCGTCCGCAATGGCAAACGGCACCTTTAAGAAGCGTGCGAGTGTCTGTGCCAAGAGCGTCTTGCCGGTGCCCGTAGGTCCCAGCAACAAGATGTTGCTCTTTGCGAGCTCGACGCCCTCCTCGCCTTCGGGCACCTCGTCGTCGCCCGAAAGGACGCGACGGTAATGGTTGTACACCGCGACGCTCATGGCCCGCTTGGCCTTCTCTTGACCCATGACGTACTGCGACAGCTCCTCATAGATCTGTTGCGGCGTGGGCAGATCCTTTAGGGCCGATGCATCGCCCTCCCTGGTCTCTTCCAGGGCGTCCTGCTCCGCCTCCGCCAAGATATCGGAGCAGGCGTTTACGCACTCGTCGCAAATGAATATGCCGCCCGTACCCTGTATGAGCTTGCTTACCTGGTTGCGCGTCTTACCACAAAATGAGCAGCGCATTTGGTCGTTCCTGGGCACTCTTAGTCCTCGCTTGCCTCTTCGTTCCTCGACGTAATAACACGGTCCACCAAGCCATACTCCAAGGCCGCCTGCGCACGCAGGTAGTTGTCGCGCTCGGTGTCCTGCTGGATCTTCTCTATGGGCTGACCTGTCGCATCCGACAAGATCTTGTTAAGATGCTCGCGAATGTATTTGGTCTCGTCCGCGACGATCTGTATGTCGGTCTGCTGGCCCTGCACGCCAGAGCTCGGCTGATGGATGAGCACCATGGAATTGGGAAGCGCCATGCGCTTGCCCTTTGCGCCGCACGCCAGCAGGACGGCCGCCATGGACGCAGCCATGCCGACGCAGATGGTCGATACCTCCGGCTTTATGAAGTTCATGGTATCCAGGATGCCCAAGCCTGCGTAGACCTCGCCGCCAGGAGAGTCGATGTAGAGCGAAATGTCCTTGTCGGGGTCTTGGCTTTCCAGATGCAGGAGCTGCGCAATGACCAGGTTGGCGCTTTCGCGCGTGATGGGTTCGCCAATGAAGACGATTCGGTCGTTGAGCAGCCGAGAATAGATGTCGTAGCTGCGCTCCCCGCGCGGCGTTTGCTCCACCACGTAGGGAATCAGCGGGATGTTGGTGGGATTTACCATAGGTGCTCCTTCTTGCATTCTTCGTTTAGACATACGGATGTAGTATTCCCAAAACAAACGTGCGCTAGACACGACGAATTGAAGATAGCAAAGGACCGGCCTCACTCGTTTGCCGTTCGTGAGGTCGGTCCTCCTGTTCGATAGTTCAGTCGCCCGTACTAGTCCTCGTCGGACTCTGCGTCATCCTCGCCTGCTGCGCGCTCGGCGATCTCGTCCACGACGTTGACGTCGGCGTTTTCGACCAGCCATTGCACCGCCTTGGTGCGACGGATGGACTCGCGCACGGCAGGAAGACGGCCCTCGTTGAGGAAGTCCTTGATGGCAGACGCCACGTCGGGCACGCCAGCCTTTTCGAACTCCTCGCGGATCTCGTCCTCGCTGACCTCGAGCCCAAGGTGGGCCGCCAGGGCATCGAGCGCGAGCGACTGACGGGCACGCTCCTCGGCCTGGGCATGAAGGTCGGCCACGAAGTCGTCGGGGCTTGCGCCACGAGACTGCAGGTATCCGTCGAGCGACATGTTCTGGCTCTGGAGCTGCGTGAGGAACTGGTTCGCGATCTCGTTAAACACCTGCTCGGTATAGGAAGCCGGCACCTCTTCGAGCGTGAGGTGCTCGCCGATGGCCTCGACCACACGGTCTTCCTTGAGCTGCGGAAGCGACGCCTTCTTGTCGGCCTCGATCTCTTCCTTTACGGCCTCGCGGAGCTCCTCGATGGTCTCGAAGCCAAAGTCCTCCTTGACGTTGTCTTCCGTAAGCTCGGGCGTGACGGCCACGCGAATGGCGTTTACCTTGACCTTTGCGGCAAAGGTCGCCTCGTGCTTCTCGCCATCGTGCTCATGCTCGACGGTCCAGGAGATCTCCTTCTCCTCGTCCTTCTTCATGCCGCGCAGTCCGTCGCGCCATTCCTGGTGCAGGCGCTCGTTGTCGAGGCTGAACATGCGGTTTTGACCCTCGTACTCGCGCAGGTTGCTGATGTTTTCCACATCGCACAGAAGCATGTCGCTGCCCTCGGCGCCACGATCCTCCTCGACGTCCTTAAACTGGGTGCGATAGGAAAGCAGCAGCTTGATCTGCTGGTCGATCTCGGCCTCGGTGGCCTCTTCGGGGGGCATGTTGATGGTCGGCGCCTCGTAGGCATCGAGCTCGACGTCCGGACGCACGTTGATCTTTGCCTCGATGGTGTAATCGGTCTTCTCCTGTGCCAGCGCAGGCTCCTCGCCGTAGTCGATCTGGCCTACAGGTACGATGTCGAGCTGCTCGATCATGAGGGGCTCGGCCTCGGTGAGCAGGCTGTTGGTGGCCTCCGCAAGGACTGCCTGGCGACCGACGATGCCATCGATTACCGGACGAGGAGCGCGACCACGACGGAAGCCCTGGAATGCGTACTTGCGGGCGATGTCCTTGTAGGTCTTGGCGATTGCCGCGTCGACGTCCTTTTTGCCAATGGTAAGCGTGGCGACAAGAAGACCGCTTTCGGGCTTCTCGGTGTTGACGGTGATCTTCAACGTTCCTCCAGTTTTCTCGTGCTGTCGTGCAGGGGACAACTCCCCAAGCATGCGATGGTGCGGGCGAAAGGACTCGAACCTTCACGGGGTATCCCCACTGGAACCTAAATCCAGCGTGTCTGCCAATTCCACCACGCCCGCATATACGCACAAATGGTAACTATAACACACCTGCGACGTTTGGGAAAATCTCCATCTACCTTTACGTAAACCTCACGAGCATGTACGTCGCGTCGTCGCTGACCTTTGAGCGATGCACCCGCCAGCAACCCTCGTCCGCGCGTTCCGCCTTGCGCAGCGACTCTCCGAGCCGCTGTCCTTCTCCGCGCGCGACGGCATCGCCAAGGTTCGCGGCACTCGATACCACGCCCATGTCAACGGCGGCAACATAGCCGTCCGAGCAGGCGAAGGCATAGCGGACGTCCGCCAGCGGGAACTCCGTGACGGACTCGTGGCCAAAGCCACGACACGATATGTCTGCCGCCCAATAGCCTCCCGGCTCGTTCATCTTGAGGCGATTCATGATGAACTTGTCGTTTACCGCCATGCGCGCTTCCCGCATGGACGTTCCGTTCGTGGTCGCGTAGCGGTACATGCGCTCGTAGTTTTGCTGGTCGAGCGCGTCGAGCGTCGCGTCATGGACGACTTGCGACTCCCCCGCACGCATGCCCACCACGGCCGTGCAATCCCCCAGCATGATGACGCGCACGACAGAATCGTCCCACGTAAGTACGGCGACGCTTGCATTGGGCAGGTCCTCTCGACGCAGCCTGGTGCTCCCCTGCAGGCGTAGGTACTCGTCCGCCACGCTTCGTCCGGCCCGTCCCAGCGCCTCGCGCGGATCGCTTCCCGCACGGACCTCGTCGAACGTCGCCGACACCAGCTCGCGTGCGTACCACGAGGCGTCCGTCGTGTCGGTCATCAGGTTGTGCTTGGTAAGCCCAGTTGCCCCGTCCACCAGCACGGCGCACCGCAGGCTCGTGTCCACCTGAGCGTAGTCCTCGTTAATGCGGCCTTCTCCCGACCCCGTCCAGGTTCGGACCTCCTCGATGCAGCGCCGTTTGCCCATGCTTGCCTCCCTGTCCTTGCACTTCTTATAGACAATACCGCAACGAACCTGTCGGATGATGGCTTACGGGTAAGAGGTCGGTCTGCGCATGTCAAAGACGTGACTCAATGTACTTACAAATGTGGCCGATTGGGGCTAGGCCCCAATCGGCCATTTTTACAGTCGCGCTTTCAACTGTTTACGGTTTACTCCTTGGGGTACTTCTCGCGGGCGACGTAGCTCGTGTGCAGCGCGTGGTGCGCCTTGCCCTTGCCGTAGCCCTCGGTGAACCACTCCTCGTACAGCTTGATGATGGAGGGGTTCTCGTGAGACATGCGCAGGCTCATGGACGCGTCGGCGTCGTAGAGCGCCTTGGCACGCAGCGCCTTGACGTCGACCGTGTCGCGCACGTACTGCGGCTGGATGACCTGGCCGCCGCCGTTGACGCAGCCGCCGGGGCAACCCATGATCTCGATGAAGCCCCAACCCTCGGGGTTGCCGGCCTTGACCTTTTCCATGACCTCGGCGGCAGCGCTCGCGCCGGAGGCGACGCAGACCTTGAGGTCGGTGCCGGCGACGTTGACCGTGGCCTCCTTGATGCTTTCGGTGCCACGAACGGCGGTGAGCTCCAGCGGCTCGGTAGCGCCGTTGAGCCATGCGTTGGCAGTGCGAACGGCAGCCTCCATGACGCCGCCGGTGGCGCCGAAGATAACGCCCGCGCCGGTGTCATCGGCCATGGGATCGTCGAACTCCTCGTCCGGGAGCATGTCGAACTTAAGGCCGCTCTTCTTGATGAGGTAGCCAAGCTCGCGCGAGGTGATGGAGATGTCGAGGTCGGGCATGCCGGGGCCTGCGGCGGACTGGTCGTCGCGGCCGATCTCGAACTTCTTGGCCGTGCAGGGCATGACGGAGACGGACACGATGTCCTTGGGGTCGATGCCCATCTTGTCGGCAAAGTAGGTCTTGGTTACCGCGCCCTGCATTTGCTGCGGGGACTTGCAGGTGGAGAGGTGCGGCAGCAGGTCGGGATAGTAGTACTCGCAGAACTTGACCCAACCGGGGCTGCAGGACGTGACCATGGGAAGCACGCCACCGTTCTTGATGCGCTCAACAAGTTCGTTGGCCTCTTCCACGATGGTGAGGTCGGCGCCAAAGTCGGTGTCGAAGACCTTGTCGAAGCCAAGGCGCCTAAGGGCTGCGACCATCTTGCCTTCCACGTTGGTGCCGATGGGCAGGCCGAAGGCCTCGCCGAGCTGGGCGCGGACGGACGGAGCGGTCTGCACGACGACGTACTTGGAGGGGTCGGCGATGGCCGCCATGACCTTGTCCGTGTCGTCCTTAACGGTAAGGGCACCCGTGGGGCACACGACCGTGCACTGGCCGCACGAGATGCAGGGCACGTCGCTCAGCAGACGGTTGAAGGGCGAGCCGATGTTGGTGTCGATGCCACGGTCGTTGGCGCCGATGACGCCCACGAACTGCTCGATGCACGCCGCCACGCAGCGACGGCACAGGATGCACTTGTTGTTGTCGCGCACCAGGTGCGGCACCGAGTAGTCGATCTCGTAGGTGGGCTTGAAGCCGTCGAACGCATCCTCGTCCACGCCATACTCCAGGCAGAGCTTCTGCAGCTCGCAGTCCGTGGAGCGCGGGCACGACAGGCACTTCTTGTCGTGCGTGGAAAGGATGAGCTCGAGCGTGGTCTTGCGATACTGGCGGACCTTCTCGGAGTTGGTCTGGATCTCCATGCCCTCGGCGACGGGATATACGCAGGCGGTCACAAGGCCCCTGGTGCCGGTCGCCTCTACGATGCAGATGCGACATGCGCCGATCTCGTTCTTTTCCTTCATGTAGCACAGGGTCGGAATCTCGACGCCCGCCTTACGGGCTGCCTCAAGAATCGTGGAACCCTCCGGTACGCTAACAGCGATACCGTTAACTTTTACATTAACCATATTCATACCTTCGAGGCTCCTTCTACTGCTTGCTGATTGCCTTGAACTTGCAGTTGCCCATGCAGACGCCGCACTTGATGCACTTCTCCGCATCGATGGTGTAGGAGGCGCGCTTGTGGCGCGGTGCAACGTATTCCGTCTGCTCGATGGCGCCGACCGGGCAGTTGCGAGCGCACAGGCCGCAGCCGATGCACTTGTCCATGTCGATGGTGAACGTCAACAGGTCCTTGCACACGCCGGCGGGGCACTTCTTGTCCTGGACGTGGGCGATGTACTCCTCGCGGAAGAACTTGAGCGTCGCGAGCACGGGATTGGGCGCCGTCTGGCCCAGGCCGCACAGCGAGTTGGTCTTGATGTACTCGCACAGCTCCTCGATGCGGTCGAGGTCCTCCATCGTGCCCTTGCCGGCCGTGATCTTGTCCAGGAGCTCAAGCAGCCTCTTGGTGCCCACGCGGCAGGGCGTGCACTTGCCGCAGGACTCGTCGACGGTGAACTCCAGGAAGAACTTGGCCATGTCGACCATGCAGGTGTCCTCGTCCATGACGATGAGGCCGCCGGAACCCATCATGCAACCGATGGCCGTGAGGTTGTCGTAGTCGACCTCGGTATCGATGAGGCTCGCGGGGATGCAGCCGCCCGAAGGACCGCCGGTCTGGGCGGCCGTGAACTTCTTGCCGTGGGGAATGCCGCCGCCGATCTCGTAGATGATGTGCTCGAGCGTGGTGCCCATGGGAATCTCGACCAGGCCGGTGTGGTTGATCTTGCCGCCCAGCGCGAAGACCTTGGTGCCCTTGGAGCGCTCGGTGCCCATGGAGGCGAACCACTCGGCGCCGCGCAGGATGATCTGCGGGATGTTCGCGAAGGTCTCCACGTTGTTCTCGACCGTCGGACGGCCGTAGAGGCCCTTGACGGCGGGGAACGGCGGACGAGGACGGGGCTCGCCGCGGTTGCCCTCGATCGAGGTCATGAGTGCCGTCTCCTCGCCGCAGACAAACGCGCCGGCGCCCAGGCGGATCTCGATGTCGAAGTCAAAGCCGGAGTCGAAGATGTTCGTGCCCAGCAGGCCGTACTCACGCGCCTGATCTATGGCGATGGAGAGCCTCTTTACGGCGATGGGATACTCCGCACGCACGTAGACGTAGCCCTTGGAGCAACCGCAGGCGTAGCCGCAGATGGCCATGGCCTCGATGATGCTGTGCGGGTCGCCCTCAAGGACCGAGCGGTCCATGAACGCGCCGGGGTCGCCCTCGTCCGCGTTGCAGACGACGTACTTTTGGTCGGCCTTGTTGGGGGCGCACAGGGCCCACTTGCGGCCCGTGGGGAAGCCGCCGCCACCACGACCGCGCAAGCCGGAGTCGGTCACTTCCTGAATGACCTCCTCGGGGGTCATCTCGGTCAGGACCTTGCCGAGCGCCTCATAGCCGTCCATCGCGATGTACTCGTCGATGTCCTCGGGGTTGATGACGCCACAGTTGCGCAGCACGACGCGGTTTTGCGTCTTGTAGAAGGTGGTGTCGGAAAGGGCGATGTTGCCAAACTCGTCCGCCTCGGCCTTGCCGTGGTCGTCGTAGACGAGTCGCTCGACGCGGCGACCCTTGAGCAGGTGCTCGGTAACGATCTCTTCCACGTCGTCGACGGACACGCGGCTGTAGAAGGTGCCGTCCGGGTACACGATGACGACGGGACCGAGCTCGCACAGACCGAAGCAGCCGGTGCGGACCAGCTTGATTTCGTCCTGCAGGCTGTTCTTCTCGATCTGGGCCTCAAAGGCGTCCTGGATTTGCTGGCTACCAGACGAGGTACAACCGGTACCGCCACAGATTAATACTTGTGAACGAATCAAAATATACCTCCAATATTAGGCCGTAACAGTGCCGACGGTGTACTCGTTAACAACCTGGCCACCCTTGATGTGCTTCTCGATAACCTCCTGAGCGCGCTCGGGGGTCATCTTTACGTAGGTGACCTTTTCCTTGCCGGCCTCAAAGACCTCGACGACGGGCTCGAACTGGCACAGGCCAATACAGCCGGTCTGGGTCACCGTGACCTTGTCCTCCAGGCCCTCCTTGTTCACGCCCTCCACGAAGGCGTTAAGAACAGGACGCGCACCTGCGGCGATGCCGCAGGTCGCCATGCCGACGACTACGCGAGTGCTCTCCATGCCATCGCGCAGGACGACTTTGTCTTTCATCCTGTTCTTGATCGCTTGCAGTTCCGCCAATGATTTCATACACAATCCTCTCCTTTATGCGCGCCTGTTATCCAAGCGCCTCGTACTGCTCACGCAAGTACGAACGAACCCACTCCATAACATCATAACTGTTAAGCGGCACATCTTCTAGCACCTCTCGGAGTTTCCTTGTGTCCAGCTCAACTTCGCCGCCATTTTTTGCGTGCTTGAACAAAAAATCCTTATCTGGATGCCCCTGGATGAGGGTCAGTATCGATTCGCTCACATCGCCAAGAGGCGTAAAGTCGATGTGATTCTTGTTGAAGGTCGCCGTTACGTGCGTGCCATGATCGGACGGGTCTGCCTCTGTCGTGGTCGAATGGATGGAGAGCGAGCCATCCGTCTGCTCGCAGGCGAGCTTGAGCAGAGGTATGCCCATGCCGACGCTGCGCGTGGTGCGCGTGGTGTAGAACGGGTCGACGACGCTGCGCACGACGTCCTCGCTCATGCCACAGCCGTCGTCCACGATCTCGATCGTGAGCACGTCATCCGTCTCCGTAAGCAGGATCTGCGTGAGCGACGCCCCCGCCTTGACGGAGTTTTCGGCGACATCCAGTATGTTGAGTGACAGTTCCTTCATGCTTGTCCCTCCATGTCGTAATGCCTGAGCTGCTCAAACACCCCATGTCGTATGAGGTCCTCGTCACCGGACTCGTCTTCGACCTCGATCCAGGCGTTGTCCGACCCCTCGCGGAGCTGATCCAGATAGTGGGCGTCCGAGCTGTACATAATGTGCACGTGCTCAAGGCCGTAGTCGCGGACGTATGCCTCCTTGTTGCATCGGTCGTGCAGCTCGGCCAGGTTGAAGCCCGCGTAGTGGGGAAACGCGCCCAAGATCTCGATGGCCCCGTTTGCCGGACGGTCGATGTGGGCCGGATAGCAGACGCCCCGGTACTTGTGCACGACCTCTATGGCCTCGTCGAGCGATATCGTGGTCGCGTTGATGAGAAGGTCCTCCTCTTTGCCCACCACGTTGTCCTCGCCGTCCAAGATGAGCTGCTCTCCAAAGATCTCCTCGCGGTTCTTTATGCGCACGCGCCGCGTGTCGACCTCGTCGCTAAACCGCAACGCCTCGTCGAGCGTCTCGAACAGGCATACCACATGGATGTCTTCCGCCGTGGTAAGCTCCATGCCCGCAATGGGCACGACGCCGTAGCGCCGTGCCGCGTCAAAGAATCCCGGGCAGTTTTTCGAGGTGTTGTGGTCGGTCAGCGCCATGAGGCGCACCCCGTTGAGGTAGGCCATGCCTGCGAGGTTGTTGGGCGTGTTGTCCGCGTCCCCGCACGGAGAAAGGCACGAGTGGACGTGGAAGTCGTAGTAGAGCTTGCTCATCGGCGGCTCCCCTACGACAAGAGCCCGGCCAGCCTTACCGCCGTCTCGTAGATCGGCTCTTGGCTGCACAATATGTTGACGTCCTTGTCCGTTGCCGTCTTGACGAGGTCGTCCGATAAGGCGACGCCTTCCGCAAGGATCACGCATGAGGTGTCGGCAAGCGTCGCGACCGCGATGACGTTTACGTTGTTCATGATGGTGATCCACGCATTGTCCATTTGCGCGCGTCCCATGACCCAGCTCAGTAGGTCTCCGATGTAGACGCCGTCTATGTCGCGATCGCCGTCGGGCAACGTCACGGCCTCGAATCCGTGCGTCAGCAGGTCCTTGACCTTCATCTTGTTACCTCACTTCCCACGGATCTTGCAGTCCTCGAACTTTGCATGGCCTCGTACGATGTCTTCGGCCAGCGCCCGGCAGCTTGGGGCGCCGCACGCACCGCAGTCGATGCCCGGAAGCGCCCGATGCAACCTTTGGATGTCGGCCATCATGCGCATGGACTCGGCCATGTTGGTGGAAAGCTGCGCGATGGGCTTGTACTCCGGCAGCTCGTTGAACAGGTACATGTCCGGTATATACTCCTGCTCGTCGGGCGCTATGAAGTTCCTGGACACGGGCAGGTAGCGACGTAAGGACTGGAGCCTGGTCTTGGCGATGTAGGGGTTGAGCACCGTGAGCACGCCGCCCACGCAACCAGCCGTGCAAGCGTCAAGCTCCACGAACTTGACCTGCGGCATGTTGCCGTTTTCCATTTGCTCCAACACGTTGATTACGTTTTCGATACCGTCTGCCGCAAGGTACTCGTCGTTAAAGAGCGCCGTGGCCTCGCCGCCAGAGCTTGCCCACCCAATGCCGACCATGCCCGATTCCGTCATGGACTCGACGTTGCCCTCGCGGCTCATCGTGCCGATGAGGCCAAAGTACACGTCGCTCATGGATACGACCACGTCGACCTGGCTCTTGTAGTCCGCAAAGCCGTTCTTTACGTAGCTCGCCTTTGCCGGGCAGGGCGATATGAAGCACACGCCGATGTCTTCGTCGGTAAGCTCCGGATGCCGCTCCTTGGCCCGCTGGCGAGCGAGCTTAGCCGCGACCTCCATGGGTGGCAGCATGTGCATGACGTTGTCGTTGAGCGACGGGAAGCGCAGCGCGATCAGGCGCACGACCACCGGGCAGGCGGAGCTGATTATGGGGAGCTTTACCCCCTCCGTCTTGAGGTACTGCCTGGTGTAGGCGCTCACGAGCTCGGCCGCCTTCGACACCTCGAACACGTCGTTGAAGCCCATCTTTAGCAGGCCGTCCAACACGTAGTCAACGTCGTCGAGGTTCTCGAACTGCCCATACAGCGACGGTGCCGGCAGGGCGATCTTGTAGCGGAAGCGGTCCATGGCCTCGAGCTTCTCTACCACGGCACGCTTGGCGTTGTTGTCGCATATGCGAATGCACTCGCCGCAGTCTATGCAGCGCGAGTCGTTGATGACCGCGTGGCCATCGTTGATGCGAATGGCCTCCGTCGGGCATCGTCGTAAACAATTCGTGCACCCGGTACACTTGCTTACGTCAAGACGTACCGAGTGCTCATAATCACTGCTCGCCATCAAACCCCCATCCATAACAATGGAGTGTGCTCGTTAGGTCAGGTTCACCCGCATGGTTATGGTGGTACCTTCCCCAATGACGGTATCGATGTTCATGGAATCGGTATAGCGCTTCATGTTGGGAAGGCCCATGCCCGCGCCAAATCCCAACGAACGAATGCTGTCCGTGGCGGTGGAGAAACCCTCCTGCATCGCCTGCTCCACGTTTGGTATGCCCGGTCCCGTGTCTTTTAGGACAATGTCTATGTAATCCTCCGTCACCATGACTTCGGCGGTACCCCCATTGGCGTGGATCACCATGTTGATTTCGCCCTCGTACATGGCAATGGATACCCGTCGAATGATCGCGGGCGACAGGCCGAGCTGGCGAAGGTTCTTCTTTACCTGCGTGGACGCCTGCCCCGCAGAGGTGAAGTTCTCGCCATCGACGTCGAAGTGGAATACGAGCGCATCAGACATGAACGGCCTTCGTTCCTATGAGCCCGTTGATGTAGAGCGTTCCACAGGCGTCGTACATGCGCTTTTCGGATGCCATCATAACGATGCCGTCGTCCTCTGCCATGGAAATCATGATGTCGGTAGGCCGTTTTGAGCGCACGAAGACGATGCACTTCATGTCCATCATCTCTGCGGTCCTAATGACCTGGGGATTCACGAGACCCGTGAGCAGCACCGCCTGGTCCTTGACGTAGGCGAGGACGTCGCTCATCATGTCAGAGCCGCAAGCGGAATAGACGTCGTTGTCGAGGCTTTCCTCGCAACACAACACCTCTGCCTCCAACAGGTCCCTGATCATCGAGATTTTCATATTCTTTGTCCTTCGTTTAGAAGCGCGCAGGTTTTGGGCTGGCCGTTAGTCGGCGTACTTGGCCAGGATGTCGTCAATGTCGTCGGGAACCAAACGACCGTAGACCTCTTCGTTTACGGTAAGGACGGGAGCCAGGCCGCAGGCGCCGATGCAACGGCAAGCCTCGAGCGAGAACTTCTCATCGTCCGTGCACTCTCCCACATCGATCCCAAGCTTCTCCTTGAGCCTGTCCAACAAGTCGCCCGAGCCCTTGACGTAGCAGGCGGTACCCAGGCAGACGGAGATGTTGTACTTGCCCTTGGGCGAAAGAGCGAACTGCGCATAGAACGTCGCGACGCCGTAGACCTTCTCCAGCGGCACGCCCATGCCCTCGGCGATCATCTCTTGCACCTCGATGGGCAGGTAGCCATAGATGTCTTGGGCCTTTTGCATAACGACCATTACGTTGCTCTTGTCGTGGCAGTTCTCGGCGATGACGGCCTTGAGCTGCGCATCTTGCTCGGGCGTTCCCTTAAACGGAAGCTTGCTGAACTTTTTCTGCATGGAAGAGATTCCCCCTTATTCGAATCATCGCATTCCACAAACCAATAGATGGTATAAGAATAACAGAAATGGCAAAAGAGCTTGGGGCTTCTTTTGCCATTTCGTAATCACCACACGCAGAGAAGATTTGTTAAAGGTTAATCGATGGTGCAGTCCATGAAGCAGTAGTCATCGCAGTCGGAGTCGTCTTTCCACCCGCCAGCAACATTCTCTAGCTGCTCGTCCGAAAGCTCATATCCCTCTTGCCGCGCGAGCTCGAGCAGCTCCTCGGTGCTTTTGCACTCCTTGGCCTTCTCGCGCATCTCTGGGGTAATGTCGTCTAAGTTCATGTTTGCCACCTTTCGTTTGTACTTGTCTGCCGCAACGCAGAGGCAATCCCCTTGCGTGGCGCTCTCCTGTTTAGTCTAATCCATCCTTACCAGTTATCCAATTCTTTATAAGTACGTTACCGAGCATTTACCTCGCTACTGGTGTA
>JAGCBF010000064.1 GCA_017652285.1 Atopobiaceae bacterium
GCCGCGCTGTTCGAGGAATGCTGTGGCGCGCAGGTCGTGCGCGGCATGGTGGACGTGTATCCGCGTCGCGTCGAGGCGGCGTCCATCGAGATGCGTCCCGACCGCGTCCGGGCTATCTGTGGCGCCCCCATCGACAACGACTTCATGGTCGCGCGCCTCGAGCGTCTTGGTTGCGCCGTGCTCAAGGGTCGCCGCGGCGACATGAGCTCGTTGCACGTGATCCCGCCGACCAATCGTCCCGACCTCACGCGCGAGGTCGACCTAGTGGAAGAGATTCTGCGCCTCTGGGGCGAAGGCGACGTGCAGCCCACGCTGCCCGCGCCCAAAAACCATGCCGGCGGGCTTTCCGTCGACCAGCGCCGCATGAGGCTCATCGGTCGCACGCTTCGCGGTTGCGGACTCAACGAGACCAGCACGTACTGCTTCGCCGACCCGCGCGACTTGGCTCGCCTGGGCATGGCGCGCGAGGTCAAGGGCGTGCCGGTGCAGATCATTCGTCCCTTGGTAAACGAGCAGAGCGAAATGCGTCGCGACCTCATGCCGGGACTGCTTCGAGCCGTTGCCTACAACAAGGATCACGGCGTCGCCAACGTGCATCTGTACGAGATCGGCCGCGTGCTCTTTGGCCGTGCCAACAAGAGCCTGCCCGACGAGCAGACCTACGTCGCGGGCGTGCTTTCGGGCGCGTGGGGCGACGACGCCTGGAATCGCAAGTATCCCGCGCTCGACTTCTTTGATGCGAAGGGCATCGTGGAGGAGCTGTTGGACGCGCTGCGCATCCAAAAGGTTCGCTTCCGCGTGCCGGAGCCCGAAAAGTCCGCGTGGATGCAGCCCGGCTTGGCTGCCGAAATCGTGGCCAAGGGCACCGTTTTGGGCTGGGTGGGCAACATTCATCCCAAGACGCTCAAGCTCTATGGCCTCAACGATCCCGTCATCGCGTTCGAGCTCTCGGCAGAGGCCTTGTTGCGGCTTGCCCAAGACCAGCTGCCGTATGCGGACGTGCCCACGCTGCCCGGTGTGGACGTGGACCTCGCGCTGGTGGTAGACGAGGACTTCTCGTACGAGCAGCTCGTGCAGCGCATCACCTCTGCGGGGGGCAAGCTCCTGCGCAACGTGCGGCTGTTCGACGTGTATCGCGATCCCATACGCGTGGGCGAGGGCAAAAAGTCCATGGCCTTCTCGCTTACGTACCGTGCGGACGACCACACGCTTACCTCGGAGGAAGTCGACAAGGCCCATAGCCGTCTGCTAGCCAAGGTACTCAAGAGCACCGGCGGCGAGGTACGTTCGTAGGCTCGGCTCCTTCGCAACGTCTGTCATCTGTCTCCGCGCCTCCGTAGCATTTTGTTGCGGGGGCGCTTCTATATGTGATTGTCGAAACCGGCGTTATTCGTAGCTCTCGAGCCAGCGATAAAGCCAGTATGAGGTACCTTGCTGGTCCGTCGTTGGGGTCCCTTTTGCGAGCCCCGCACGAAACAGCTCTATCATCTGTCGTGGCGTTCTTGCGTCGATGGGGGAGTGTGCCATTAGCTTGCGATCGTTTGTGACGAGGTAGTTTGCTTTGGATCGTACGCATGCCGACATAATGAGGTCGTCTTCAAGGTCGTCGTGCACATCACGAAATTTCGCGCATTGGTAGAAGTCTCCTGCATCAAATGGGACGGCGGTTGCGATTTGCTGCATCTCGTTTACGCAGTCCCATGCAAGTCGTTTTATGGCGCGGGCCGCATCTTCGGTTAATGGCCCGCTTTGTCTTATCCATCGCTTGTTATCTACGATTACGCGACAATAGACGTCAAGGGCGGCTTGTGACGCGAATGCCACGCCCGCATCTCTCTTGCGCGCCTCACCAAGAAGAGCAAGGGCATCTTGTCTGCCAGCACGATGAGGCAGGTAGATATCAAGCCATATGTTGGTATCGAGCAGAAGGATAGGGGGATTAGCTGCCATCGAAAGCCTCCCTTGCGCGCTCGCGTTGCATACGCTCGTCAAAGAGCAGGTCCTCCATCTCTTCGTCAGACAAGGCGACATAGGTGGACGCATCGAGCCCCCACGTCTTCTCGAACGCTTCCTGCCGCTGAATTATTCCCTCTATGAGCTTGCGTGCCGCGTCTTCTTTTTCCCTGCGATCGGATGCAAGCGCAGGGGAGTCCTTGGCCAAGGCAATCGCGAGCTGGTCAAACGCACTTGCCCCTTGGGCCAGCTTGTCCCATATCGCTCGGATGAGCTGCGTGGCCGTGACGTCAACACTCGCTAGCGTGGCGTCGCCTGCCGCCTTAACGCCTGGGTCGATGCGCACGTTGACCTGTGCCATTGCTGCGCTGCGTGCCGACATATCGCTCTCCTTAATGCATTACCCATGTAGCTGTTATCTGCTAACACATGATAGCATACCCAAAAAGCGAACACAAGTATGTATATGCAGAATTGTTGCTACAAAACCGAAGAACAGTGGGATGAACCTCAACGTGCCAAGTGCATCGTGGTAATCTGGATGGTAGTCCGCGCCGAGCCGATGCTTCTTGTCCATTTGTTCTCGCGCGTCTCTTTGCGGTATGCGTGAGGTAGAATAACTCGAAAGCTGTGCGTGCGGCATATCGAAGGTCTGTGCACGAAGGAGTGTCGCCAATGAAAATCGGAATTATCGGCGCCATGGACATCGAGGTCGCCGCGCTGGTAGACGAGCTCGAGGGTATGCGATCGCAGACGTTTATTGGTATGACGTTTAACGAAGGCTTGCTCAACGGGGTGCCGGTGGTCGTGGTCATGTGCGGCGTCGGAAAGGTCAATGCCGCGTTGTGCGCCCATGTGCTCATAGATCACTACGCCGTGGATTGCGTGATAAACACGGGCGTGGCTGGTTCGCTCGATGCGCGCATCAACATTGGCGACCTCGTGGTCTCCACCGATGCGGTGTACCACGACTTCAACGTCGAGGCCCTGGGTTATGCGCCCGGGCAGGTGCCTGGCATGGACGCCTTCTCGTTTGTCGCCGACGAAGGCATGTGCGACATCGTCTGCGGCGTCTTGTGCGAGGTCGCTCCAAACGTGCAGGTCTATAGGGGTCGCGTTGCGTCGGGCGACCAGTTCGTGAGCTCGGCGGAACAAAAGGACAGGGTCGTCGACACCTTTGGTGCGCTTTGCTGCGAAATGGAAGGAGCCGCCATCGCGCACGCATGCTATTTGGCCAAGGTTCCGTTCGTTATCGTTCGCGCGATTTCCGACAAGGCCGATGGCTCTGCCGACATGGATTACCCCGCGTTTAAGGTTGAGGCTGCGCGTACCTGCGCCGCATTGGTTGGACAGGTCGTTCAACGTTTGTAGAAGGGATTCGGTACGACCGTGGCAAAGGGGAGTACCCCTTTTGGAACGGTGGAGGTCCATTCGCTTCGACGCTTAGGCCTGACGGGAGGTAACATGCCAAGCTGGAACATACATACCGCGCATGTGGAGAAGCTCCTTGCAGATGCCGAACCCGCATGCATGGGTATCGCTGACCCAAACGTTTTCTTGTTTGGCAACCTTGCGCCAGACGTGTACGTGGGTTACGTGGTTCCGGATGCATCTCGAAGGATCGAATACAAAGTGACCCATTTGGCGAGGCCCGAATTCATTCCCAAACCAAACGCAGCGCTGTTCTACGAGCGTCATGTGAGGACCGTGCCTGCAAACGCATCGGCCGACCTCGTGCTTGGAGCGTGGGCGCACCTGCTCGCCGACCACTATTACAATCGGCGAACCACCGAATACATCGCGCGCATCGGCGTCGCACCCGGTGAGCAAACGCGCATTCGCAAGCAGGGAGACTTCGACGTCTTTGGTCGCACGTTCGCAATTCGCGGTGTGCCTAGGCCGACCGAAGAGCTTGTCGCGCAGTGTGCGGCGTTTTCGCAGTACGCGATTGACGAGGCCGACGTGCTTGCGACCATTCGTGCGCAGCAACGCATCGTGCGCAACAACGAAGTCAATCACGTCGAGGGCGTGCCAACGTACAGCTTGCTTACTCCCGAGTTCTTCTCACAGACGTTTGCCGAGGTAGATGCGGTGCTAAACGAGGCATTGCGCATGCATGCAGCTGGAGAGGACCCCACTTGTTTTGGTCGAGACGATGTCATGGCGCCATCTACGGTCGACGCGAACCCGGGTGCGCATGCGTCGAACGCGTCGCCCGCCAGTGTCGCGATTTCGGCCGTAGATGCATCGGATCCGTTATCCGCCAACGTCGACAACTCCAGCCAAGGATGGGTCTAGCCGTGCTGCACGAGGACGTTTCCGACCTCATTCGCGAAAAGATTTATGCCAAGGAATGGGGCGTGGATGGTCCGATCCCCTCGGAAAACGAGCTTGCGGACAAGCTGGGCATCGCGCGTGGCACGGTTCACAAGGGCATGCAGGCACTCGTGGACGAGGGTTTGCTCGTCAAGCAGCGGGGCAGGGGAACCTTTGTGACGAAGCCTCTCATGGCGCGACCCAGCAACACCAAGCTCATGTCGTTTGCGGAGTCGATGGACGAGCAGGACATTCCGTATCGTACGAAGGTTATAGAGCATGTGATGCGGTCTGCAAGCGCCATGTGCGCATCGATGCTGCGGATTCCGGAAGGTGCGGACTACCTGTACCTTACGCGGGTGCGCTCCGTGCGCGGCAAGCCCGTCATGTTTATAGAGAGCCATCTCAACATGGTCGCGTGTCCGGGGATTGAGCGCGCGGACTTCGAGAGGGAGAGCGTCTTTGCTGCGGTCGAACGTACGAGCGGCCAGCCCGTTGGCCAGTCAGACATAACATATAGCGCATGTGTCGCCGGAAAGACGCGTGGCGAATGGCTCGAATGCGACGAGCACACGCCCGTGCTCAACGTCGACCAGCTGGTGTGCCTGCGTGACGGCACGCCATTTGAATGGGGGAGCGTGTGGCTTCCCGCCAACCGCTGCGTGCTTTCGAGCAGCACGTCACGCGCATAGATAGGCCACTAATTGAGCGAAGCCGACTGCCAAGCTGACTCTTTTGTGGGGCCGGTTCAAACGTATACGCCGAATGCGGCTCTTGCTTATAGTCTTTGATTGATAAAAAACTGGTGGCATGCGCTAAAATGAGCATCATTGACATGCGGGTGGTGTTTTTTGCCCGAGCTGTTGCCAGGCTCGCCCCATCTAATGCCCGCCCGCGCTTGTAACAGAAGGAGTTGCACATATGAAGGCAAGATTCATACATCGCTGCACGCATGTTTTGGACAAAGAAGCGACCATCGCGTTTTACCAGGAGGCCCTTGGCTTCCACGTGGTTCGCGAGAGCGGCCCGGACGACGGTTCCTGGACGAATACGTTTATGGTCAACGACGAAACGCCCTTCGAGCTGGAGCTAACGTGGAACCGTGGGCGTACGGAACCGTACGAAAATGGTGGCAAGGACGTCCATATGGCGTTTCGCGTGGACGACTACGATGTGTACCACGCCCTTCACGAGCGCATGGGATGCATCGTGCGCGAGAATCCTCGGATGGGCCTGTACTTTATCGCCGACCCCGACGGTCAGTGGATTGAAATACTGCCAACGCGATAGGCACGAATCAAAAGGGAGTACCCCTCTGCTCCGCCGTGGAAACGGGGATACTCCCTCCTGGTTTAAAACTGGAACACCAAACCCGTCCCCTGTTCCAGTTCAAACTGCCCTGTTCCAGTTTAGTCCA
>JAGCBF010000065.1 GCA_017652285.1 Atopobiaceae bacterium
AGATGGCCGAAAGGGACCGATGGCCGAAAGGGGCCTAGCCCCAATCGGCCAAATACCAGAGATGGCCGAAAGGGGCCTAGCCCCAATCGGCCAAATGGCCGAGAGGGGCTTGGCCTCGATCACCCAATCGGGCCGACCGAGCATTCGGCCGACTGGCCTGATCGGCGAACTGTGGCGAGCCTGCAGTGACGGTGCCTGCTATGAACGTTGGCGGGGAGCATACTGTGAGAAAAGCTGGGGGACGGGATCGGTTGCCATCGCGGCGTACCAAACGCGTCTACTGTTACAAAAACGGCCCCGCCCTGCTGGGGGCGAAGCCGTTGGCATGCTGTTGTGCGGAGCTTATTGCACGTTGGCGGGCTCCTGGTTGCTAGTTGGTCGCCGTTATCGGAATCTCGGGGAGCACGATGTCATGGTTTCTCGAATCGAGAGAGATTTCGGTCTCGTTGTTGTCGCCCGGCTGGTCATTGTCGCCCGGTTGCTCATTGCCACCCGGCTGGTCATTGTCACCCGGTTGCTCATTGTCGCCTGGCTGGTCGTTGTTGCCCGGATCGTCAATCGGCTGCTCGGCGGCATTGATGGTAAACGTGCCACCCACAAACGTGACGCTGTAGTTGCCTTGGATCGCGTCGCCCGTAACGGTGATCGCGTATTCGCCAGCTTCTTCGCCCTCCGCGCGCGTTACGACGTACGCGATCTTGTCGTTGTTGATGGTTTGGCCGACGGTTGCGGTGAGCTCTGGGTCCTCCTCGCCCTGCGTCTTGCTGGCGTCGTTGGCCGTAACGGTAACTGCCTTGGGAGCAATGGTAAAGGTCGCTTTGGCCGAGTCCTTGTAGTTGCCCTTGCCGGTAACGGTTACGGTCGCGGTGCCCGCGTCGGTGTTTGCCGTATAGCCAACGTTGTAGTCGCTGCTCGCGCTCAGCGTCTTGTTGGCGAGCGTCACTTTGGATACGGCGGGCTTGATGGCGCTGCCCGTGTACGTGTACTGGGTCTTTGCGAGGGTGACCGAGGCGCTTGCCAGGCTCTTGCCCGTAATCGTGAACGTCTTGGTGGCGCTTTTCGTGTAGCTGCCCGTGCCAGTTACGGTTACGGTCGCGGTGCCCGCATTGACGTTTGCCGTGTAGCCAACGGTGTAGTCGGTGCCGCTCTTGAGCGTCTTGGTGCCCAGCTTTACCGACGTGACGGCGGGCTTTATGGCGTTGCCCGTGTACGTGTAGCTCGTGCCGGCAAGCGTGACCTGAGCCGTCGCGATGCTTGCCTTGGTGATCTTGAAGGTCTTCTTTACCGTGCCCGTGCAGCTGCCCTTGCCCTGGACGGTGACGGTGGCCGTACCGACATCCTTGTTGTTCTTGTAGGTCAGCGTGTAGTCGGTGCCGTACGCAAAGGTGAGGTTCCCCACTTTGACTGACTTGACGGCCGCCTTGATGGCAGCGGCGGTGTAGGCGTAGCTGGTCTTGGAAAGCGTGACTGTTGCCTTGGAGAGGTTGCGCTTGGTGATCTTGAAGGTCTTCTTTACCGTGCCCGTGTAGGCTCCCTTGCCCTTGACGTAGACGGTGGCGGTGCCCGCCTTCTTGTTGTTCTTGTACGTCAGCGTGTAGTCGACGTTCTTCTTGAGCTTGGTGCCGTTGTGCTTGACCGTTACGGCCGGGGTGATCGCCTTGCCGGTGTAGGCCTTGTTCGCTATGGCACCGATGCGCGTGCTCTTTCCAAACTTCGACTTAAGCAGCTTTGCGGCGGCGTTCCAGCCGGGGGTGCCCTGGGCAAGCGTGATGATGGAGCCGTGGCGTACGGTGGTCTTGCTGCCGCTCTTGTTTACGAAGGACGTTCCGGCCAATGCCCATGCGCTCTTGTTGGTAATGGAGCTGGACTTGAACATCTTTACGCCCTTGGCCGTGGTGCCAGACACCTCGTCGGCCACCATGTAGTAGGTCTTGCCCAACTTTGCGATGCTCGCGCCTTCGTAGCCAAAGCTCACCTTGGCGTTTACCGTGGTCCACTTGTTGGCGTCGATGTTGGAGGTGCTGAAGAGCTGGTTGGTAAGCCCGTTCTTCTTTATTACGAGGTAGTCTTTGGTGCCTTCGGTGTACATCGCGCCGTCGATAAAGTCGGCATTGGCGGCGGTGTTGCCGGGAATGTTTATGCGCTTTGCGGTTCCGGCGCTAAACTGCAGGTTTTGTGGCCACAGGTACTTGGTGGAGCCATCGGCAACGCCAGAGCTTGCAGAAAGCTTGGTGACCTTGACCACGTACGCCTGCATCCGGTCCTTGGTGGGCTCACCATGAAACGCTCCGTAGTATCCCGCAGAGAAGACGATGTACACCGAGCCGTTCTTGCTCACGAACCATTCCGGCGCAACGGTGTCGAAGCCCTTCTTGGAGCTGCTGAAGCCCGAAGGATATACGTTAAGGCTAATGCCATGCGTGCCGTTGATAAGCCCCTCGCCTTCGGGGTGCGTCCAATGGACCAGGTCCTCCGAGTAGCTTATCATGGGCCAGAACTTGCCGTCGCGGCGGTTCCATCCCGACAAGGACCAGAACTTTCCCCCGTAGTACATAATGCTGGGGTCGACCTGTCCATAGTGGATGTTGCGGTTGGAGTCGTAGTAGATGCTGGCGCCGCCTCCGTCGCGGCCCTGCGTGTCGTAAGTCGTGGTCACGCGTGTCATGGTCGAGCCGTCATAGCTCATATAGACGCTGTTGGTGCAGTCGCTGTCGTTTTGATAGAACAGGCCCACCATAATGTCGCCGGCAGCGTATGCCGCACGCGGCACCAGCGCGCACAGCGTCAGGGCGAGCGCCACCGACCAGAGTCCTACTCGTTGCCAATACTTCATGAATACCTTCCTCCTTACCATGTGGGTGGACGAACACATGCGGCGCGCTAGTCTTGGGTATGCGCGGTCTGAGGCCGTGCGGCCTTGCGTGACCATACCAAAAGCGCGATACCGCCCAATACCAAGGGAAGCGACAAGATCTGCCCCATGGTGATTACCCCTCCAAACAAGTACCCAAGTTGCGAGTCGGGTACGCGCACGAACTCGACCAAGATGCGGCAGATGCCGTACCAAAGCAAGAATACGCCCGTAAAGGTTCCCTGCGGACGTGGCGGCACCTTGCGCGCGAGTGCCCAGAGCAGCACAAACATCACCAGGCCCTCAAGGAGCGCCTCGTAGAGCTGGGACGGGTGCCGATACACCTGGCCGCCCGACTCAAACATGACGCCCCACGGAAGGTCCGTCTCCTTGCCCC
>JAGCBF010000066.1 GCA_017652285.1 Atopobiaceae bacterium
CGGGGTCTGATTTGCGGCACCCTCTACCTGCGCAAACGCGGGGCATCTTTTCCGCCGGTGGGGATTTGGCACCCAAAAACTACACTAACCTCGGAAAAACGTGCATATTCGCGCATCCGAAATGGCACGGCGCCGGGCGGGGGTCGGTTCGAGGCGGTCCGCACCTGGACTCAGGCCACGAATCGTCGTTCGGCTTCACGCGTGGGCCGCAGTTATTACACGTGGGTTATGCTTTTTGGACCGCGACGGTCGGGACCGAGGGCGGGGTGCCCCGCCCCACGAGTTTCGCCCGATTAAGTGACGCGGAGGCCCCGTTTTTGCCGTCGGGTGTCACTTAATCGGAATCGGCACGTGGCAAAACCGATTAAGTGACGTCTCGCCACCGATTTCGGCATCCCATGTCACTTAATCGGTCGATTGGCATAAATACTTGCATTACATGCGCCGCTGCTGCCCCGCCTGCCTGCGGGAGGGCGCGAACTGCCCCACGGGGAGGGCGAGAACTGCCCCACGGGAAGGTCGAGGCAGCGCCGCGGCCGGGAGCATATCGTGGGTTTTGTATTGGCTACATGACAGTGCGTAGGCCGTTGACTACACTACAAAGAGGTATCTTCAAACAGTTTATGGAGTGCATATGGCAACCTATCTCGTAACCGGCGGCGCCGGCTTCATCGGCTCGAACTTCGTCCTGTACATGCTGCGCAAGCACGAGGACGCGCGCATCGTCAACCTGGACGCCCTCACCTACGCGGGCAACCTGGAGAACCTCGTCTCGGTGCAGGACGACCCGCGCTACACGTTCGTGCACGCGGACATCCGCGACGCCGAGGCCGTGGCCGCCGTGCTGGCCGAGCACGACCCCGACTACGTTATCAACTTCGCGGCCGAGTCCCACGTGGACCGCTCGATCGAGAACCCCGGCGTCTTCGCCGACACCAACGTCATGGGCACGGTCAACCTGCTCAACTGCTGCCGCGCCGCCTGGGACGACGGCGAGGGCGGCTTCGGCGCGCACCGCTACCTGCAGGTGGGCACCGACGAGGTCTACGGCACGCTGGCGATCCCGGAGGCCCTGAACCCCGACGGTAGCCCCGCGGACCCGGCGCACACGGAATACTTCCGCGAGGACACGCCGCTCAGCCCGCACAGCCCCTACAGCGCGTCCAAGACGTCGGCGGACCTGTTCGTGCGCGCCTACCACGACACCTACGGCTTCCCCGCCGTGATCACGCGCTGCTCCAACAACTACGGGCCCTACCAGTTCCCGGAGAAGCTCATACCGCTCATGATCAACAACGCGCTGCACCACAGGGCGCTGCCCGTGTACGGCGACGGCCTCAACGTGCGCGACTGGCTCTACGTGGACGACCACTGCAAGGCCATAGACATGGTCGCGCGCGAGGGCAGGCTCGGCGAGGTGTACAACGTGGGCGGCCACAACGAGCGCGCCAACATCTACATCGTCAAGACGATCATCGCCGAGGTCGCCAGGGTCACCGGCGACCCGGAGGTCAACGAGGGGCTCATCACCTACGTGCAGGACAGGGCCGGCCACGACCGCCGCTACGGCATGGCGCCGGACAAGATCCGCGCCGAGCTGGGCTGGTACCCAGAGACCCCCTACGAGGAGGGCATCGTCAAGACCATCCGCTGGTACCTGGACAACCCCGCGTGGGTCGAGCACGTCACCTCCGGCGCCTACCAGGACTACTACGAGCGCATGTATGCGGGAAAGTAGGATACGCACGAGTAGGGCTAAAAGCAATGAGCGACTCAAAGACGATTGACATAAGCGTGATCATGCCCGTATACAACTCGCAGGAATATGTGAGGGATGCGGTGCGTAGCGTGCTGGCGCAGGACTTCAAGAACTTCGAGCTCATTCTTGTGGACGATGGGTCGACCGACGAGTCTGGCTCGATTTGCGACGCCCTGGCGCAAGAGGATGAGCGCGTGCGAGTCTTTCACATCCCCAACGGGGGCATGTGTCATGCGCGGAATTTTGCCATGCGTAGGGCTCGCGGAACGTACCTTGCCTTTTGCGACAACGATGACGAGTACCTGCCACACCTGTTGGCGGACAACTACGACATGGCAAAGCGCGAAGGCGCCGACTGCGTTCGCTTTGGCAGACTGCTCGAGGTCATAGAGGGGCAGGGAAAGAAGCCGCAGGTATCGTACGGGGGCCCAGACATCCAGGCAACGTACGAGGGAGCGCGCATCTTTAGGCACTATGACCAGGTAAGAGCGGGAACTGGTGCGGTATGGGCGGGAATCTACAGGCGCTCGCTCGTTGTGGACAATGCGATCGAGTTCGACGAGCGTCTTGTGAGGGGGTTCGAAGACCTTATCTTCAACGCGCAGGTGTTCAGAAAAGCCCGCGTGGTGTCCCTTAATCCAAAGGCCTATTACGTGTGGAGGCGAAGGGTTTCGCATAGCTCCTCGTTCGTCTTTGACGACAACTACCTGCTTGGGCTTTCCACCATGCTTGAGCAGGAGTCTTCCCTCATGCGAGAAATGCACGTGGACGACTACCTCCCGGCGTATTACGGCAATCATCTTTTGGGCGCTCTGCTAACCGCTTTGGGCGGCACCTACTATGGCGGTCGCACAAAATACAAAGAGGCAAGGAGCACCTACGAAAAGCTTCGCGAGGCATATGCGCCCTATGCAGAAGACATCATGAGCCATCCCCTGCAGGCGACTAATAAGATGGTGTTTGGCGCTCTTATGAACAGGCGCTACCGAACCCTCTATGCGTTCGTTTGCCTAGGTGGGTTTGCCAAGCGCGTGCGGGCTGGCCTGGGCGTTGGAAAGACAAAATAGCCGACGCGCCACGTTGCGGTGAAAGAGCGATATGAAACCTTTGATTTCTGTAGTCATGTCCATCTATAACCCAAACGAGCAGTATTTGGCCGAGCAGCTCGTCTCCATCGACAAGCAGGACTGGGACAACCTCGAGATTATCGTTTACAACGACAATCCAGATGACGCGGATCGCGAGCAGTTTTGTAGGGATTGCTGCAAGGACCATGGCGTACGCTATGTGCATGGGACGAAGAACCTGGGGTACAGGCTTGCGTTTGAGCAGCTCTCTGTGCTTGCGAAAGGCGACTACGTCGTTTTTTCCGATCAGGACGACGTATGGCTTCCGCAGCGCATCTCCGAGTGCGTCAAGGTCATGGAGGACGGGGGATACGTGCTGTCCACCTGCGATCGTCAGGTGATCGACGGAGAGGGAACTGTTCTTATACCAAGCTGGCGCGACGCCCATCCCAAGTCGCGGCAAGACACCTGGTGTTCGGGAGATCAAATACTGCCGTACGCAGCTTTTTCGTGCTTCTCGATCGGCATGGCCACCATGGTCCGCAGGGACGTCCTCGAGCAGTGCCTGCCATTTCCAAGCAGCACGGGACACGATCGCTGGATTGCGCTCTGCTGCGGCGAGATCGGGCCGTGCGCGTATGTAGAGAAGCCCTTGGTGCAATACCGACGCCATGGGCAGAACGTCTCGGGCCTGTTTGCGGGCGTGTACAGCAAGTCCGACTGGAGGCGCAACCGTGTTGAGCTATCCAACCAAGTCGTCTGCGAGTTTGGAAGGAGGTTCCCTCATTCGGAGAGCCTGGAACGGATGAGGGCGTTTTCGGATGCGCGCATGAACGGCAACGCGTGGGGCATCTGGAAAAACCGAGACCTGGCTCCGCAAGTCGCCTACTTTGAGCTGGCGCTCAAGATAGTCCCAGATCCCGTGTTTCGCGCCTTCTTGCGGCGATTCTCGTCCTAAGGCCAGACGCGCTGAGGACGGCCTCCCTACGCTAGCCTCGCCTGATCGAAACGGTCTTGAGCGCGCGCAGCAGCTCGGCCGCTCGACCCTTGTTAAGAACGAGGAAGACGACGTACGTCCCGAAAAAGCAAAGCATGCTCACCAATGGAGGCATGGTCGAGCTAAACACGATAAAGAGCGCGGTGATGGCAACCTCCTCAAAGGGAATCGGTGAGGTGCCAAGACCGAGCTTTTTGGAGATGAGCATCTCGGAATAGACGCTTCTTCCTATAATGGTGACTACCAACGACCCAATGATGAAGTGAATCGAGTGAAACAGATAGGCGCCTACGAATGTGCCGCAGGCACACACGGCGGCGGCGATGCAATTGATGACGAGCAGGCGGCGCTCTTGGCGCATGACCTTGAGCA
>JAGCBF010000067.1 GCA_017652285.1 Atopobiaceae bacterium
ATCTTATCCACGAGCGGTCTTCTGCAGGGACAGACGTATTATGTAATAGAGAGGTATCCCGGCTACTATGAGCCGACTGGCTACGTGTACGAGGGCGAAAACACAGGCACCGACCCACGTCAGGATTCGACCGGAATGACCGAAACGTTAAAGCTGGATAAGGATACGCGAGATCCGACCGATGTTCTACCAAACGAATACGTGAACAACCCCGACGCGTACAACTATAAGACAATCGATGCAGGTTCCCTGATTGTACAAGACGACGCCACCGGCAGCGCCACGACCGTCTTTGTCGTAAACACGATCGACGAGAACAAGGTCACCCCCACGGGCATCTTCGTCGACAACCTTCCCTACATCCTCATGGTGGGTGCGCCGCTGATCATCTTTGCGGGCATGTTCGTTGCCAAGCGTCGCGAGAGCGCGGCTGCGTAAGACCCCCTACCCGTAGCGTCTTATGAGCAAGGGGAAGGGAGCGAAGGCCGTTCGAGCACTGCGCAGCGCAATAAACTACGCGCTCGTCGCCGTCCTCTGCCTTCCCCTTGTAATGGGGTGCTACGCGCTGTGGGACAGCCACGTGATCTCCGAGCATGCAGGCGTGGAGCAGTGGCAGCCCTACAAGCCCACCGAGCCTGAGCCGCTCTCGTTTTGGGAGCTGCAACGGATAAACCCCGAGGTGCGTGCGTGGCTTTCGGTATACGGGACGAACATCGACTACCCCGTGTGCCAACCCACGCTGGAGGATGAGGAGAAGTACCTTACCACCAACGCCAAGGGCGAGTACAACCTGGGTGGTGCGCTCTTCATAGGTGTGGCGAACGACGCGGACTTTAGCGACTTCTCCACCATCGTGTATGGCCATCACATGGAAAACAAGGCAATGTTTGGCGGGATTTCGGACTTTGCCGACCAGAGCTACTTCGACGAACACCGCTACGGCAACCTGTTTGTCAACGACCGGAACTACGGCTTGGACTTCTTTTGCTATCTTAACGCGGATGCCTATGATAGAGACATCTACCGGTTCATCTTTGTGGGAGAAGGGGAAAGGGAAGGTTACATATCGCTTTTGCACGATCGAGCGCAGTGCTGGCGCGATGGCGTGGTCGTTGGCGAGGGGGATCGCATCGTTATGCTCTCCACATGTTCGGAGGGTTACACGAACGCTCGAGAGATTCTGGTGGGCAAGATATGCAACGATCGGTTTAAAAACCCGTTCGTAAAGATTCCCAACCTTGGAACGGGTGTGGACAAGCAGGAGGGCTGGTTCAACATTCCCTATAAGAGCTGGTTGGGATTGGCGGTCTTGGTGGTCCTCGTGGCAATTGTCATTTGGGGAGGAAGGGCGAGAAGAGTTCGATGAGCGGGCAGATGCAAAAGAGGCTGTTGGGAACGGCGGTGTTGCTTGTGGCGGTTGTGTTCGCGCTTGCATACGCGCCGCGTGCGGCCAGAGCTGCCCAAACGTCTGTTGCCATTGATGCCAAGGTTCGATTCTTCCAGGAGTACAAGGTGCCGGCGTCTGGTTTGCAAAGCTCATTTGATTATGTAATCGAGCCTGCTGAGTCGGACGCTCCCATGCCGGTAGATAAGGATGGGGCGCCGATCGACCGATTTACGCTCACGCGCGAAGAGGAGTTGTGGTTGGAGTTCCCCGTTAAGGCAACGGTGGACTTGTCGGCGACGCCCTACTCGTACCGCTACATGATAAGGCCAGCGAAAACAAAGCTATCTGACGGCCTCTATTACGTTGACGTGCTCAGCACCAGTTTGGAAGCGGGCGTCAACGAGTATGCGCTGCAGATTTTCGTGCAGCCGTCCAGCGTCGACGCGGCGGATACCCTAGTGGTTCCGATAGTTTACAACGATGGGTTCGAAGGTCCCAAGGTCGCGGATCCCGGCTGGCGCGTTGCGTATGCCGAGCCGGAGAAGAAGCCCGAGAAAGAGCCGGAAAAAGAACCGGAGGGGGAGCCGGAGAAGAAGCCCGAGGGCACGGCCGATGATACGCCGCGCGCTGGTACCGGCAACAACGTGACGGGACAAACGACGGGGTCTTCATCCTCGATCTCTGGCAGGGCCTCTTCCGGCGGAACTGTCGCAAGTACTTCGAACGGCCCCTTAACGACAACGGGTGATGCGCTGGTTACCAGTCCCGTGGTGGCGGGCGTTGCCTGCGTTGGGGCATTGTCACTTGTCGGCGCCTCTTTGTTGCGCAAGAGGGCAGGTGACGATGATGCATAAGGGTCGTTTTAGCCTGTGGCAACGGATTTTGTCAGCTTGGTTGTGTGCGCTGCTCGTTGTAAGCGGCGTGCCAAGAATACCTGCGTGGGCCGAGGAGTCGGGGATTACGGATGCTGGCGGGACGAACGCGAACTCGAAAGAAGTGTTTGGGGCGGCTAGCTCGTCCGCACCGACTGACACGCCCGATTCGACCGATGCCCCGGGCGATTCCGACGCGGCGGCTTCAGGCAATAGGACCGGCGAACCTGAGTCGGCCCAGGAGCCGAAGGGCGAAGACGTGCCTGCACCCCACGAGTCGGAGGAATCCGTCAAGCCTACGCAGGAAGAGGAGGAGGCTGAGGAGCCGCCTTCGGAGTCCGAATCGAAGCGCGACGCGACGGACGGCGACTGCGATCCTGAGTCCGAAGCCGCTGTGGAGTCAGCGGGAAACCCCGAATCCGCGCCATCGTCTGACTCCTCGCCCGATTCCATTCCGGACAAAACCGCCGTCTACGCAAGCGGCACATTGTCCAAGACGTTCGAGTCCGACGACGGCGACACGTACGTCGTCGAGGTTGCCTACGGCGAGGACGCGTGCATACCAGAAGGAGCTGAGCTACGCGCGAGCCTTATGAGCAACGACGATGCGGTGGAAAGGGACCTGCCGCAAAGGGTGGAGCGAGTTCTTGGGCTAGGCGCGGACGACCGCGTGCTTGATGCCACGTTTGTGGACGTCTCGATTGAAGCCGACGGACAGCAGGTAAAGCCCGCGGCTGCCCTTGAGGTGACGATATGCACCGACGCCATAAAGCCGTCACGCGCGGCCTTTGTGGAAGCCGTCGTAATGGGCGACGATTCCGCGTCGAGCGACGATTCCGCAGCCGAGATGTCGGCAGCCCTTGTCGACGAGGCTATCGTCCCGAATAACCTCACGCCAAACAAGGCTGACGCGCACGCCACGACGCTGTCCTTCTCTGCGAGCGGCTTGGGCACCATAGCCCTTGCGAACGTCGCCACTCGTTGGGACGCGTGGGCGGGAAAGGCTGCGACGGTCTCGCTGCTGGTGCCGCGTCATGGTCTGGCGGTCTCTATGGAAGACATCGCTCGACCGGAGCTTCCGGAGGGCGTGGACCTGCTTGCATGCGGTGCCGTTCGGGCCGATTCCGACCTTGCATATGGCACGTCGCTTTGGCTTGAGGTGCAACCGACGGACGCGGCGCAGGAGGATGAGCGTACGGGAGGTATGTGCGCCTACGTGTTCGACGCCGACGACGTCGCAGGCGAAACGAGCACAACGGACGCCGCCGCCACTGCCAGCGACGGGTCCAGCACGGACGACGGGTCCAGCACGGACGACGTGGCGTGCGTCCCCGGCCAGGTCGTCGCCGGTCCCGAGGGTACGCAGGAACCGGTGGAGCTTCTCGCCAATCGCGACCAGGTTCTTCTCGTGTGGGACAGCGGGTATCGCAACACCACGCTCTGCATGGACGCCGTAACCGTGGAGGGCATGATGCCCGAAGACGCCGCGGGTACGGCAATCGACGTAACCAAGGACTTTGCCGAGCCCACGTCGCTTGTGGGAGGGCTTTCCAAAAAGGCTGCCAAGGCGGTGTCGGCGGGCACGCGCGAGGTCGATGCGCTCGCGGCCTACGACATTACCATAACGGCCAACGGCGAGGAATACCAGCCGGACAACAAGCACCCGCTCCGAGTGCGCATCGCGAGCCATGCGCTGGACGAGGCAGCCGTTAGGGACAAGGACCTTCAGCTTTGGCACGTCACCGACGGCGGCGACATCGAGGTTATCAAAGATTTTGTCTATGCGGACGGTATGGTCATGTTTGAGGCAACGGGGTTCAGCACGTATTTGCTCGTTGCGCAGGGCGACGTGGGGGAGTCTCCAGTTACCTTGTCTAAATACTTTAGGATCAAGGCGTCGGCCAAGACGTACGCGCGCTCGAGCACGGTTTCGTTTGTGGACACTAACAGGAACACCCTCATGGGCACGGTCTCGGGGACGCTTGAAGTTACCTACACGGGCGGCGGCAGCGAGTCCAACGACATAAACACCATTGACGTGTACAGCTTTATCGACAAACTCGACCCTGCCATTATTGACGAGTACGAATTCTCGCGCGTGTACACGACGCTTACGGCGACCAACGAGAAGGACTTCCGCTACATCCAGGTGGGTGACGGCACCGCGATTGCCAGCAATGGTGATCCCAACATCTATCGTGGGTACTTCTACATGGACAGCATCGCGCAAAACGCGGCTGGGCAGGACTATTACGGCACGTGGTATCAGCTTTCCACCGGCGGCGACATGGACAAGGTGTTTATCGAGTACTACCACGTGGCGCCGGCGTCGTTCTGTGCGCTCGACACACGCAACGATCCCGTGGAAGGCGCAGTGTTTGCCTTGTACGAGGACCCGGACTGCTATACGCCCTTTGAGTACAAGCACGAGGAGGTCAAGGCGACATCCGACAAGGACGGGCTTGTCTCGTTTGGCAAGATTCCTCGGGGCACGTACTACATGAAGGAGACCGTGATTCCCGAGGGATACAAAAAGTCCACCGACATCTACGAGGTCGTGGTGGATGGCGAGACGACGATCGACAACGTGATTCACGAGGACGACGACGGCAGCGTCATCATATCCGACGTCTTGCGCATGGTGCTGACGAAGGAATGGGACGACGGCGCAGACAAGCACAAAAACGACAGCGTGGAGGTAACCGTATACGCGCGCGGCCATGCCATTTGCGACCCCATTACGCTCAATGCCAAAAACGAGTGGACCTACACGCTCGACGGCCTGGATCCCAACGAGCCGTACATGGTAAGCGAGACGGCCATAACGAGCAACGGCAAGGACGTTATGAACGAGTGGATTCCCGCCATAACGTACGTCGAGCGCGACCCGCACGTGGAATACTACCGAGAGACCGAATTCAAAAAGAGCAAGCAGTACGTAATCGTAACGACCACCACCACTGGCACGCGGGCACTTGTGGGCGACAGCCTAAACACCACGCCCCTTGCGGCAAATGACGTCCAAATTACCGGTACCGTGACCGACCGCATGCTCTGGACGGTCGACACGATTACGAAGGACAACGTCATAGCGCTTAAAAACGTAGCTTCGGGCAAGTACCTGGACAGGGGTAGCAACTGGACCCTCAACCCCCAGTATCCGGTGCCGCTGTACGTCCGCCACATCAACAACGAGGGAGTCATCAAGTTTTACCATCGTCCCAACCTCAACTCCGCTTCGGCCCAATACCTGTACGTGCATTACAACGGCACCAAGGAGGGCGGGGTCGACAACTACCGGGACGACGTGACAAAGGCCGCGTCTTTTAACATCTACCGTAAGGTTAACGTGCGCTCCGTGGACGTGACGATTTCCAACAGGACCGCGCGCTACCCCGTAAGGATTCGAAACGTGACGTATCCCAATGGCACGCCCTTGTCCAATACGACGTTTGACCTTTACACGGAGGATGAGTACGGCACGTCGGGTACGGGCACACCGTACATGGCTGGACTGACTGCGGGCGATGATGGCTTCCTGCAAGATGGCGACGGCGCCAACTTGGAACTGAGTGCGGGGACGTACTACCTGCAGCAAACAGGCTATGCACCGGGGTACACGCATTTGTCCAAGGCGGTGAAGTTCACGATTACGCGGACCGGTGCGCTCAAGATTGCGCAGGACGATCAGGAGGTCGCGGGCTTCGCATACGTCTCGACATATGGGGACGGGGACGAGGCGCTGCCCTTGCTGCAGGTGCCCAACTGGATTTCCACCACGTTTGAGGTGGCGATGACGGTCGAGGGCAAGTATGCCGACATGGGGCGCGGTTTCGAGCTCGCGTTTGCCATGCCGGACGGTATGAATCGGCTGGTGGGAACGGTCGACGGCAAGGAGGTCGTGCTTACGGGGGATGACGCCACGGTGAGCCTTCTCCATGGCCAGACGTTGCGCTTCGAGGACGTGCCTGCCACGGTGGACTACGTGCTGACGCAAACCAGGGTCGGGCAGTACGAAACGCAGGCGAAGGCCGACACGCCCGACGCGGTGACGGTGGGTGTTTTGGACGGCGAGGCATACGTCGTGACGCTTTCCGACCTGCGGGGCACTGCGGACAGTCCGGCGCACGTGACCATTACCAACTCGCTGCCCGATCGCAAGGTGTTTGCCACGGGCGAAAAGGACAACGTGCGCATTTGGAGTACCATAGCGTTGGCGTTCACGATCGCCCTGGTCGCCTTCTGGCTTTTCTGCCGCCGCGCTCGCGCATAAGCTGCGGCTGGCCGATTGGTCCCTGGGGTGTTTTGGCCAAATGGCCGATTGGTCCCTGGGGTGTTTTGGCCAACCGGCCAAAGACGGTTCGTTTGCAAGGAGGTACTTGCCATGGCAATAGTGGGAGCATTCGTTATGCCGCATCCGCCGCTGATAATACCGGCGGTGGGAAAGGGTCGTGAGCGCGAGATCCAGTCAACCGTCGACGCCTGCAACGAGGTGGCTCGGCGAATCGCACGGCTGGCTCCGCAAACCATCGTGATCTCTTCGCCGCATGCGACGCTGTATCGCGACTACTTCCAGATCTCGCCCGGCCAGTCGGCGTCCGGGAGCTTCGCGGCATACGGTGCGCGACGGGCTGCCTACCAGGCGACCTACGACGTCGAGCTCGTGGACGAGGTCACGCGCCGCTGCGAGCGTGCAGGAATCGCGGCAGGAACGGACTACGAGCGCGACGCACGACTTGACCACGGCACGATGATCGCGCTGCACTTTATCCAGCGGTACTACCAGGACTTCAAGGTCGTGCGCATGGGACTTTCGGGCTTCTCTCCCGCAGAGCATTATCGGCTGGGGCAGACGATAGCCGAGGCGGCGCAGGCGTTGGACCGGCGCGTGGTGTGGCTGGCGTCTGGGGACCTATCGCACAAGCTCAAGGATGATGGCCCCTACGGCTACGTGCCAGAAGGCCCGGTGTTCGACCAGCGCATTACGCAGGACTTCGCCACGGGAGACCTGGTGGACGTGCTTGCCATGGACCCGTCGTTGTCCGAGCGTGCGGCCGAATGCGGGCTGCGCAGTTTTCAGATGATGGTCGGTGCGCTGGATGGGACGGCGGTGCGCTCCGAGCTCTTGTCGTACGAAGGCCCGTTTGGCGTGGGGTACGGGGTCGCGGCGTTTGAGCCTGTACAAGTCAAAAAGAATGCCATGGCAGATGACGACGAGGTCACGGACCGTCTAGCTGCGTACCTGCAGCTTCGTGCGGATGACCTGGCTCGTCGCAAGCAGGCCGAGGACCCCTTCGTTCGCTTGGCACGCGCCTCGTTGGAGGCCTACGTGCGTGACGGCAAGCGGATTGGCGTTCCACGCGACCTGCCTGCGGAACTTACAAACACGCGCGCGGGCTGCTTTGTGTCGCTTAAGGTGGACGGCGCGTTGCGTGGCTGCATAGGCACCATCGCGCCAACGCGCGCGTCCTTGGCGGAGGAGATCTGCGCCAACGCGATTTCCGCCGGTACTCGTGACCCGCGTTTCTCTGCCGTGCGTGCGAACGAGCTGGACGATCTTGTCTACGACGTGGACGTGCTCACTGCGCCGGAACCCATAGCCTCTGCGGACGAGCTCGATCCGTCGCGCTATGGCGTTATTGTCAGCGCGCGCGACGGACGGCGGGGCCTGCTGCTTCCGGACCTTGACGGCGTGGACACCGTGGAAGAGCAGTTGAGAATTGCCGCGCAAAAGGGGCGCATCGACCTTGACTTTGACGATTACCGGCTCGAGCGTTTCGAGGTGGTGAGGCATCTGTGAGCGTCGCAAACGGTGCCGCGAGTCATACGGCGCAATGTGACGTCTGTCCGCGTGGGTGCGTTTTGCTGCCAGGGGCGTCTGGCGCTTGTCGGGCGCGAGCCAACGAGGAAGGCGTCGTGCGACCGACAGGCTACGGTCGCGTGACGTCGCTAGCGATTGACCCGGTGGAGAAGAAGCCGCTCGCGCGGTGGAAGCCGGGATCGACGGTGTTGTCGCTGGGCGGGTATGGTTGCAACCTGCGCTGTCCGTGGTGCCAGAACCATAGTATTTCTCAGGTGGGAGAGAGGGACG
>JAGCBF010000068.1 GCA_017652285.1 Atopobiaceae bacterium
CCTGTACTACATCGTCGAGTTCGACCTTACCGGCGCTCACTTCCGCGTGATGGTCGACGCGATCGACGGCGGCATCATCGACGTCACCGAGTCCGTCAACGGCGAGGTCATCAACTACGCCGACCAGCAGGGCGACGTCGTGACCGAGGAGCAGGCCGTTAGCAACGGCATGACGCCCAACTTCTCCAAGGACCAGTGCATCTACAACGCCAAGTCCTCCACCGGCGCCGGCGACTCCGCGACCAACGTCACCAGCTCCGACCTCATCACCGGCGGCGGCACCCTGTACTACATCGTCGAGTTCGACCTTACCGGCGCTCACTTCCGCGTGATGGTCGACGCGATCGACGGCGGCATCATCGACGTCACCGAGTCCGTCAACGGCGAGGTCATCAACTACGAGTAAGCGAACGGATTGGCGCCACGCGCACCTGATCTCTAAAGCTGCCCCCGTGCTCGACTGAGCGCGGGGGCTTTGCGTGTCGAATGCCACGATTTGACGAACGGGCACGGACGTGCGCGCTACAATGGGTTGGCCATACAATCACGGACGGAGGAGTGCACATGATCGGCTTTGGCAAACGCGCGCTCACGCGTAGGGCTTTTTTGCGGGGTACTGCGGCGACCACGGCCGCAGCCAGCCTTTCTGCCTGCGCAAACGGCACCTCTCCCACCAAGGGCGGCGCTGACGACCAGGCAAAGGACGCGTCGGCACAGCCCAAGCAGTCCAAGGTCGCCATACTCCACACCAACGACACCCACGGCTACGACTTGCGAAACGACGAGAGCCTGGGCATGGCCGCCGTCGCCCAGCTCAAGGTAGACTGGGAGGCCAAGGGCTACGAGGTGCTGTTGCTCGACGCCGGAGATGCCGTGCAGGGAAGCAACTTGGTCAATCGCTCGTCGGGCGACGTGGCCATCGAGTTCATGAACCTCGTGGGCTATGACGCCATGGCGCTTGGCAACCACGAGTTCGACTTCGGCCAGGACAAGATCGAGGACTATTCCAAGGCGGCGACGTTTCCCTTGCTTTCCTCGAACGTGATCGTAGATAAAACCGGCGATACCTTGGTCGATGCCAACACCATCCTGACGCTCGCAGACGGCAGGAAGGTGGGCGTGTTTGCCCTGACGACCCCCGAGACCTACACCAAGTCGAACCCGCTGTACATGCAAGGACTTACCATATACGCGGAATCCGACCTCTATGCCTGCGCGCAACGCCAGGTCAACGAGCTGCGCGACAAGGGCTGTGACCTCGTGGTCTGTCTAGGGCACCTGGGCGAAAGTGACAACTCGAATCCTAACCGCGCCAAGGACGTCATCAAGAACATAAGCGGCCTCGATCTCTTCATAAACGGTCACGACCACGTGGAGGAGTCGCAGGAGCTCAAGGACGCCGACGGCAACAAGGTCCTGGTCGTCGAGGCAGGCTGCTACACCCACCTCGTGGGGGTCGTCACATGGGAGGACGGCACGCTCGCGAGCCAAATGATACGTCCCGAAGAGTACGACGGCCAGGAGCCGGAGGTGGCCGCAGCCGTGCAGAGGGAAAACGACGCGATGGAGGCGGAACTTTCCGAGGTCATCGCGACCACGCCGTTCTTGCTCAATGGCGAGGCTGCCCCGGGCGTGCTCACGCAAGAGACGAACCTATCCGACCTGATCGCAGACGCGATCCTTTGGCAGGCGCAGCAGACGTCCGAGGACACGCCCGACCTCGCCCTTATCTCTGGCGGCAGCATACGCGCCTCCGTGCAGGAGGGCGACATCACACAGGGCGACGTCCTTGACGTGCTGCCCTATCTCAACCGCATCTGCACCATACGGCTCAAAGGATCGCAGCTGCTCGAGGCGCTCGAGGCGGGCTGTTGCGTTGCGCCGAAGAAGTTCGGCGGGTTTCCCCAAGTGTCAGGCATCGAGTTCGCGATCGACACGTCCGTCGAGTACAAGAAGGGCGACAAGTACCCGAACTCGACCTATTATGCCCCGGCAGATCCCGGTTCGCGCATCACGATAAGCACGATAAACGGCAAGGCCTTTGACGAAGGCGCGACCTACACGGTCGCCTCCACCGACTTCCTGTGCTACGGAGGCGACACGTATCACGCGTTTTTGCAGGCGGCGAATCGCACCCTCAAGAGCACCGACTGCATCATCGCCGATTCCGTCATCCGCTACCTGCAAGAACCCTGCGGGGGAGAAGTGCCTCCCGAGTATGCGGAGGCACAGGGACGAATTAGCGTTACGTAACGTTTGGAAGTGGCCCCAACGGGCCGGACGGACAGAGGAGGACGTCATGAACAACCTTTGCACGAAGCTGGGGTCGTGCCTGCTCGCGGCGGCATTGGCAACGTCTTTTGCCGGATGCGCACCGGGCGCGACGGCAACGCCCGATGGTGCCGACACCGCACAAGTCGCCCAACCTGGCGTAACGGAAGAGATTGCCGACGTCACGACCGTGGCCTACCTGGGGCCGACGGGCACCTACACGGAGGAGGCGGCCAAGGCCTTCTTTGGCACCAACGACGAGCTGATGCCGCAAGAGAGCGTCGCGGACGCGCTCGCGCTCGTGGCAGACGGCACCGCGGCGTATGCCGTCGTTCCTCAGGAGAACACGCTCGGCGGTCCTGTCGTCGACTACATCGACGCGTTTCTTGGCGCAAAGGACGTGTGCGTGGTGGGGGAGGTCGTGCTGCCCATCAGGCAGACCCTCATGGGACTGCCCGGAACGGACCTCGGCTCGGTACGCGCGGTGTACTCGCATAAGCAGGGCTTAGCGCAGAGTGCGGCCTGGCTCGACAAGAACCTGCCAAACGCGGAGCGCGTGGAAAAGGCGAGCACGGCCGCCGCGGCGCAAGAGGTCGCCCAAGGGGCTGACCAAACCGTGGTCGCCATCGCCGCACCGGGAGCCGCGGACCTCTATGGCCTCGAGGTGCTGCAGCAAAACGTGTCGGAGTCGGATCAAAACAAGACGCGCTTCTACGTGGTCTCGTCCAAGGCGAACACGCTCGAGGGCTACGACTGCGCCGTGTTCGTGGCGCGCTTGTCGGCAGACGAGTTGCCGGCCGTCCTCGCCAGCGCCTGCTCGCAGGGCACGGAGCTCGTGTGCGTGCACGACCGTCCGGAGGGATCGGCCCTCGGTACCTACCGCTACGTCATGGAGCTGTCGCACGAGGGCGGATTCACAGACGACGAGCTCGACCGCATAGCGGGAATCGAGGGACTCACGTACCTCGGCCGCTACCAGCGCCTCGACGTATAGCGTGGCCGAATTTGGCCGAAAGGGGCCTAGCCCCAATCGGCCATTGACGTACCTCGGCCGCTACCAGCGCCTCGACGTATAGCGTGGCCGAATTTGGCCGAAAGGGGCCTGGCCCCAATCAGCCA
>JAGCBF010000069.1 GCA_017652285.1 Atopobiaceae bacterium
GGCACCCAAAAACTACACTAACCTCGAAAAAACGTGCACATTCGCGCACCCGGAATGGCACGGCGGCGGGCGGGGGCTCGGTTCGGGCTAGCCCGCGCCTGGAATTGGGTAACGGTTCGTAGTTCGGCTTTGCGTGTAGGTCATTATTACTATGCGTAGGAAATAATAGGAGGTTTGCCTCTGAGTAGAGTAGCCAGAACCTCCGAATGTGCTTAGATGGGAAAAGCATCAACGTACATTCGGAGGTTATGGCCCTTGGGACGCGCGGAAACCTCCGGAATAGCGTGTATATGGCGGTAATGCACGCATAATGGTAGGTTTCGTTGCCTGCCGCGAGCCTGCGGGAGGGTACGGGTGGCCTCGCGGCAAAACGCGGGCCGGTACCAGCCAACCATGGGCTTAGGCGGGTAACATATTGGGTATATTGGAGCGATATATACAAGATGTGGGCAAAAAGAGGCTCAGTTGCGAGCGATGGCAAGTGGACTATAATACGCCCTCTGAAAAAAGTGAAAGGATTGTGCGCGGGCACGTGTCCATGGGATGCACGTTCATCGCGCACGTAGGTATAAACGGTAGTCACAACGAAGGCCCGTCGTGCCGCACGTGATTCATACGACCTGTTGTTCAAACAGCAGAAAAGAGCTTGCAACGATGAAACTCCTACAGAGGATCAGGGACGTGCTGTGCCCGCACGTCGACCCCGATGTCCAACGCGACATGGATACCGAGGGCATCAGGGGCATACACTACGCCTCCTATGCCGTAACGCTGGTCATGGCACTCGCGCTGGTGGTCTTCTTGTCGACGCGCCACACCTACGACGCACAGGCGCTCATAAGCCTCTTCGCCATGACGGCATGCTTCATATGCTGCATAGCGAGCTATTTCGTTTCGCGGGCCATAATGCGAAACGGCATCTACGATCATCGCAGAGTCGTGCTGTTCAACGTGGTGTTGTTTTGCGTCATGAGCGGCTGGGGCATTGCGGCGGCGTACGAGCGATACATGTTGGGCGCGCACATGCTCACGTTCTTCTCCATAATGATGATCGCCACGAGCGTGCTCATCTGCAAGCCCTGGCTGGGCATACTGCTTATGGGGTCGGCCTACGGCACGCTGTTCTTGGCGGCATATACGTTTGACGGAGCGGTGCGGCTGGGAATGTTTAGCTATGTCATGCTCACGGCAATTTCCATGACGGGCATGACCGTGCGCTATCACGTCCAAAGGAGCGCGTCCCAACGCGCCATGCAGCTCGAGTACATGAATCGCCACGATGGCCTGACCGGGCTTCTCAATCGCAAGGCGCTTGAAGAGGACATCGACCGCCTGCTGGGAAAGCAGCTCGTCGTGAGCATGGTAGACGTAAACTACTTTAAAGAGATCAACGACATGCATGGCCATCTGGTGGGCGACAAGGTCCTGCGGCAGACGGGAGACTTCCTCAAAAAGAGGTATGGCCACACTGACGTGTATAGATTCGGTGGAGACGAGTTCCTCATATTCGAGGAGCCCCCAAGGACGACTGACGTGATGGAGGCTTGCGAGTTTGCGGTGGACTTTGAGGGAGAGTCCGTGAATGTCGTGTTGAGCATCGGGAGCGCCACGGGGCGTGCGCAGACCAAAGAGGAGCTCCATCGCCTTGTGCAGGCCGCAGACAAGAGCCTGTACGAGGCCAAGGCCCACGCCCATGGGCAATGAGGCACTCTTGGGTTTTTGAAATGCGACGACGTCTGGTACCATCAGTCTGCTATGTTCTTAACACGATCGAGAAGCCTACGAATGAGGTCGGGATGACTTTGCCAATGCGACAGAGGGTACCGATATGGCGGCTCTGCTGCCTTGCATTATGCTGCTTGTGGTTGTGCGCGTGCGGAAGCGATGCCGCCTCCACGTTGACGCAAGCCAAAGGCGAGGACGACTACCTTGCCTTTTTGGATGTGGAGCCCGCGTCGGCGGATCCGCAATGCATTTTGGAGAACTACACCGTGGCGCTCAACGTGTTCGACCGACTGGTCGAGGTGCGCGGCGATAACGACGCCTTGGTGCTCGAACCGTCCTTGGCAGACTCGTGGGAGGTATCCGAAGACGGCTTGCGATATGACTTTCATGTGCGCGAGGGCGTGAGGTATAGCAACGGCGCCGAGCTGACCGCGGATGACGTGCGGTATAGCTTCGAGCGGCTGATCACCAACCCCGCGAGCGTGCATGGCGACCTTGTCATGGGCGTCGTGGGCGCGGAGGAGCTGAGCGAGGGCAAGGCGGACTCGCTTGCGGGATTCGAGGTCATCGACGACCATGCCTTTGCGATCACCCTGGCCGAGCCGTCGGCGGCCTTCTTGGCGAGCCTGTCCACGCCGGCGGCCTCGATACTTGACCAAGAGACCACCCATGACGCCGGCGACGCGTTTGGGCACGACGTACGCAAGACGGTGGGGACCGGGCCGTTCGTGCTCGAGGACTGGGAAGAGGGGAAGTCCATCGTCATGGAGGCCAATCGCGAGTGTTGGAGCGGCAGCCCGGCGTGCCCAGGCCTCAAGATGCTGTTCTATTCGGAAAGCGACGCCCTGCAAGAGATGTTCGCGCAGGGCAAGATCGACATTCTTGACCTCGACAAGCTCGGCATGGACGCGGAGTACCTCTTGCGCGGGGCGGACCACCAACGCAACATCGTTAAGGGCCGCCGGGTGGGAATCACCTACATCGCGCTCAACGAATCGCAGTACCCGCTCGGCGACGTGCGCGTACGCAAGGCCCTGCAGCTGGCGCTCGACCGTCCGGCGCTGCTTAGGGCCACTGCCGATGTCGAGGGACGCGTGGAGAACGGCATACTTCCCACGGGGCTGCTCGGTCACAACGAGGAGCTGGCGGACATACCCTTCGACCCCCAGCAGGCGACCGAGCTGCTTGCCGAGGCGGGGTTTGACGATGGCTTTGAAATGGAGGTCAGCTACCCGCTGTCGGCGCCGCAGAGCGTGCGCGACCTGTTGAGCTTGGCGGCGTCCATGTGGCGCGAGATAGGAATTCGGGTGTTCGTGGTGGGAGTCGCGCCCGACGAGTTCGCAGAAAGGCGGAGCGCGGGCGAGCTCACATGCTATGCGGCGACCTTCTCTGCGGACTACGACGATCCCAAGGACTTCATGCAGCCCTTCTTCGGCAGCGCGGAGAACTCTGCCGCGCGAAGCCTTTGCTATGACGACGAAGACGTGATGGAGCGCGTGAGGTCGGCCGACGCCATCGTGGACGAGGCGTGGCGCATAGCGACATACCAGCAGCTCGAAGAGAAGATCGTGCAGCAGGACGCCGCATGGATACCTCTGTACTCCCGTATGCACTACTTCGTGGTGAGTGATCGGGTCGAAGGCTTCTCGGTCCACTGGAACGGCTGGTCGAGCAACCGGTACGCCGACGTGGCGCTCAAGACGGCGGGGGAGTAGGGTCATGCACTCCATTCGGACAAAGGTCACCTCTCTTACCATCGCCGCCGTGCTGCTGAGCGTCATGCTCATTGGCAGCATCTCCATCGTCGTCGCCAAGCACGACGCGGAGCAGCGCTCCGAGCAGCTCATGGAGCTGCTGTGCGACGCGACCACCGAAAAGATCAACGGCTATCTCGACGGCATCGAGGAGGCCACGCAAACGGTGTCGCGCTACGCGTACGACTCGTTGGACGCGGCCGCCCTGTATCAGGGTGGCGTGCTGGGCGCGACGGCGTACGGGCCGTCTGTCGACGAGGAGGGGCGCACCGAAGAGCAGCGGGAGCGCCTGGACGACTATCTGCGGAGGTACTTGGAGGACACCCGTGAGGTGTTCCAAACCATTGCCGACAGCAATCCCGACATCCTCACCTATTACTTTAAGGTCAACCCCGCGGTGAGCGTCGACGCCGGCGAGTACTGGTATTCCAAGCATCTCTCGACGGGATTCGTGCGACAGGTTTTTCCCGACATGGAGAGCTACGAGCCGGACGACACGGAGCACGTGGGCTGGTACTATTTGCCCATTAACGACGGGCAGCCCACGTGGCTCGATCCTTACCATAACGACAACTTGGGGGAAGACATCATGTCGTATGTGGTGCCCCTGTATCGGTACGGCACCTTTATGGGCGTCATTGGTGTGGACGTGAGCTACGGTTCGCTGGTCGATCAGGTCGACGACATACGGTTCATGCAGACCGGATACGCCTTTTTGATAGACGACACGGACACGATCGTGTATCACCCAAAGCTGGAGACGGGCTTGACGCTAGACGACATGAGCTCCGCGATCGAGTCGACCGCGAGCGCCGACAAGAGCAGGGGATCCATGTCGTACTGGGTTGACGGACACGAGGAGACGGCGGTATGGGGCACGCTGACGAACGGGCTGCGTCTGGTCGTGTCCGCCCCGTCACGAGAGATAAACGATGGCTGGTATAGGATGACGTGGCTCGTCATCGCGGCGGCGCTCGTCACCATGTCGGCGTTCGCATGGGTTGCCATGCGCCGAATGAGGCACATTACGGAGCCGTTGGAGCAGCTGGCGGAGGCGACCACGCAGTTTGCCGAAGGACACTACGACGTGGAGCTGACCTACGACGGAGACGACGAGGTGGGCGTGCTGACGAGGTCGTTTGCGTACATGCAGGAGGAGTTGCGTACGTTTATTGACGACCTCAACGTCCGTGCATACCAGGACGCGTTGACCGGAGTCAGGAACAAGGGCTCGTTCAACCTCCTTGCACACAGGTTTGACGAGGTGATCATGTATGCGGACGAGGAGCGTGTGCCGAGCTTTGCCATCGTCATTTTTGACTGCAACGACCTCAAACACGTAAACGACACCTACGGGCACGAAAAGGGAGACGTCTACCTAAAGACGGCATGCAACCTCATCTGCCAGGTGTTTGCGAACAGCCCGGTGTTTCGCCTAGGCGGCGACGAGTTCTGCATCATCTTGCAACAGCATGACCTCCTTAACTACGAGGAGCTCGCGGAGGAGTTCGACGCGCGCGCGAAGGCGACCAACGAGGCGGCCCAAAACGAATGGGAGACCATCAACATCGCACGCGGCATGGCCGAATACAATCCTCTTATGGACAGCAGCATGGAGTCGGTCGTGGAGCGGGCGGACCTGGCGATGTATGAGGACAAGCATCGCATGAAGGCGGCTAACAAAGAATAACTCCAAAGCGATGGGTCGCATGGGACAGGGGTCGTGCGACAAGCCAAAAAAAGGGGGCCGATCGAACGATCGGCCCCCTTGGCAGGATGATGAGGAACTGCTTGCCGCTACGCGATGACGGTAAAGACGGCAATGAGGCCGGTCATGTCGAAGACCTCTGCGACCTCCTCGTTGGGGTGAAGCAGAACCATCTTGCCGCCGCGCTGAGCCGCGGTCTTCTCGGTGCTCACAAGAACGCGCAGGCCTGCGGAAGAGATATACTCAAGATCGGTGAGGTCGATGTTGAACTCGTTGGTGGTCTCGGGCAGGCTCTGGATGGCGTTTTCCAGATCGGGGCTGGTGGCAACGGAGAGCTTTCCGCTAAGAACGATGTTGGCTTTGTTGCCGTCTTGCGTTACATTGATTTCCATGGGCACATCCTTCTGTTTGGGTGGTTAGCCAAAACTGATGTAAGCATTGTACCATGCAAATTCGAAATTGTGGACAAGGGCTTAGAGTATACACGCAACGTAGTGCTGCGCTACGCTGTGGTCATGTGGAGAAGGATGGGCACGGGACGCTGGACGAGACCGTTGGGTGCGTGATGGCAGCAAAGCTGGCTTTGATGTGACGCTTCTTCTCTTGTGCGTTTTTTTGGGTACTATAGAAACGTTGCCCTTTTGGGCCCGCTGGCAAAAGGAGAAGCGTTGATTGCACTGGCCGACAACATCGAGAAGTCGTTTGGCGGTCGCGTCCTGTATTCGGGCGCGACGCTGCAGCTCAATGCGGGCGAACGCTGGGCCTTGGTCGGGCCGAACGGAGCCGGCAAGACGACGCTGCTAAAGATCATAATGGGTCAGGAGTCGGCGGACGAGGGCACGGTCTCCTTTGCGCGCGACACGACGCTGGGGTATCTGGAGCAGGAGACGAAGATTTCTGGCGACAAGACCGCCCTTAGGGAGGTGCTGGACTCCGCGGTGGAGATTCGCGAGCTCGAGCACCAGATCGCGGAGCTCGAGCACGCCATCGCGGCATCGAGCGAAGGGGTGGAGCAGGAGCGCCTGTTGGAGCGATACGGACACGTGCAGGACCGCTTCGAGCGTCTGGGCGGCTACGAGCTCAACTCGCGCGCACGGGCGATCCTGGGCGGGCTGGGTTTTCCCGTGTCGGACTTCGACAAGCCCGCC
>JAGCBF010000070.1 GCA_017652285.1 Atopobiaceae bacterium
CGCCATCGACGCGCACGCCCGAATCAACGAGGCGCTCGACAACAGCTTCGAGCCACTGCGTCTTTCCAGTCTGGATTTCACCTGTGAGCAGGACGAGCATGGCAATAGGCTACACGTTGAAGCGGAAGTGCATGACGTCGCCGTCTGGCACGACGAAGTCCTTGCCCTCCATGCGCAGCTTGCCCGCGGCCTTGCAGCCAGCCTCCCCGCCCAGCGTAACGTAGTCGTCGTAGCTGGCGACCTCGGCTTTGATGAAGCCGCGCTCGAAGTCGGAATGAATCACGCCCGCGGCCTCAGGCGCCTTGGCTCCCTTGCGCACGGTCCACGCCTTGACCTCCAGCTCGCCTGCCGTAAAGTAGCTCTGCAAGCCCAAAAGGTCGTATGCCGCCTGAGCGAGCGTCTCCAGACCGCTATGTTCCAGCCCCAGGTCCGCCAAGAAGTCCGCTGCTTCCTCCGGATCGAGCTCGATAAGCTCGGACTCCACCTTGGCGCTAATCGGCACCACCGTGGCGCCGTCGATCGTGGGCGGCTCTTCTCCCAAAGCATCCTCGTCCACATTGGCCACGTACAGGATGGGCTTCATGGTAAGCAGGAACAGGTCGTGAGCGGCCGCGCGCTCCTCGTCAGACATGTCGAGCGTGGCCGCACGATGACCGTCGTTCAGCCAGGACTGCAGACGTTTGGCGATGGCCAGGCGCGGGGCGTTGGCCTTGTCGCGGCGCGCCTCCTTCTCGAGCTTGGGAATGGCGCGCTCCAGCGTGCCAAGGTCGGCCAGCACCAGTTCCGTTTGGATGGTGTCCATGTCGCTCTGCGGATCCACGCTGGACTCGTGGCGAATGACGTCGGGGTCCGAGAAAAAGCGCACGACCTCGCAAATGGCATCGGTGTTACGAATGTTCGCCAGGAACTGGTTGCCAAGGCCCTCGCCCTCGCTTGCGCCCTTTACCAGGCCGGCGATGTCGACAAACTCCACCGTAGCGGGCACGATGCGACCGGGATGCACGATGTCTGCGAGCTTTTGCAGCCTCGCGTCCGGCACGTCCACGATTCCCACGTTGGGGTCGATCGTGGCAAAGGGATAGTTCGCCGCCAGGCCACCCTTTTTGGTAAGCGCGGTAAACAGCGTGGACTTGCCCACGTTTGGCAGCCCTACGATACCAATGGATAATGCCATGTTATTGCTCCTTCTTTCCATGCCCGAGGCATGCGGGATGCCCGGTGGACCCACAAGGCAGAGGCGTGCACCGCGTGCCCCATGCGCCTATTCGTCGTCAGCCAAGCCCTCGATAAGGTCCAGGCCCTTTTCCAACGTCTTTTTGCCTTCCTCGCGCAGCCTTTTTGCTCGCCTTCGCTGACGCTCGCGTTCCTTGGCCTTTTCGTCCGGGACCACAAGCTCTTCCGCGTTTTGTGCCTTCATGGCAATGGCACCTTCCGCACATGCCACGGCACACGCACCGCAGTTGACGCAATAGGTAGGCTCGACCAGCACGCGTCCGTTTGCATCCAACTCGAGCGCATGGACGGTGCAGGCCTTCGCACAGTCGCCGCACATGGTGCAAACCTGCACGTCTACCTGCGGGAACGGCAGCATCATCTCTTCTGCGAGGTCCGGATACTTTTGCAGTCCGGCCATGACCAGGCGACGCTTGCGCGTAAGCATGCGCCGCTTGCTTTGCGAGCTTTGCGAACCGACCGCGCGCTCCAGCGTCTTTTGCAGCTCCGTGATTTGGTTGGAGTGCGCACGCACCTTGTTGGCCACGGCCTGAGCCCCGGCCAAGGCAGGGTTGCCACGTGTGACCAGGCGCGTCCCCGCCTGCGTCATGCCGCTTACGAACTGGCTGCGCTTGTAGGCACGCTTTTGCTCGCGGCCCAGGTCCGCCTCGTCGACCTCCAGGCCAACGGACTCGCCGCTCCATTCCTCCGCTTCCGCAATCGCATTGGAGAAGAGCTCTTCTCCCGTGCTCACGCCACATTCGTCGCAAAGGCCCAGCGGCAGATAAACGCTCAGGTTAGGGTAGTCGCACAAAAGATCAAACCACACCTCACGCGGCACGGCACCAACGCAAGGAAGCACGACCTCGTTTGCCTGAGGCATGCGGTCCAGCGCATGCACGCACGTTATGTAGCACTGCTCGTAGGCAGTGGCCACGCGCGCGACCTTGTCGTACAACGCCATGGGCGCGTTCTTGCGAATCTGGAACGCCTCTGTGGGACAAACGGCGGCGCAGAGGCCGCAGCGCATGCACGTGTCGCCCACACGCAGGCTCGCGCCGTTAAGGGTCACGGCATCCACCGGGCATGCGGCCATGCACAGATTGCATGCCTCGGGCTTTTTTGACGCGCCCGACACGCAGTAGGTGGAATTGGGGCGCGGACGCTCGCGATAGTCGTCCGGATCAAATACGGGCAGGTCATTTGGGTCAGCCGTAAACTGCTCCACCAACTCGTCGCCCTTGTGAGACAACGCATTCCAGTCCGATTGCAGATCAATAATCTCGTCCAGAAAATCGCGCTTCTTCTGTGCCATGGTCTCCCCTCCCCCGACTAGCCCTCCATTGTATCGCATATGCCATCCAAAAGGAAAAGTGGCCGAAAGGGGCCTAGCCCCAATCGGCCAAGCAGCCGCAAGTGGCCGAAAGGGGCCTAGCCCCAATCGGCCACCTTGCGCAGATGCCACGTTTCCGCCCGCCCACCGCACAATCGCTTTCGCCCACTTAATCATTGCCAAACCAAGCGCAAAAGTTCCATATGATGTATTAAGTATCATCACTTCGCACGGCAATCACTAAACCAAGGAAGGGAGTCCACGTGACGCATCAACCGCACCACCCGCCGCACAGCCCCATCACAAAGGCGCTATCGTTTTTTATGGCTGCCATCATGGTCGTGAGCCTGGTGCCAGCACCAGCGCTTGCCGCCACCAAGGCAACCATGGAAATCGAAGGCCGCAACGACGACGGCACGCCCACCCACATTAACAGCATTACCATGAGTCCCTATACCTACGTGGACAAGTCCAAGCTCATCAACCCGGAAGGCGGCGCTGCCGAGCTCAACGAGTCCAATCTACGCACCATTGCCGACGGACTCTTTGCCGACTGGGGACCCATTGCCTACAAGGCGTTCGAGACGAACACTGACTGCACGCACCACAACAACAGCTCCAGCTTTGTGGAAAACTTTGGCCCCAACGCAGAGGAAAAGGAAGAAAACCTTCGCCTTGAGGAGTACCTGAGCGGCCGCAAAACACCCGACAAGTTCGTGCGAGGCGAGCAGTCGGATGACATCGTCGTAGCTTCGGGACTGTCGTATGCCACAAGCCTTAACGCCGTGGTAAAAAACGCAGCCACCGAGCTTTCCGAGGCCATAGGCAAGGGAAACACCACAGCCGACGAAACGTACCAAGAGGCCAAGCTCGACAACATTAAAAAGATGACCGACACAAGCAAGGTCTATTATCGCACGCTAGTCAGCGTTAACCGCAGGACCGCGTCTAACGAGTTTCGCTACAACGTGTACACCCTTGCGTTTTACGATTTTAGCCTGTCGCCCCTTGTAGCTGATGGCATCACCGCTGCGAATCCGCATGTTGTGGAATCGACCTCTGACGAAGCGGAAAACAAGAGCACGAGCTATTTTGAAAACCGTTCGCAATCCGAATCCGAGATTACTGCCGAACAGAGCTCCGAAACGGTGGAGTCGGTTTCCAACTCCATAGAGAACACCCAGTCCTTCGGCTTCGAAGAGTCCATAGGAACGGAAATCGAGCTTAAGGGATTCTTAGGCGTTGTCGAAAACGCAATCAAGTTCCAAGCCAGCTTTACGGCTTCTCAGTCCATAGAGACCGCCTATGGCCAAGAGACCTCGGTCGAAAAGCACTACTCCAGCGGCACGTCCAGCTCGGTAACGCTGCCCCCGCACACTGCCATTGGCGTGGAGCAGTCGGCCGGCAAATCCAGCACGACCCTATCCTACGACTGCCCCACAGCGCTCAACTACAAGGTCGCCATCTTTAGCTTTAGCGGGTACCGCTACGACGATGGCTGGTCTGCTATACATGAATGGGACAGCAACAAGTGCTTCTCGTGCCTGTTTGGCACGGGCGAAACGAGCGGTGGCGCCACCGCACCGGCCAACCTGTACCTCCGCGCACTTGATCCGGCAACTGCAGGTAGCATGGAGCAGGCATACGGCCAAACGATCGGCTACGAAGAGGACACCCTTAGGAGCAGTGGGCTTAACTGGGACAAGTTCGCAGGCGTGCTTCCTCATGCACAAAACATCATAAAAAACGTTCCCATGGTGGCATCCGGCGCGACCATGACCATGACGACGGAAGGCAAGTCCACCGCTCTGGGCGAAATCGTTCCGCTCTATCGGCTCACGGAGGTAAAGCTCACTGGGGGAGAAGACCAATACGACCTGGTCGTGGGCGACTCCATGAGCCTAAGTGCCCTAGAAGTCACCGGCTATGACTACCAAGACATCGAGTACTACGGCTTTGACGGCGACAAGGGCCACTGGGTCCTGGCCGACGAGGACGGCAATGAGCTGAACTCGAGCGACGTGATTACGCTCAAGACCAACGCTCGCACAGGCCGTCAAACCATAACAGCCACTGGCGCAGGCGAGGCCTACCTTATGTGGGTGCTGGACGACGGCATAACGTACAAGGGCAAAAACGACCCCACCGTGGTGTCGAGCACCGAGAACGTGCCCATTTACCCACTGGTGCAAATCGTCACGACCGTTTCTGCACCGGGGCCGACGGGCTATAAGGTGGAAGCCACGGGCGATGCAACGGTTACGGTTAACGAGTCACTGAACCTGCCCCAGAATTACCCGGGCGCCGTCTACGACGCGAGGGACCGCGTGATCTCGCACGCCGTTACCTACGAGGCGCAGGACACCACGGCACCCGTGCGCATAGACGCCGACGGCAACTTTGTTGCCACAAAGCAAGGCGACTACAAGGTTCGTGCCGTCTACGCCTACCAAGACGAGACGTTTGTGTCACCTTGGTTTGTCGTGCACGTTGTTCCCGACCCGGCCGTGGAATCCGCCACCGCACAGCCTGCCGAGCTTACCGCAGAAGGCGGCAGCGCCGGCGTGGTGCTTGGCGGCAAATACCTGCACAACGACCTTACCGTCGTTCTTACGGACCCCGAAGGCAACGAGATGAGCGCCCTTACCGCCGGGTCCAGCGCCGAGCAGACCGCGTCCTTCGTGCTGCCGCCGGTCACGGACTTCAACACGCAAAGGGAGTACAAGGTTTCCTACGAGGTGGCTGGTGTTCGGACCAACACGGACGTCGTGATAACGGTTAAGGGCAACACGCTGAGGGCCGTGGAGGAGGTTCCCGCCACCTGCACGGAAGAGGGCACCATCGCGTACTGGGAGTGCGTGGAGACCGGCAAGCCCTATGCGGACGAAAACGGATTGGTACCGCTTGAGGCCGAGGACCTGGTCGCTCCCAAGCTGGCGCACAAGCTTACCAAAACGGACGCCGTCAGCGCCACCTGCACCGAAGAGGGCCGCGAGGCATATTGGACCTGCGACGACTGCAAAAAGGTGTTTAGCGACGATCAGGGCACGACCGAGGTCGAGCTTGACGACCTTGTCATCGCCCCGCTCGACCACGACTGGGGCGATTGGACCGTCACCACGCCTGCCACCGAGACCGAGGAGGGCGAGGAGCAGCGCGTCTGCAAGCACGACGCCACGCACGTAGATACCCGCACCATCGACGTGCTGCCGCACACCCACAAGCTCGTAAAGACCGAGGCCCAGGCGGCCACCTGCACAGAGGCCGGAAACATCGAATACTGGACCTGCTCTGGTTGCAGCGAGATCTTTGCGGACGACAAGGCCACCAACGCCATACTCGCAGAGGACACCGTTGTTCCCGCCTTGGATCACGACTGGAACGATTGGACCGTCACCACGCCTGCCACCGAGACCGAGGAGGGCGAGGAGCAGCGCGTCTGCAAGCACGACGCTACGCACGTACAGACCCGCACCACGCCAATGCTCGAGCACGTGCACGTGCTCGAGAGGGTAGAGCATGTGGCGGCAACCTGCACGGAAGCGGGCAACATGGAGTACTGGGCGTGCTCGTCATGCGGCAGGCTCTTCTCTGATGCGCTCGGCACGATGGAGATAAACGCAGAGAACACCGTGATAAAGCCCACCGGCCACGAATGGGACGAGGGCACCGTTACCACCGATCCCGGCTGCATCACCAAGGGCGTGCGGACCTTTACGTGCCTCAACGACTCCACTCACACCAGGACGGAAAGCGTCGCGCCCACCGGCCACATATGGGACGAGGGTGCCATTACCACCGCACCTGGCTGCACCACCAAGGGCGTCATGACCTACACCTGCCTTAACGACCCCACCCACACCAAGACCGCAGACGTCACCCCCATCGGCCACGCATGGGACGAGGGCACCGTTACCACCGCACCCGGCTGCACCACCGCGGGCGAAAAGACCATCGTGTGCCTTAACGACCCCACGCACACGAAGACCGAGGTGGTCCCGTCCATCGGTCACGCATGGGACAAGGGCGCCGTCACCACCGCACCCACCTGCACCACGACGGGCGTAAAGACCTTTACGTGCCTTAACGACGGCGCTCATACCAGGACCGAGAGCGTTGCGGCCATAGGCCACGCATGGGATAGGCCCGTGTACACATGGTCCGAAGACGGCACCAAGATGACGGCAACGCGCATGTGCAAGAACGACCCCGCTCATGTGGAGACCGAGGTCGCCACGGCAAAGTACAACGTGACCGCAAAGCCCACCTGCACCAAGGCGGGCAAGGCGACCTATACCGTCACGTTTAAGAACGCGGCGTTTAAGACGCAAAGACGGACCGAATCCATTGCTGCCCTTGGTCACGATTGGGACAAGACGACCTATAAGTGGTCCGACGGCAACAAGACCTTGGTCGCCAAGCACGTATGCAAGAACGACGCGTCCCATGTTAAGAAGGCAAAGGCTAAGGTAAGGGACAGGGTCACCAAGCAGCCCACCGAACTCGATGACGGCACGCGTACCTTTGTCGGCACCTTTAACGTGCCTTGGGCAACCACGCAGACCAAGACCGTAACGGTTCCGGCACTGGGCATGCCGGGCATCTTTGCCACCGCACGCGTCCATGGCAAGGGCTGGCTGGAGTACGAACCGGACAGGGCCTTTGCGGGAACCACGGGCAAATCGCTTGCGCTCGACGCGTTTGCACTCAAGCTTACCAACGCTTCCGTGAGCGGCGGCATCCAATACCGTTGCAGCATCCAAGGCTATGGTTGGCAAAAGGGATGGAAGCACGACGGCATAAGATCCGGCAGCACGGGAGGCAAGCTGAGGCCCATCGAGGCTGTGCAGATCAAGCTGTATGGAAAGATGGCCGAGAAGTATGACCTGTACTACCGCGTGCACTCGCAAAAGTACGGCTGGCTTGGCTGGGTCAAGAACGGCCAACGCGCTGGCACGCAAAACATGGCGCTACGCGGCGAAGGCATCCAGATGGTGCTGGTGCTCAAGGGCTCCAAGGCACCCGCAAAGACGTATAACGGCATAAAGCAAACGTACGCCAAGGCGTTTATCGCCCAATAGACGAGGCGAATCACGGGGGCAAAGGGCGTGCCCTTCGCCCCCGTGGCCGATTGGGGCTAGGCCCCTTTCGGCCAAATCTGGAAGTGGC
>JAGCBF010000071.1 GCA_017652285.1 Atopobiaceae bacterium
CACGAGCGTCTTGCCGTCAACCTTAACGACGGGCTTGGGCGTAAGCGCCTTGCCCGTATAGGTCTGCGCCGCAACGGCACCGACGGTCGCGCCGGCAATGCTGATGGGATCCACGTACACCGACAGGCTGACCTTGTAGCCCTCGCGCACACTCGCAGCGACGCCCGCATAGCTCTGTGCCTGGCGCGCGCGTGTCGCAAGTGACAAGACCACGTCGTTGTCTCCCACGTTGAGCTTGAAGTCCGTAGGATACGTCAGCCTAAACGTCCGCGCAAGCATGACGGCCTTGCCATCGGCGCCTACCGAACCGTCGCCCGCCGCCTCCGCGTCCACGGGCGCAACGCCTGCGCATGCCTTGCCGCCCACCAGGAACATGTCCGCCGTGACCGAGTCCACCTTCATGTATTTGGAGAAGACCACCAGGATGCCGTCTTTGCTTGCCGCCGCAGAGGCGACCGTCGGTGCCTCCAGGCTCACCAACCCAACGTTGACGTCGAGCTGTATGGGGAGCACGGGCATCCAGTAAGAGGCCGCGTCGTCGGTTCCGTCGCCGTCAAAGTCCTTGGTGGCGTCCACGCCGTAGTCGCCCACCCAAACCGTCTGGGTCTGGGGCTTGCCGTCCGCTCCCGTTGCCTGCACCCATTCCGTGCTGCCGTCGGCCGCCTGCACCGACCGGTACACCGGACGCTCCTCCGCGTGGCCCGCATCACCCGTGCTAAAGGGCTCGTAGCCCGGCTTGCTCACACGCACCTGCCAATAGCCTTCTGGCACGAACCACTGGTAGCGGCCGTCCGCACCCGTGACCTGCGGATTTTCCTCTATGCCAAACTGCGTGGAGTCCACAAACGTGGCAGGATCCAGGTCGACCCTGGCAGCCGCCGGGTTGTACGTGTACAGCTGGACCGTCGCGCCCTCCACGGGATTGGACAGCACCGCCTCGTACACGATGCCCGACGGATCGTGGGTGACGCTGGGGTCCTTGGCCCGGAGCTTTCTCCACTCCTCCATGTCGATCCAGAACTGCTGGTTCCACTTGTCAAATGTCTCGTCGGGATACTTGCGCAGCAAGCGGAAGTACTCGTCCTTCTCGGCGTCGGTCGCCGTGCCGTTCTTTATGCGCCAGCGCAGGTAGCGGTACCGCTTGTAGTCCTTCTTCTTGTTGCCGACGGCATCCGCCGTCTGCTTCTTTATCCAGTTCCAGTGGTCCATGACCCAAAAGGCCTTGCCGGCAATGGGCGCCTCATGGCCCACCACGGTCTCTGCGACCTTGACGCCGCCACGCTCTATGACGGTCTGGGCGCCCTTGCCCTTTTCTTTCATGCGGTTTACCTGGCCAACGGTGCCGCCCTGGGCAGCCGGAGAGTCCCAGAACTTGGAGTTGGGGTTCGCCGCGTCCGCCGGGTCGATCTTGCGAATGTTGCCAATGGTGTTGTGGATCGTTTGGTCCTCGTCCTGCGGGGCATTGCCGTCGAGGAACAGCTTCCACTTGCCAATCGTCGTAAGAAGGTCCTTTACGCTGTTTTGCTGCTGTGGCTTTTGCTTGGGCGTCTGGGTCTGTGCGGTCAGGGCGACGTCGTCGGTCGACTGCGCAACAAGCTCTCCCTGCCCAAGCAGCTGACCAGCCACGTCCATGTTGGCAAAGATGCCCCGCAAGATCATGTACCACTGCTCAAGGACGTCGGCATACCGGCAGGTCTTGGGGTTCACCGTGTCTTGCGGCACCACGTAGTCCACCTGTATGCGCTGACCGTACTTTTGGTTCCACCACGTAAGGCTCAGCTTGGACTTGCTCGCGCGCACCAAGCTGTAGGCGTACGAGTCACTCGTCCCCTCGATCAGGTACGTGTTCATCCATTCGCACTGCGCGTTGCCGGCCGCGTCCATGGTCTCGATGTAGTAGGGCCAGCTTTGGGCGTTGGTGCTTGCCATGCCAATGGCCCCGACCACCGTGGCGCCGCCGTAGGTGCCCACGCTCTTGTCCGCAGGCACGACGCCGTCCTCGCACCACTTCTCGTACGCGTCGGCCACCTTATTTGCCGAGCTCATAAGGCCGTCCACCTCGCTTTTGATCTGGGCGGCGCTGCGCGTCTCGGTCACCACCGTGTGGTGGAGCTTTATGGCCCGCTCCTGGGTCCCGTCCTCGTTGGTGCCGCTCAGCAGCAGCCATTCGTTCGCGCTGCCCGCGGACGCCGACAAGAGCGCCTGGGCCATGCTGCCGGTAGACCCCAGCTGGCTCGTGTCCGTAAGGGTTCCCGCATCGATCTTTGCCATGTCGCTTGAGCTGACCAGGCGCAGGCGACCAGCGTCGCCGAACACGGACATGGCGTCCAGATGCGCCACCAGCTGGTCGGAGGTCGTCTCGGCGCCGCCTGCGGCCTCTCCCTGCCAGCCAAGATAGGATCCAAGGTCAGACGTCTCCAGCATCGGTGCCGCAGGCTCGGTCGCGTCAAGGCTGTTGAGCTCCACGCTTACCTCGATGTCGTCAGGCGAGTAGGTAAGGTACACCGGCTTGGAGACAAAGGCGCGCGTGGTGGCGTCCGCAGACGTGTTGGCCCTCAGCGCCGCGCGACCCACGACGCCCGCGCTGTTCGTAGTCCATCCGTACGAGGCAAGCACCTCAAAAAGGTCCTTGTTCTCCGCACGCTTTATGTCGGGCACCCAGCCGTTTGCCGTGGCGAGCTGGTCGGTCGTGCCACATGCGACGGCACCCACCGAGCGCGTTACGTTGACCGTGGCGCTCTTGAGGTCATCGCCGTTTGCGAACTCCACGATCCAAAAGTACTTGGCGTGGTCGGCGTCCGCTGACGAGTCGTCGTGTTCGGCACGATACAGCGATAGGTACTTGCTTGGCTGCGCTCCGCGATTGTAGGCCAGCACGGCCTGGTAGTCCTCGCCCGCGTCGGGCTGGTAGCACATGGTTATGCGCTCGACCACGGGGAAGCTGGTAGTATAGGTAACCTCCTGCGCGGCCGAGGTCGCCGTGTACGCAACGTCTGAGCGCATCCATTGGGCAGAGGCACTGACCGCGAACTCCTCGAACTCCTCGACGTCGTCGGGAAGCGAGATCTGGGCCGTGTAGTAGCCAAAGGCGTCCGAGCGCGTGGTCGCGGCCCGCATGCCGTTAAGGTATACCGTCACCTGCGCGTTGGGACCGGTCTCGCCGTACACGCCAAAGTCCTTCCACGCCACCAAGGCCGGGGCCGTCAGGCTGGCGTCGTGCGACTCCTTGGTGCAGGTCCCCACGAGCGAGCGCGTGTCGCCGTCCACCAACCAAATGCTTGCCTCCGTGTAGTTCATGTTGGTGCGCGGAATGACCAGCGTAAGGTCCATGGGGAACGTGGCACACGCGGCGCCCTGCTTCTTTGCCTCCTTGAGCAGGATGGTAAGGGAACCGTCGTACATGCACTGGGTCTGGCTAAACAGGTTTTCCCAACGATTGAGCGTAAGCGTCTTGCCGTTGATGGTCAGCGCCTTGGGGCTCATGAACCCTTGCCCGCGCTCGCCCGACGCCTGGTTGGTGTTGAGCTCCAGGTAGGCGTTGTCGCTCAGCTTTACGCCCTTGGCCAGCTGGGCATGCATGCTGACGCTCACGCTGTCCTTGTAGGTGGTGGAAATGCTCACCGAGCTGCTGTCCCTGTCCACGAGCTCGGTCGACTCCCAGCTCTTTACGGCAAGACGCTCGTCCACGATGTTGGTGATGGCCGTGTCGCGCACCTGGAACTCCACGGACACGCCGTGCCCTTCGTTGGCACCCTTGAGCACCTTGGTGAGCAGGCCGTCCTCGGTGTTGATGTCGCTGGTGTTCGTGCAGTTGGAGTCCACGAGGTAGAGCACGTAGGACCCGGCGTCCAAAAACGGCGTGCGGACCTGTTCGACCGCGCCCGCAGAGCCCTTGTCGACCAGCTTGCCCTCCGAGTCGTACAGCAAGAGCGTGCTTATCTTGGTGTTGACGTTGTCCAAAGACACGACGGCATAGCCGCGCGAGCGCAGGGTGGCGGCCTCTACCGTCGCCGTGGTCTTGTCCTTGGAGAGCGTGACGTCAAACGTCGCCTTGGCGGCATAGTCCGCAGCCTTGACGCCCAGGCGGGCGAGCGCGCCAGAGGCGGCGTCGCGATGGGTGACGGTGATACGATACGTTATGGGCGCGTTGCTCTCCACGAAGTACGGGGCGCCTCCCTCGTAGTTGCCTTGCAGCACGATGCGACTGCCGTCCGCGATAAGGAACGACGCATCGTACAGGTATTCCTCGCCGTCGTACGTCGCCACGCGGTTTACCGTAATGCCGGTGAGGCCGTCCGTAAACGACACGCGCTCGGACCGGCCATCCGCACCAACGAAGTCCAGGCCCTCAAAGCTTATGCTGCCCTTGGCCTCCGGCGCCACGAGCTCCTGCGAGAAGTCCGCAGACGCGTCTGCCGGGACGACGTAGCTCACCGAGTCGGCAAACAGGTCCGTGCGCGGGGTAAAGGTGACGATGGAGCCCGAGGTCAGGTTGGGCACGCGCATGGTCTGCGCGTTTGCCCATAGGTTGCGGGATACGTAGCCACCGCTGGCAACGGGCGTCTGGACCTCCAGCAGGCCCCAGTTGGAGCCGGCGTCGGGCGCGTTGCCCTTCTCGCACGAAAGCGCGAAGGTACCCACGAAGAGCTGCTTGTAGGGGACCTTGACCTCCACGGTTCGGCTCTTCTCGGACACCTTGACCTTGGTGCTCTTCCAAAACGAGGCGTCACGGCCCTGCGGCACGACCTCCACGTACAAATCGTATGCTGAGGCGCCAAACATCACGTCGCCGCCCGTGGCGACGAGCACGTCGCTCGACTCGTCCGCGCCGGTTCGGCGATACCAGTTGACGTCATAGTCCACGTATCCGTTGGCCGTCTGCAGCGGGCTGACGTACTGCTCGCTGCCCTCGCTTTGCTGGAACAGCGGACGCAGCGTATGGCGACTCACGTCGTTGAGGTATTCGCTGGTAAAGGTCACGCCGAGCGTTTGCGGCAATTCCCACCCGTTGTCGAAGCCCTCGTTGGGGCCAACGGTGACGAGGTATTGCCGAGGAGACGTGCCGGCAAGGACCTGCGCGCCCTCGATGCCCTTGACGACGTCCACCCAGGCGGAGCTTCCCTCTATGGCTTGCCCGTTCTCGTCGAATTCGGGCACCTCGCCCTCGATCACCACGGCATAGGTGCCCGGCGTGACCTTAAAGGTGGCGCGGCACTCCCGCTCGCTCTGGCTCCAGCTGTACGCGTTGGATGGATCCGTCGTGTTGTGTCGGATGGTTCCCACCTGCTGCTCGGTGGGCGTGGTGGTGCCGTCGTACGGCCACAGGCGCACGCGCGCCGTTTGCGTGGGCCAGTCCTCCGCATTGCCACCCAGGTCCAGCGACGGGACGTGCAGCCAGCTGCCAAAGGTGATGTTGGGGTTCTCCAGCTGGGCGTACGGCATGTCCGGCAGGTTGGTGTAACGCGGCGTGTGCTCGTCCATATACCAAATGGTATAGCCGCTGTCTTTCATAAAGCGATACGAGTCGCTATGGAACTCCTCGTTGCCCGTGGACGTGTCCCCGTACCTAAAGGCCAGCGTGACCTCGGGGCTCTGCACGTGCTCCTGCCCGTCGGACGCCTGATAGTCGCCACCAATGGGGCCAAGGTCAAAGGCGTAGGCGCCGTCGTTGGTCTTGGGAACCAAAAACGCACGCACGCCGGTGAGCGCCTTGGTGCCAAAGATCTCCTGGCCGCCGTCGACAAGAACGGACACCTCGAGCGTGTCGCCCGCATCGTTCGTGAGGTCGGCCGCCACGTCGTGCCATACGTAGTAGATAGGATCGTTGCCCTCGAATTCCAGCCGTACCAGATACCACAGCTCCGTCTGTGCCAGGTTGTAGCGCTCGTCGCGCAGGTCGAGCGACACGGGAATGCGCAGGTTTACATAGGTGCTGTCGCCATACGTGTTACGAAGCCACGTGGTGCCCGGCGTGTAGTCTATGTCGCCCATGCGCAGCTGGCTCAGGGCCGTCTTGGGATCGGGCTTCTCCAGCACGCGCAGGGTGAAGTCCCGCGACGCGGTAAGCGCCTGGCCGCCTATGGTTTCTGTAAGCGTCACTCCAAACGTGTAGGTACCCGCCTTTGTTGGCGTGCCCGCGAGCGCTCCGGTGGTCGCGTTAAGGCTGATTCCCGCCGGCAACGCGCCGCTGGTCACCGCCCAGGCAAAGCTGCCCGTTTGCGCAGCACCCGTCTTGCCCTTGAGCCGCGCCTCGTACACGTCGCCCACACGGGCGTCCGCGAGCGTGGCGGTGGTGATGCGCGGGTTGGCGCGCTGCCCCGCCGCACTCGCCTGCACCTGTATGGGATAGTACGCATAGGTGCAGGTCTCTCCGGCAATCGTCACCGTTGCCACCGGAAAGTACAGGCCGTCCTGTGCCACCGCGTCGGAGAAGTTCGCGTGATCCACGACGATGGCCGCGGTCGTAACGTCGTAACCGTTTTCGACCTCCCACGACGAAAGCTCCACGCGCGCGCCCAGATCGGTCGAACCACGCTCCCACAAGGTCGTCACCTTGGCGTCGTCGGTAAAGTTGAGGGCGTTGGGCCAGCTGGGAAGTGCGGTCAGCCCGCCCTCTTGCAGCAGCTCCGGCACGCGAGAAACGCGCTCGCTGTAGGCTTCGGCATACGCGCCGCCCGTAAGCTGGGCCAACGACTCGTCCGCCTTCCAAAGGGCGATGCTTTGAAGCTCTGGGGTCTGGTCGTTAAGCGGCACGAAAGAGTCGATCCACAGCTTGAGCCGCACGTCGCTGTCCAGCGCAAACGGCTCTTGCTCGGGCGTGTTGTCCACTTCGATCTCGTTGCCCGTTTCGTCGGTAACCCAGTGGCGACCGTCGTAGTCGTCGTCCGTCTTGTCCTTGTCGTATGGCTTGACGCTAAACTGATGGTTGTTCTGGGACTCGTACTCGTTCGAGAAGTCAAACGAAGACTCAAACAGCCCGTCGTTGACCACCCGGTAGCGTTGGTTCAAAAACACGCCGCCGTCGGCAGAGGACTCTATTTGCACGGCATATGTACCCGAGGGAATCTGCCAGTCCACGCCATTTACGTCGTACGCGATGTTTTCCAGATAGATTGCAAGGTTGTTGTATTCGTCGTCCTGCACCTCTTTGACGCTGACCTGATACTTGCCATTGTCGTTTCGCGGATCAGCGCCCAAAAGGTTGAAGTACGGATGCACCCATTCCGTGTACGGCGTCCCGTCCGGCTTAACCAGCTGGTACGTACCGGAGGTGTGCAGCGTGGTCACGCGCTTGCCGGTTTGGTGGTCCACGAAGTAAAACGGATCCTCTTGCGCAGACTGCACGGTGAGCAGCTCGTCGGTCGCGTCCTGATCGAGAGGCGCGGACTCGTCGAGCACCTCGAGGTCGTCGTCGGCTTCGTCACCAAGGGCGACGGGCGCCGGCTCCGGCGCGTTGGCGGCGTCATCTGCCAACGGACCGTCGCTTGTCTCGACCTCCTCCAGCACTATGGCATCTAGCTCGTCCAGCACCTCCGCCAGCGCTGGCGCAGGCATCAACGACGACACCATGGCAAACGCCAACACAAACGACAGCAGCTTCTTCATAAGACCACCCCTTTCCGCGCTTGGCCACATGGCACTCTTTTGTACAAGCCTACTTCAAACATACTATGCTTAGCGTCGTCTGAATAGGCTCGTTTTGGGATGGGCGGTCGTTTAGCTGCTTTCTTTCATTGCGTGGTCGACAAGGCCTCGAGCGGGCCGCGGGGTTACGCCACCTTACACAGACAAGGGCTCGGCAGCTCCGTCTGCACGATCGTGGTTGCCGTCGCGTCGACCACCGGGTCGTCAAAGATCACCTCGCCGATGCGCGGCGCCACAATGCGCCCGCTCAGCGGGTTCTTTACGCTAACGATAGGAGCGGTAAGCTCGGCGTCAACGTTTGTGCAGTACTCAAACGCAAGGTCCGTGTCCATGAGCTGGCAGTCCCTGAGCGTCAGGCCGTCCACGTAGCACATGCCCTGCTCGCTTTTGATCACGCAGTTCTCAAACCGCACGTTGCGCGCGTTCCACGACAAGTACTGGCTCACGATAAGCGAGTTGCGCACGACCACGTTTTCGCAGTTCCAAAACGCGTCCTTGGTAATGAGCTGAGAATCCTCTATGACCACGTTCGTGCAGCCGTCAAAGCTGTACTTGCCGTTAAGTTTGAGGCCCGTGGCGTGAATGTTGTTGGATCCCTGGCAAAAGTAGTCGCCCGTGACCGTGACGTCTTTTAGCTCGACGCCGTCGCACCACCACAGCGTCTCTTCCGCGTTGGGAAGCTGCACGCGCTCGAGTCGCACGCCGCGGCACTTGCGGATGCCCTTGACGCCCGCGTAGTTCGTGTCTTCCATCACCACGTCGTTGGAGTACCAAAGGCCGGCGCGCACATCCTGCAAGACGACGCTGTTTCGCACGCGGACGTCGTGCGCGTACCACAGCGGATAATACCAGCCAAACACGACGTTTTCTGCCGTGATGTGGCGCGACTCCTTGAGCGGGGACTCGCCGTCGTCAAAGGTGCAGCCGTTGAGTCGCAGATCGTGCGCCTTGAACAGTGCGCGCTCGCCGGTAAAGTGCTCGTTGGATATGGTTTGCATGTTCGCTCCTCCTGTTTGCTTGCTGACTTTATCCTATGGCGATTGCTCCCACATAACAAATGCCTATCCTTGATTGTTTGTGATAAGATTCGTGCATGAGTGGCCGATTGGGGCTAGGCCCCTTTCGGCCAATCGTCGGCCAGTGTTTGGCCGATTGGGGCTGTTTGGCCGATTGGGGCTAGGCCCCTTTCGGCCATCTGGGATTGGCCAATCGTCGGCCACGTGGCAACGTTGGCGGGAGGAGCTATGGAGCTGCGCACACTTCGATCTTTTTTGGCAGTCGCGCGCGAGGGCAACGTAACGCGGGCGGCGCGGGCGCTGCACATTACGCAGCCTGCACTGTCCAGGCAGCTCCTGGATCTGGAGCATGAGCTGGGATGCGAGCTCCTCGTGCGAGAAAGCCGCGGCGTCGCGCTGACCGACGAGGGCGTGCTGCTACGCAAGCGCGCTCAGGAGATCGTGGAGCTTGCCGACCGCACCGAGCAGGAGATTCGTTCGCCGCAGGCCGAGGTCGAGGGCGACGTGTGGATTGGCTGCGGCGAGTCGCGCGCGGTGGAACTTATCGCACGCGTGGCGGCGACGATGGCGGCCGAGCATCCCGGTGTGCGGATTCGGCTTTATTCTGGCAACGGCGACGACGTGGCCGAGCGCATAGACAAGGGCCTTCTTGACTTTGGCCTCTTTATGGGGCGTGAGCCCGACAACCACTACGAGCATATGGAGCTTCCCTGGCGCGACAGATGGGGCGTCCTCATGAGGCGTGACCACCCGCTTGCCCAGCGCGACGAGCTCGTGCTTGATGACCTGCATGACCAGCGGCTCATCGTGAGCACGCAAAGTCCCCGGACATCCGGCAAAAGCGAGCCGACGCTTGCCCTGTTTCACGACCAAGGCTTTGCGGTATGCGCCACCTACACGTTGCTCTACAACGCATCGCTGCTGGTAGAACAGGGCGTTGGCATAGCCATTTGCTTTGACGGCATAGTTGCGGCGGGAGAAGGCACGCCGTTTTCGTTCGTGCCACTCGTCGGTACCGAACCCATACCCGCCACGCTGGTTTGGAAGCGCTTCGCGCCGATGTCGCGTGCCAACGGGCTGTTTCTTGCCGCGCTGCGCGAACAAGTGGCCGATTGGGGCTAGGCCCCTTTCGGCCAATCGGCCCCTTTCGGCCTAGAATTGATAATGATCCAATTGTCTTGTCGCGAGGGACGGCAACGTCCGGACGTGATATGGTAAATATGTCTATTAACCTTCGTTC
>JAGCBF010000010.1 GCA_017652285.1 Atopobiaceae bacterium
GATCGCCCTGTTGGCCGCCGGCACCGACCCGGCGGTAAAGTCAGGCTTCAAGGCGGGCGACATCATCAAGCAGATCGCGCCTCTTGTGGGTGGTCGCGGAGGCGGACGGCCCAACATGGCGCAGGCGGGCGGCCGCGACGCGGCGGGAGTCGAAGAGGCGCTTGCCACCGCTCGTGGATTGGTAAAGCCGTAGGGTTCTTTACGAGGCGAAGGGGCGTGCCCCCTTCGCCTCTACGTCTTTTTGGGGGGTACATGAGGGTCGTGGCGCTCGATATTGGCGAGGCTCGCATAGGCATTGCGGCAAGCGACGCATCGGGGTCGCTCGCGTCGCCGGTATGCGTGTTGCCCGCTCACGAGGTGGTCTCGAACGCTCGCACGTGGCGTCGCGTTCTCGAGGACTATGAGCCAGAGCTGCTCGTGTGCGGTCTTCCCAAGACCATGGCGGGCGAAGTCGGCCCTCAGGCGCAGCGAGTTATAAAAGTTGCCGAGAAAATCAGTGGTTCTTGCGGTATTCCTTTGGAATTTGTTGACGAGCGTCTTTCTTCTGCGGAGGCTAAGCGTATTCTTAGAGCTCAGGGTCTAAACGAGAAGCGCATGCGCGGCAAAGTCGACATGGTTGCGGCGTCGTTGTTTTTGCAGACGTGGCTCGACAACCATACGAATTGAGAGGTCACCCATGGCCACATCAAAGTACAGGGGGAGTCGCTCTTCGGGTTCTGTCTCGCAGCGTTCACAAGCGCGTGAGAACAGCACGGCAAAGGAACGACGTATTGCCAACGAAAACACCGAATCGCTCGGTGCGACTCAGGGGAGTCGTGGGCCCACCGACTCGACCTACCCCACGCGCAGGTCGTCAGGTCGTACGAAAACCAAGCCACGTCGTGCCCACATGCGCCGAAAGCCTCCTGCACATGCCGCAAAGAAGCCTCACGCAAGGCGAAGGGGAGTACCCGTTTGGATGGCGGTGCTGGTAGTCGTGGCACTTGTCGGAGTGTGCGTAGGTGGCTTCTTCCTTGTCCGCGCCATCGTGCATCCCTATGAGGGCGCGCGGGTCGACGACGGCAAGCAAGTGACCATCGTTATTCCCGAGGGCTCGTCCGGCGCGACCATCGTGCAACTCTTGTTGGACGAAGGCGTCATCCATAGCACGGCCGATTTCAAGCAGGCGGTGCAACAGCAGAATGCCGACCAGAGCCTGCGGAGCGGCACCTACACGTTTTCCACTGGCAGCGATCCTTCCGAAGTGGTGCGCCAGCTCGTGGCGGGACCCAACTCCAGCGAGGGAAAGCTGCAGGTACCCGAAGGGCTGACGCTCAAGAAGACGGCCGCGCTCGTGGAGGAGTCCCTGGGGATTTCGAGCAAGGAATTCATAAAGCAGGCTAAGGCGGCAAACTATGCGGACGACTATCCCTTCTTGGAATTTGCCGCCAAAAGCAAGGGCTCGCTCGAGGGATACCTGTACCCAAAGACCTACGATTTTGCCGGCAAGGACCTAACGGCCGACACGGTCATCAGGCTTATGCTGTCGCAGTACCAAAACGAGGTCGATGCGCTGGACTTCGCCTCTGCAGAATCGCAGTTGCAGGACCGCTACAGCCTTAAGATCAACGATTATGACATATTAAAGATTGCGTCTATCATAGAGAAGGAAGCCATAAACGAAGACGACCGCCCCAAGGTCTCGTCGGTGTTCTACAACCGCTTGAGCGTGGACAAGGCGTTGGAAAGCGACGCCACCATGGGGTATGTGACGGGCGGCGCGGTCAGCTCCAGCGATCTGCAGGAAGACAGTCCGTACAACACGTACCTGTACAAGGGGCTTCCGCCTACGCCAATCTGCTCGCCCAGCCTATGGGCGATCGAGGCTGCCATGGAGCCGGCCGACACGGACTATTACTATTTCTTCATTATCGAAGAGGGCGATTACTCCAACCATACGTTCTCCGAGACTTATGAGGAGCACGACGAGGCTTACGCCGCGGCATTGAAAGAGAAGGCCGGGGATACAAGCGATGACGAGGAGGGCTAGGCGTCGATGGCGGTGTTCAGACCAACGCGCTACGTCCGCTCCGTCGATAGCATAGACGTTGATGACTTGTGCGACGAGGGCATTCGTTGCGTGCTCGTGGATCGTGACAACACCTTGGTGCCCCGAGACACCAAGGTTGCGCCACCAGAGGTGAGGGCCTGGCTGCGCGACCTGAGGTCCGTAGGCATATCGGTCTGCATGGTCTCCAACAACTTTCATACCAAGGCGGTGTGCGCGTCTGCCCGGGACCTGGGCTGCGAGGTCGTGCACCATGCGATGAAGCCGGCGCCCATCGCGGTGCATGTGGCGCTCGGCCACATGGGCGTGACCAAGGAAGAGGCCATTCTTGTGGGCGACCAGCTGTTCACCGACGTCATGGCGGGCAACCTAGCCGGTGTTACGACGGTGCTGGTGAGGCCGCAGTCGCAAGAGGACCTGTGGTATACGAAGATTCTTCGCAAGGTCGAGCGCCTGTTCCTAAAGAACGTGAGGTACGAGGGCGAATAGCGCTATGGGCATTTCTCATTCGCCAGGCGCATGATGCCGTTTCGCAACAAAGATGATAGAATCGTTCCCGTAAAACACGAACGGGGAGATTCCCTTGCAAACTAAAAATGGCTACATCACCCACGAGGGGTGCGACCACATCTTTTTTGTGGGCTTCCTTGGGGCGGGCAAATCGACGCTCGCCCGCAACTTGGGAAGACTGTATCGGCGGACGTACGTAGACACGGACCGCATGGCGGAGCGGCTGCTTAGGAAGTCCGTGCGCGAATGCTTCGAGCAAGATGGCGAGGAGGCGTTTCGCTGCGCGGAGACCGAGGTGCTCAAGCGCCTGCAGGACGAGAAGTCGTTGCTCGTGAGTTGCGGGGGCGGCATCGTCGAGCGCGAGTGCAACTGTGAGCTCATGCACGAGATGGGCGTGATCGTGTATCTGGATGGCGACCTGTCTGATTCCTTGCGACAGATCCAGCATCCAGAAAAGCGACCAGACTTCAACTTGGACGACGTGCAAGACCTCTACAGGCGGCGAAGGCCGCTGTTCAAGAAGTCGGCCGACTACGTCATCAACATTCGCGAGAAGAGCTTTGGGCAAGTGGCCGAGGAGGCCGGATACCTGCTCTGGGAGGAGGGCTTGCTGTGAGTGGACTTGCACCGTTGTCGCGTCAATGGATTCCCATACCAGGTGGCTCCTGCGATGTCCGCATGGGCGACGGCGCGCTCGAACAGGGCTCCAAGGTGTTTCGAAACTCGGTGGGGACGCCGGGTCGGTGCGTGGCGGTCGTGCGCAGGGACGAGGATGCGGCGTTGCTCGAAGAGCTGCGACGTCAGCTCGTGGACGCGTCGTACGACGTCCATATGCACTATGTGGAAGGCGACGCGATACGAACGCTTGACGAGGCGGTGCGTCTGTTCGAGTCGTTTGCGTCCGTGCATGCGACGAGCGACGACCTCTGCGTGGCGCTCGGAGACGCCGACGTGGCATCGCTGGCCGCGTACGCGGCCTGTTCCTGGTGTGGCGGCATGCAGCTTACGGTAGTGCCCACCGACGAGATCGCCCTGCTTGAGGGCGCGTTTGCCCCGAGGGGGCTTATGGTGGCAGGCCATGACGACATGGTGTCCGTAAAGCCCTATGCCCGTCACGTGCTGCTGGACTATGAGGTGGCCTGCTCTGTCCTGGAAAGCGAGACGTCTTGCTATGCCCGCGCGTTGGCGGTGTCTGCGGCAATGTGCGGGTCGGAGCGGGTCTTCTCTGAGCTGTGGGACCGGGCGGACCTGTTGATGGGCGGCGACGAGGATGCGCTTGCCAAGCAGCTCATGGCGACGGCCAAGGCGCGAGGACAGGCCATGTCGTCGACGGCTGCGGCCATACGTCAATCCGTGGGCTACGGTCAAAACATCGCCCGGGCCATCGCCCGCGTCGCACCGCAGGAGTTTGCCGCATCGACGCTGCTGGCGGAAGGCATGAGGTTCGCCGCGCGACTGGCGGTGGGGTTGGAGAAGCTCTCGATAGACGACATGCTCGCTCAAGACGAGTTGCTGCAGACGCTCGGCCTCGGCACGCTGAGGTGCGACATCGAGTCCCAGGCGCTGTTCTCGGCACTCAAGGAGGAGCGCTTCCTGCGGACGAACCGCTTCATGCTGCTGGTCCCCTTGGCGATCGGACGCGTGCGCATGACGTCGGTGGACGACGACTTGCTGCAGGAGCATGTGAGCGCGTGGTGCGCGGCGCATGCGGGCACGTAGACAAGGACTAAGGGATTGGAGAGGCGAGCTATGTGCAAGGAAGACGACGTGGCCCTGGTGCGGCAACGCATGGGGCGCTTACGCTCATTGATGGATGCTGGCGGCTATGACGCGTTGATCGTGCGGAACAACGCCGACTTGCGCTGGCTTACCGGTGCCGCGCGCGTCTTTGACGACGAGGTGGCTCACACGGCTTTTGTCACGCAACAAGGTGCGTGGCTGCACACCGACTCGCGCTACTACGGCTCGTTCTTGCAGCACATGCAGGATGCCGGTTCGTGGTCTTTGGACATGGAGCAGCAGACGCACAGCGAATGGTGCGCCGCGCGCATAAAGCAGGAACGAGCGCGCGTGGTCGCGATCGAGGACACGGTGACCCTGGGGTTCTTCGAGGACGTGCAAAGCGAGCTGAACAAGGTCTCGTGCGCCTGTCTTATGCCGCGACTGCACGGTGATCTGGCATTGCTGCGCCTGGTGAAGGATCGCGAGGAGCTTGGGCTGCTGCGTGCGGCCCAGCGCATTACCGACGAGGCGTTTACGCATATATGCGACTTCATACGTCCTGGCCTTACCGAGCTGCAGATTCGCGCGGAACTCGAGGGATTCATGCTCTCGAGTGGGGCAGAGGGGCTCTCGTTTGACTCGATCATCGCGGCTGGGCCAAACGGTGCGAACCCGCACGCTCGTCCGAGCGCGCGCCAGGTGCAAGAGGGAGACCTTCTCGTTATTGACTACGGGGCGCTCTTGGGAGACTATCATGCCGACATGACGCGTACCGTGTGCGTGGGGACGCCATCCGCGGAGCAGTTGCGGGTGTATGACGTCGTACGGCGCGCGCACGAGACGTGTGCGGACGCGGCGCGTCCCGGAATGGGCGGCCGAGAGCTGCATGAGCTGGCCGCGCGCGTCATCGAGGAGGCTGGCTTTGGCGACTGCTTCAACCACGGTTTGGGCCACGGCGTGGGCATCGAGATTCACGAGCGGCCTTCGGTGGGACGTCGATCGGACGACACCATTCCCATCGGCGCGGTCTTTACCATAGAGCCGGGCATATACCTTCCCGGGAAATTCGGCATACGCCTCGAGGACTGCGGCGTCATGGAAGAGGACGGATACATACCGTTCGCCGAATCGCCTCACGATTTGCTCAGCGTCGGATTGTAGGGAAAAGACGCCGCCCACCGCACTTCAGAACGTTCAACACAATAACTAATAGTTGTTGCTTTGTTGAACGTATTGTGTTTTA
>JAGCBF010000072.1 GCA_017652285.1 Atopobiaceae bacterium
AGGACTTCCTGGTGGGATAGCTGCAGGTCGCGGACGTCGGGACTCGCCCATTCGCCCAGCTGCATCATCGAGCCCACCTTAAGGTCGCCCACGCCATACGATGCGAGCAGCTTGACCGAGTCGCGCAAAGCGCCCCTGTTCTTCCGGTGAATGCACATCGAGGCGGACGTGGCGTAGCCTCGTTCGTGCAGCAGCCTTAGGGCACCCAGCGTCTTCTCCACCGCTCCCGGCACGCCACGCAGGAAGTCATGCGCCCCGACCCCGTCAAAGCTCAGCTGGAATTCCGGATGCTGGCCGCGTGTATCGAGCTCGTCAAGGAGCTTCTCGTCGACCAGCCAGCCGTTGGTAAAGATAATGCCCACGCTGATGCCCCGTTGGGATAGCGCGCCGACGACATCCAGGAAGTCCTCGCGGGTCAGCGGCTCTCCACCGGTCAGGTCCACTTCGAAGACACCGCACTCTACCAGCTGGTCTGCGATGTCCATGATCTGCTCGTGAGTGGGAACGCCGTGCTTTGCGTGCGGGGCGGACATAAAGCAATGGCGGCATTTGAGGTTGCAGGCCCCGGTTATCGACCAATGCGCACTCGCTTTGAACGCGGCGGGATACCGGCGGTGCGATTGCTCAGGCCGGATGTAATCCAAAAACCCTGCCTGGCGAATGACGCCTTTGTTCTCGAAGTCCCTAAGGAACGCCCGCAGGTCCTCCGGCAGCGTCTCTACGTCTATCTCGTGGGCACCGTCGCATTTAAGCAGCAGATAATAGCTTTCCTTGCCGAGGAAGCAGATGTCCCTCCGCTTTGTGTCGACGACTCCTCCGAGCCTGTCCTTCCAGCTCCGGAGGAGGTACCTGTTGTCCAGAACATATTTCATGTCGTCGCTTTTCTATTGCGAGGACAAGCCACGCTAATTACCTGTTTGACTGGCGGTACAAACGACTCTTGCGGGTGAGTGCGGCGGACATGCAGAGAGCGGCAGAGCCGACAAGAGCCAGAAGCTCCCACGAAGGCAGCGTGTCGGCAGTGCTGGGGGTCCCCGTCCTCGTGGTGGTCCGAATCGCCTGCGCCGGCGCGGTGGAATTGCTTGTTCCCACTTGTCCTTGGCTTGCGGGAGTCGGCGTCGATCCCGAAGCTGCAGCCCCAGGCTCCGGCGTCTGCCCCGGGGTCGGTTCTGGGGTCGGCGTTTGCTCCGGCGTCGCTTCCGGCTCCGGGTCTTTGTCACCCGGTTGATCGACGGGCCAGCTGTGCGCGCGGAAGAACACGCGGCTCTGCTCGCTCGGAGAGTATCCCAGGACGTAGAGCACGCCATCGTGCCATGTGGCCGACTGCGCGTTGCTCCGGTAATAGCTGCTGGTGTAGTCAACTGGCTGCAGCGTGTCTTCCGACTGCGGGAGCAGGTACGTGTCGGTTGCATCCAGCTCCGTTCCCACCACAAAACCGTTCTCGGACGTCGCGGCAACGGCAGGGACGCTAAACGCATCGGCCCTGCCGCTCTTGGTGACCTTGCCTACAAGGGAATCCGTAAGATTGTCGACTTTGTCCAGCTTTCCCTCGTCGTTGAGGTGGAGCCTCATGAGGCTGTTTCCTCGCACGCCCGCCCCGTAGATGTATGACCCACCAAAGGCAACCGCCTTGGGAGTGTAGATTATGAGCGAGTCCACCTCTTCGGGAAGTGCGTCGAGCGTCTCGATCTGCTTGCTCTTCGTGCGGTATGCGCTCAGATACACGCTCTTGCCGTTGATGGTTCCGCCAACGAAGTACAGGTCCCCGTCGTGAGAGAATACGTTTGCCGCATCTGGCAGCTGACAACCGGTTTCCACCTTCGCCCACGCGTCTTCGGCAGCGTCGTAGACATACAAGTCGTTGATGGTTGTGGTTGTCTCCTCCTCTGCGTCGGACGTCGGCTCCTCGTCTGCCTGGGCGCTCGTGGCGTTCTTCGAGCCGCCGCCCTCGTTGGTCATGGACACATATAGATACACGCCCGTATCCGATGCGGCCAATACGGTGCCGTATGGCTCGTAGTTCTGTACGGGGAGCGGCCCGCAGTTTTTCCAAGAGTCGTTTGCGATGTCGTACTGCCACATGCAAAATGCCGCCAGGTCCGTACGCAAGCCGAGCGTATAGATATAGTTGCCCGAGGCCACCAGCCCTCCGCCCGTGGCTCCGGCGCCCTGCTCTCCCGCAGCGGCGTCACTGCCCAACAGGTCTGGTGCCGCGAGCTCCCGCTCGTACTGCTTGAGCTGGCTCTGCACGTTTGAGGTGGTAAAGGCATACTTGTCCATGCCGCCCGCGGTGGACACCGAAAGCACGTGCGCGCCGTTCGATATGTCTTGTGGCAGCAGCACCGCCATCGTGGCGTCGTCCCTGGCGCTCACTTGGACGTCGGCGCCGTCTACCCGCACGGCCCCTTCCGTGCCGAGGAAGTGGCCCTCCACCAGCAGCGAGTGACCGCCACCGCCCACGGTGGCGGACGTTATGATGGGGGCGAGCCTCTGCGCGTCAGGCGAGTCGAGGCGCACGTAGCCGCCCGTCGCGCACACGCCGTCGAGCGCGTCGCTCCACAAGGCGCTCGCACGCAGGCGTGCCACCCTCTCCAGGGCAAGAACACCGGCATCGGATGCCTCCGCGTTTGCGGGCTCGTCCTTGGCAAGCACCGCCAGGGCGCCCGCAGCGGCGGGGGTGGCCATGGACGTGCCGTGCATGTATGCATAGGCGCCCGCCTTGGCGTTTGCGCCGCCGATGGCGACGTCGTCCACGTAGAGCGTGTCGTAGGAGGGGGTGCTCGTGATGCCCACCTCGATGAGCACGCGCCCCTGCTCGTCGCGATAGACCCGCTCGCCCTCCTGAAGCATGTGGGAGACCTGGAGGCTCGAGCAGAGCCAACTAAAAGCGCCGGCCCGCGTGTCGACCGTCGCCGTGTATGGGCTCTCGTCGTCGCGCATGTCGGCAAGGCGCGTGGTTCCGTCGGCCTTCTGGACCACCACGCCCATGAGGCCAAGCTTTATCTGGTCGAGGGCGAGCGTCGCATCATACTGGCTCATCGAGGCGGAGAAACGCGCGGAAATGTATGAGATGGGCTCGTCCTTTCTCTCTTCCGGGATGGGGGCCGCGATGTAGAACGAGGAGTTATATCCGAGCGCGTTGCTCAGAATCGCGCGGCCCTCGTCTGCTGCCGCGACCTCGGCAACGGGCGCCGCGAGTGAGAACGCGTCGTCCTCGCCGCATGCGTCCGAGACCGTTGCCGACTCCAGGGGCCCCGCCCCTTCGGCCAGCGGATTGGTGGCATAGATTTGTACGCCGTCGCTTTGCCCGTCTGCGAACTTGTGGAGCGCGACGACGCCTTCCTCGTCCGCGGCAGCTGGCATGAAGGAACGGTTGGACTTGCCGCCTACGGTGGCAGGAACGGTAGAGAGAATCTGCGCGCCGGGAGTGCACACGTCAACCGACGTCGCGCTGTAGTTGCTGAACCCAGCCATCCTGCCCGCCGGGTTGATCGCGCCGATCGCGAGCACGTAGGGGCTTTGCGTAAAGCTGCTCGTGTCGAGTCCCTGGCCCGTGTCTTTGTGCTCGTTGCCCGCGGCAAACACGGTAACGGCACCTTCCCGACCCAACTGGTTCGCGAGCAGCGTGAAGCTGAATTCCGCGCTGCTGCTCGACCATGAGCAGTTCGCCACCTTTAGGTTTATCTCTTTGGCACACTTGATGAGAAAGCTGAAGGCCCGTATGCCGGACGCGGAGGTCTGCGAGCCCTCGTCGTCAGCAACGCGAACTCCTATGAGCTTGGCACCA
>JAGCBF010000073.1 GCA_017652285.1 Atopobiaceae bacterium
GATTCGCAGGATCAGGCGCCCGCGCAAGAGCAGCAGACACAGCAGCAGGAAGAGGCCGAGCAGCCTAAGCAATCCGAGTCGCAATCGACGACACCGGCTTCGAATCCGCAGCCCGAGCCCGAGCCGGAGCCACAGCCCGAGCCTGAACCCGAGCCCGAGCCAGAGCCCGAACCCGAGCCGGAACCTGAGCCAGAGCCAGAGCCCGAACCGGAACCTGAGCCCGCGCCGACGCCCTCGCGCACCTCGACGTCTACCTCATCGTCTTCGAGCAGTAGCTCAACTAAAAAAGCGAGCAGCTCCGTTCCCACCGGAGCGGCGGCCATCGCGGTCAACGCGGCGTTGGCCCAGGTCGGCAAGCCCTACGGACACGATAACGACGGCACCAACTGGGACTGTAACGGTCTTACGCACTATGCATGGTCGGTCGCCGGCGTAGAGATCCCCTACGCATCCGGCCACTATGCCTACGGCCAGTTCCAATGGCTCAAGAGCAGCGGGAACTGGGTCACGTCCGCGTCGCAGCTCAAAGCGGGCGACTTGGTGTTCTTCTCGTATGACGGTGGTTACACGACCTTCCACGTGGCCATGTACATCGGCGGCGGACAGATCGTCCATGCGGTGGGCTACTCCATGGGCGTGCAGGTCACAAGCCTGAGCTACGTAAGCGGCTTTTGCGGTGGAGGTTCGCCGTACTAGAGCGTACGTGTGTAAACGTCGTTCCGGCCATGTCTGGTCGGCTGGCCGGAACGCGTCTTTTTGTAGCTTTTGTCAATGTGTTATGACGCTCTTTTGTGGCTTTGGGCCTGCGGGCCACTACATACAGGGTCTTTTGGGCCGCACATTGTCAAAGTGTTACTATATCGTTAATGCACTCAAAACGCAGTACGGATTTACAGGGGTTGCTTGTTTGCAAGCACGAACTTTTGTTAGGAGAACGTAGCATGAAACATCTGCGTACACGCGGTGTTGTCAGCAAGGGAATTTCACTCTTCCTTTCGGGGGTACTCGCATGGTCCATGCTGGCAGTGCCGGCTACCGCCCTTGCTGAACCCTCAAACCTCGACCAGGAGCTCAGCGCCGCCACCACGCACCTGAGCGAGCTTGCCGATGCCTTGGCTCAGGCAGAGGCGGAGCTTGGCAAGACCAACTACGAGCTGGACCAGACCAAGGCTGCCATCGCAGAGCTGCAGGTGCAGATCGAGCAGAACACGATCAACCTTGCGGAGGCGCGCGAGAAGCTGGCCGCAGTCATTGGCGAGCTGTATCGTCAGGGCGGCGAGATGGGGTTGCTGGACCTCATCCTCAACTCGGAGAGCTTCGAGCAACTGCTCCAGCGCCTGTATGTGGCCAACAAGATCTCGGAGCAAAAGCGCCAGGCCGTCGAAGAGGTAAGCTCCCTGCAGAACTATCTGGAGGAGACCAAGGCACTGCTCGAAGGCCGCAAGCAGGAGCAGGAGTCACTGCTCGCCGCGCAAAAGGATCAGGTGAACTCCATGCAGTACGCGGCGATGAGCCAGGCTGACTACGTTGGCTCGCTGTCTGCCGAGGTGGTCCAGGCCATGGAGGCAGAGCGTCTTGAAGAGACCGCTCGCTCGCTGCAAACGGCGGCTGCTGTCTTGAGCCAAAACATGGCGGCCATGGAGGCCGCGGCCTCGGCGGAGAATGCCGCGGCAGCGCAGGGTGACCAGCAGGTCACAGACGAGGGCGCGCCTGTGGCGAATGCGGACGACGCCGTGGCCCTTGCGCAGTCTGCGGCGAATACGGTGGCGCAGACCGCGGCGCAGACCGCAGCCACGGTCGAGCAGGTCAGCGTGCCGTCGGTCCCGACCACACCTACGCAAACGTATGAGGCGGAGGAGCCTGTGCAAACCAGTGCGAGCACTGCAAACAGCTCGTACAGCAGCTCGACGTCGAGCAGCAGCTACACGTCCTCCGGATCGTCTGGCTATTCGTCCTCGGCAGCCCTCGCTGCGGTAAGCGCCGCGCTTGAGCAGGTGGGCAAGAGCTATGGGCACGAAAACGACGGCAGCAGCTGGGACTGCAACGGCCTTACCAACTACGCATGGTCGCAGGCCGGCCTGGACATTCCCTACGCCTCTGGCCACTACGCCTACGGACAATACCAATACATGCAGGGCAGTGACAACTGGGTTTCGAACGAAGACGACTTGCAGGCGGGGGACCTCGTGTTCTATTCCCACGACGGTGGCGACACCACCTATCACGTCGCCATGTACATTGGCGATGGGCAAATCGTCCACGCCGTGGACTACTCTGAGGGCGTGCAGGTAACGGACCTCGACTACGTGTCTGGCTTCGTGGGTGGCGGTTCGCCCTACTAAGCACGCGCAACATGCGACACATACGGCCCTCCGTGCCATAAGCGAAAGCGGCATCGAGGGCCTTTTACGTGGTGACAAAATCGCCATCCTATCATTTGCACCCAAAACGAGGAGACGCCATGAGAAGGAACCAAAAGCTAATGCCATTTAGGACAAGGGCCTGTGCCTTTGTCACGGGCATCGCGCTTGTCTGCTCCACGAGCATGTATGCGCCTCTGGCCCTTGCAGACACGATCGAAGAGCTCGAGCAGGAGGTTGACGAGGCAAAATCGCGGGCTGAGTCGGCAAAGAGCGAAAAGGAAAGCGCTGCCGGCCGTGCGGAAGAGGCAGAAGCCCAGCGCGATGCATCCAATGCCGAGGCGGCTGCCACCAAGGCGGAGCTCGAGGCGGCCACTGCTCGTCTGGACGAGCTGTTCCGACAGGTGGAGATTGCGTTGTCCGAGCTCGGACAGGCGCGGTATGACCTGAGCGTCGTACAAGACCAGATCGTGGAGATCGAACGGCAGATCGAGGAGGCGTCGAAGAAGCTCGAGCAGCAGCAGGAAAGCCTTGACAGCCAGGTTGCGTCATCGTACAAGCAGGGAAGGAACTACTGGCTGGAAGTCGTGCTGGATTCCGTGACCTTTGAGGAGTTCCTTTCGCGCATCGTGTATGCAAACAGCATCACCGAGCAGTTCACCTCGACCGTAAAGTCCGTCAAGGACCTGCGCGCCCAGCTGCAAGCGAATCGAGAGGAGCTGGCCGCCAAGGAGGCTGAGCAACAGGAACTCGTCGCGCTGTGCGAGGAGCGCTCGGAAATCGCGCAGGCTGCCGAGGAGGCGCAGCAGGATTTTGTCAACGGACTCTCTGACGCATTGCTCGCAGCCATCAATGACGCGCGTGCTGCCGAGGCCAAGTCCGCGCAGGCTCGTGCGGAGGAGGCCATGTACGCGTCACAGGAAAGCGAGGCTCGCGCCGAAGCTGCGGAGCAGCAGCGAAAGCTCGACGCAGAGATCGAGGCCGAGCGCCAGCGCAAGCTGGAAGAGGAGCGTCAGCGCCAGCTGGAAGAGGAACGCCAGCGTCAGCTCGCGCTCGAGGCCGAGCAGGCCGCAGCGGCTGCCCGGGCCCGAAGCGCGCGTACCACCGCCTATGTGGAGGTGGCGCCCTACGTCGCGTCCAACGCCACGGGCGATCAGCGCACGACGGCGGTAAACGCGGCGCTATCGCAGGTCGGTCTGCCCTACATCTGGGGCACCGAGGCACCTGGCGTGGGATTCGACTGCAACAGCCTGACGCATTGGGCGTGGTCTGTTGCCGGGGTCGACATACCCTATGCCTCGGGCCATTACTCGTACGGCCAGTTCCAATGGCTCAAGGCCAGTGGTCACTGGGTCTATAGCGTGGACGACCTCCAGCTGGGTGACTTGGTGTTCTATTCCAGCAACGGTGGCTACAGCACCTATCATGTCGCCATGTACATTGGCGGCGGCATGGTCGTGCACGCGCACAGCTATACCCTTGGCGTCACGGTCACCGACATCTATGCGGTCAACGGCTTCTGTGGCGGTGGCTCGCCCATTTAGGGCAGGACTCTCATGACAAAGGAGCGACGCAATGCGTAAGCCAATACTTGGCATCTTGGGTGGTCTGGGCCCTCTTGCGACGACCTACCTCATGCAGTTCGTGATTCTTAAGACGCCTGCACGTACCGACCAAGACAACATTCCCATGATCGTACTCAACGATCCGCAGATTCCGGATCGCACGGCCTACATCTTGGACCATTCCAAGCCCTGTCCTTTGCCCGAGATGACGATGGTCGCCCGTCGCCTGGAGGAATCCGGGGCGGACTACCTGGCCATTCCGTGCAACACGGCTCACTACTTTTACGACGGCATCGTGGATGCGGTGAGCATTCCCGTGCTCAACATCATGACGGAGACGGTCAACCGCTTGGTGGAATGCGCGGGCAAGGATGCGACCATAGGCATCATGGCCACCGAGGGGACCGTAGCCTCCGGGGTGTTCCAGGACTACTTCGCGGCTGCGGGTATGCGGCGGACGATCACGCCTACGAAGGAAGAGCAGGCCTGTCTGACGTCGCTCATCTACGACTGCGTCAAGGCCAACAAGCCCTACGATCCCGCCGACTTGCTGCATGTGGCCGAGGGCATGAGGTCGCGTGGCTGCGACGCCGTCATCGTGGGCTGCACCGAGCTGTCCGTCATCTATGCCGGCCTCGGCCAAAAGCCGGAGTGGCTCTACGATTCGCTCGACATCCTTGCCGATCGCTGCGTCGACTACTATCTCGAACGTCAGTAAAAATGGCCGATTGGGGCTAGGCCCCTTTCGGCCAAATGTTGGCCCCTTTCGGCCAAATGGCTCACTCTGCCTTCTTTGCAACCGAATCGCGCTCGGCGTCCCAGGCGCGAAGTTCCGCCCAGATGTCCTGTGCGACCTGTTCCGGCACGCCCTTGACCTCGGCGATCTGCTCCGGGCTGGCGGCACGCAGGCGCTTGAGCGAGCCGAAGTGCCGCATGATCGCCTTCTTTCGCTTGGGTCCCACGCCGGGAATCTCGTCGAGCACGCCCACGGTCATGGCCTTGTCACGCAGCTCGCGGTGGAAGGTGATGGCGAAGCGGTGACTTTCGTCACGCACCTGCTTGATCAGATACAGCGACGCCGAGCCGGAGGGCAGCACGATGGGCGTCTCGTCCCAGGGGACGAACACCTCCTCGTCGGACTTGGCAAGCCCGCACACCGGGATGTCCAGCCCCAGCTCCTCGAGCTGCTCGATGGCCGCCGTAAGCTGCGGCTTTCCGCCGTCGACCACCAGCAGGTCCGGGCGCGAGCCAAACCGCTCGTCGGCCATGCGCTCCGGGCTGTACCGGCGCCCGAGCACCTCGCTCATGGACAAGAAGTCGTTGGCCTCGTCCAGCTCCGCGCGAATCTTGAAGCGCCGGTACTGTCCCTTGTCGGGCTTGCCGTTGGTGAACACGATCATGGAGGCCACGGTAAAGCGACCGTGCAGGGTCGAAATGTCGAAGCACTCTATGCGCAGCGGAGGCGCGTCCAGCGCAAGCGCGCTTTCCAGCTGCAGGAGCGCCTGGTTGGTGCGGTCGTCGGCATAGCCGGTGCGCACCATGTAACGGTTAAGGGCAAAGTGCGCGTTTTGCGTCGCCATCTGCAGCAGGCGGTGCTTGTCTCCGCGTTTGGGCACATGGATGCGACACGCGTGGCCCTTCTTCGCCGAAAGCCACTCAGCCAAAAGGTCGGCGTCAGCCAGCTCCACCTCCACGTCCACCTCGGCAGGGATGTCGGCCGTCTCGTCGTAATAGCGCTTGAGAAAGCCTTCCACCAGCTCCTCTTCGCCCACATCGTTGCCCTTGTTGAGGATGAACTCCGTGCTGCGGACGGTAAGCCCTTCCCGCACCACGAACACGCACGCGGCCGAGATCGTCTCTTCTCGGTACACGCCGATAAGGTCGAGGTTGACGTTGGTCGAGAACACCACCTGCTGATGGTCCTCCAGCCCGTTGATGACCTCCAGCCGCCGCTTGAGCCGGCCGGCGCGCTCGAACTCCAAGTCGGCCGCAGCCTCTTGCATCTGGTCCGTCAGCTCGTCCACCACGTCGCGTCGCTTGCCCGACAAGAACCGCTCCACCTGGCGCACGTTTCGTGCGTAGTCCGTCGTGCTGACGGCGCCCACGCACACCCCCGGCCCCAGTCCCACGTGATGGAAGAAGCACGGGCGACCGCGCTGGGCAAGCACCAGGTTTGCCACGGCCAGGTCGTCCGGATGAGAGTCGAGGTAGCGCTTCGCCTTTTTCCATTCCGCGCAGGTGGCCGTGCATATGGGTATGACCTTGCGCAGGGTGTCGATGGTCTGTCGCGCGGCGCGGGCGTCCGTATACGGCCCGAAGTAGCGCGTTCCCTTGCGGTGGCGCTCGCGCGTGTACTTGATGGCGGGAAACGCGTCGCTTTCGGTGATGGCGATAAAGGGATAGCTCTTGTCGTCCTTGTAGTCCACGTTGAAGTACGGGTGATACTGCGCGATGAGGTTGCGCTCGAGCACCAAGGCCTCGTGCTCGTTGTCCACCACCACGTAGTCGAAGCCGCGCACCACCTGCATCATGAGGGGGATCTTGGCGCGCTCGTCCGACAGCGTGACGTATTGCCTCATGCGGGCGCGCAAGTTCTTGGCCTTGCCCACATAGATGACCTCGCCCTTGGCATCCTTCCACAGGTAGCACCCAGGACGCGTGGGTACCTGCGCGACCTGGTCCGCAACGCTGGCGAAGCCCTCGTCCTCCGGCCGGGGGACGCCACGCAGACCCCCAAGGCCGCCGGGATTGTCAAAGCCGCTGCTCATGTCCAAAGACACCCACCTCTGCAAAGGTTAGTTGGAATCATGGTGCCAAAACCGTTGCAGTATAGTATATCCGCTACAATGCTTGCGACCAGCCAAGCGATGGCCCTTGCGCACAGATTCCGCCAGTTGGCGCGTGACGCAAGTGACACACAAGGAGTGACGACTTATGCCAGAACGCACGTCCGCGTATAGGTGCACGACCCTCGACCCCACGACGTACGACGCATATAGCGCCGCACACCCGCAGGGGAATTTTCAGCAATCAACCCGCATGAACGAGGTGCGGCGGCGCACGGGAGTGGAGGTCGAGCTCTTGGGCGTGTACCGTGGCGACGAGCTGGTGGCCGCCACCAGCCTAGAGATACACAAGAGCAAGCTCTCCACCTTTGCGGAGGTACACGACGGCCCATTGTGCGACCTGGAAGACGCGCAGCTCACCGAGTTCGTGTTTGCCGAGCTCAAGCGTCGTGCACGAAAGGCAGGCGCGGCACAGCTGTCCATTACGCCCGAGCTCCCGTACCGCTACCGTGACGAGTGGGGACGGGAGCTTCCGACGTCCGACGACGAGCCCTGGCCTGCCAACGTGCCCGCAGGACTTGCCGCAACGCCGGACCAGACCGCCTTTGACAACGTCTTGAGCTGCGGGTTTGTCCACGACGGCTTCGTACGCGACTACACCGCCGTGCCGCGCTGGCGCTTTGTGAAGGACCTCGCCGGCATTGGGTCGGAGCAGGAGCTTTTGTCTACCTACGCAAAGAACACCAAGCGAAACGTGCGCATCGCGCAAAACAGCTGCGTAAACGTGGAACGCATCGGTCGCGACGAGCTAGGCGTGTTCCATGACATATGCGACATGAGCAGCGAGCGCCAGGGCTTCGACAATCGCCCGCTCGAGTACTTCGAGCTGCTGTTTGACTGCCTGGGCGACACGGCCGAGTTCTACGTCGCCTACATCGACGCGCGTGGCTTCCTCAAGTCGTGGGAAGACAAGCGCGACGAGTTTGCGCGCGAGATAGAGCACCTGCACAAGATGGCAGAGAAGGGCCCGCTTTCTCCGAAGAACGAGAAGA
>JAGCBF010000074.1 GCA_017652285.1 Atopobiaceae bacterium
GGACTGCGTCACTAAGTCCAACCTGCCGTTTTGTGACTACGTCATCAACCCCTACGTGGGCTGCCCGCACGACTGCCGTCTGTACATATGAGATGGAGCGCGACTTCACCCAGTACTGCGAGGCGGAGGGCATAGCGTTCATCAACGCCTTCCACCACGCCAAGCTGGTCGCGGCAAAGAAGGCCGGCGCCGGGTCCACTCTGCAGCAAGACGGTCCACGCGACTCTCCGCATCGACGCGGCATCAACGCCCAGGTACCTGCCGGCGACGTGACCGCAATCATGCTCGGTACCACCTAGCAAGCAGCAAGTGGCAGCGGAGGCTGCTGCACGCTGGACTCAAACGACAACACCCTCCGTCCCCGTTGTCTCAACTCAACGAAACCGCAGGTCAGAAAGCCTAGTCCAGACCCTCACCATTCGCCGCAATAACCCTCTTGAAGTAGTAGAAGCTATCCTTGCGGACGCGATGGAAGTCGCCATTCCCCTCATCGTCGCGGTCCACGTATACGAAGCCGTAGCGCTTCTTCATCTCACCCGTCGAGCAGCTGATGATGTCGACCGGGCCCCACCACGTGTAGCCGAGAAGCTCAACACCGTCAAGCACGGCCTCGCGCATGCTTGCTACGTGGCGCCGCAGGTAGTCGATGCGGTAGGGGTCGTGAATCGCACCATCATCGCTCACCTCGTCTGCCGCACCAAGGCCGTTCTCCACCACCATGACGGGCAGCTGATAACGGTCCCAGATCTGGCCCAGGGCTATGCGCAGACCATCAGGATCGATCTGCCAACCCCAGTCACTCGACTCAAGATAGGGGTTCTTTCCACCAAAGGACAGGTTCTCGGCTGACTCCTCAACGTCCTTCGTGCCCGAGACAATGCCCGACACATAGTACGAGATGGCAAAGAAGTCCACGATGCCCTCGGCCATCACCGATGCATTCAGCTCGTTGAACGTGAGCCACATGGGCACGACCCCATGCCATCGGTCGAGGCAGGCGTTCGCAAACCTCCCAAAGAGCCCCACGAGACGGCGGTCCTCCCAGCCGTTGTACGCACGCGCCAGATGCCAGGGCATCTCGTACTGCGAGAGGGTCACCAGTGGCTGGATGCCATGCTCTACCATGCAGGCAAAGAGGTGGTCGTAGAAGGCGAGCCCCTCCTCGTTTGGCGCATCCTCCTCGCCGGTGGGAAAAAGGCGCGTCCACGCAATGGAGAGCCTCAGCACGTTGAAGCCCATTTCGGTAAAGAGGCTGATGTCCTCCTCGAAGCGCTCGTAGGCACCCACGCCCTCGCGACTCGGATAGTACGCTCCCTCCACAAACTCGGGATCCACCATCCGAGCGGTGTCGACGCCTCCTCCGCGCAGGTGGTCAGGGACGCTCTCACCCTTGCCGCCCGCCTGCCAAGCACCCTCCCACTGGTGCGCGCCCAAGGCGCCGCCCCACAAGAAATCCTCCCTCAGGACCATACGAGCCTCCTTGCACCCTCAGCGCATCGCTGCTTTCTACTATGGTACGAGCTCCGTTTTGGATGGATGGCGCACGCCCCCGCCTATCGGTGCAGCATCTCCGCCATGCGCTCTCCGAGAAGCGTGAGCATGTCGTCGCCCCACGCGTCATCTTCGGTGTCATGACGGATTGGCCAGTAGTTGGAGGCGACCACCGGCATGCCAGCATGGAGGAAGTAGCGATTGATCTCGTCACAGGCGCAGACCGCTCCGGCGCGCCACTCGGTTGCCACGGCCGCCGCAGGCTTTCCCACGAACTGCCGTCCATGGACGTTGGCGGCGTAGAAGGCGCGGTCGAGCAGCGCAAGCAACGCACCGTTTGCGCCAGCAAAGTACGTGGGTGTGCCCACGAGCACGCCGTCTGCGTCGATGATGGCCTCGATGAGCTCGTTGGCAAGATCATCCGTAAACACGCAACGCCCGCCGTTCTTGGCACAGCCGTTGCATCCGATGCATCCCCGCACCGGCTTGTTGCCCAGTTGGAGCCACTCGACCTCGATTCCAGCTTCCTCCAGGGACCTCGCTGCCGTGGAGAGCGCCTTGGCCGTGCTGCCCTTCTTGTTCGGACTGCCATTAACCACCAAAACCTTCGTCATGCTCTTCCCCTTTGCTATCAATAGATCTACATTCGGCGTTAGCTTAAGAGCTCTTCTTGCCCAGAAGCTTTGGGATCACATCGAGCTTGTACTTATAGAAGAGCGTGATGGACGAGAAGAAGAACGTCACGCCGTTTGCACCAAGCAACGACGGCTGATTGGTGGCAATGGCATAAACGAGCCACAGGAATACCCCCGAGACGAACAGCGTGTACATAATGGGGTTGATGCCCGAGACGTCCTTTGTCCTGACAACCTTGATTGCGTCGGGGACAAACGAAACCGTGGTCAGTACCGCGGCGATGTTGCCAATCATCTGAATCATAGGCCCTCTCCTCTTGTCTTTATCAATGTGCCCTGGCAACAGCCTATTTGAGTACCGGGAAAAGGAAGGGCTGATGGCTAGAAATGGAATCGGGTTTCAGCAGCTTGACCCAACGTGTCGATTCGCGTGAAACAGATTGCCAGCTGGCTAGGGGCAACGGAGGAAGAGGGTATTGTCGCCTCTCTGCCCTGCTGCCACACCCGAAGGCCGGCCGTCACGCACGGGTGACGGCCGGCCTAGGAAGGAAGGGCTCGTTTTGAGCCGCGGGAAAGAGGCTATTCTGCTTCGGCTGCGGCAGCCTCCTCGGCGTCCTTGTTAGCCTCAAAGGCCTTGACACACGGGATGTAGATGACCACGGCGACGGCAAGGCAGATGAGCTGGGTTACGGCACCCATGACGTTGCCGCCCGAGGCCAGGAAGCCCGAGAGGATGATGGGCGTGGTCCAGGGGACGTTCACGTACATCATGGGGCAGAAGCCAATGGCCGTGAGCACGTACGAGATGATGTAGGAGGCCATGGGAGCGAGGATGAAGCCCACGCACATGGGCGGGTTGAGCACCACGGGGAGGCCGAAGACGATCGTCTCGTTGATGTTGAAGCAGTTGGGGAACAGTGACAGCTTAGCAATGGCCCGGTTGTCGTCACGCTTGCCGGCGATGAGGATGGCAAGGGTGATGGCCAGCGCGATGCCCGTGCCGCAGATGGTGATGAAGCAGGCGAAGTATGAGGCATTGACGATGTTGGTCGGAGCACCACCGGCCTGGACGGCAGCCTCGTTCTCGAGCAGCAGGGCGGTGAGCAGCGGCGTGGTGATGGCGGCGGTCATGTTGTTGCCGTGCAGGCCGAAGCACCAAAAGAGCGAGATGATGACGACGAAGGTGAGGCCGCCGATGAAGGAACCACCGACATTTTGCAGGGGAGCCTGCACGAGGTTGAAGATCAGGTCGTTCAGGAAGATGCCGCCAGAGACGACCTGCAGGGCGTAGGCGATGCCGCCAACGATGAGCAGGGTCAGCGTAGAGGGAATCAGCGAGTTGAACGACTCGGCGATGTTGGGCGGAACGGCGTCGGGCAGCTTGATGCCGAGCGACTTGACCTTCTGAAGGGCATTGAGGATCTCGACGGAGACGATGCCCACGATCATGCCGGTGAACATGCCCGTGGAACCCAGGTTGCCGTTGGCGATGGCGCCGATGACGTTGGCGACGGCCCCTTCGGGCAGGAGCTCGGCCATGGCGACCGATGTGCCGTCGGCAAGCGTGACCGTGGCGGTGGCGGGATCGATCATGTAGTTGGTGACCATAAGCAGCGAGGCCACGGCGATGAGGCCACAGTAGAAGGCATTCTGGCCGTTGCGCTTGCCGATGTGGTAGCCGATGGCAAAGGTGACGCCAATAGTGATGCAGCCGATGGTAGCAAAGTTGAGCGCGTTGAAGAGCGGGTTGAGAAACGACAGGGCGGTCACAGCCGGGATGAGCGACCCCAAGCCGCTCACCGGGTCGACGATGACGTAGGTCCACAGCGTGCCGATAGCACCGATGATGGTGAAGGGCATGTAGTCGGTGAAGGCGTCGCGGATGGATCCGAGGTACTTGTTGCTCGAGGCCCAGGTGGCCATCTTCATGAGCGCGGTGGAGAAGCCGTTGTCCATGGTTTTCCCTTTCCTTCTGGCGTTGCTACAGAGGCTCCTTGCAGGTGGGCGGCGCCATCCTTGCTGCGCGGAGCATGCGGTGCTTGAGACACACCATAGATTCCCGAGGGCACCAGTCGCTGTCACGGATACCATTTCGGAACTTTGTTCTCTGGCACCCCTTCGCCGAACCATCAGGGTGCGAAACTGAATTCCGACGACAATGGCGTTTGGCAGGAAACTAGAATTGATGTCATCGGTAGGAGCGCCTCAATGCTGATGCGCATCGAGGCCCGGACGAATCGGCTAGGAGCACGTCATGACCCTCATCGAGCAGCTCAAGGCGAAGCGCGACTTTTCGCAGGGAGAGCGGGTGATTGCGGACTACATCCTGCACCATGCTGACCAGATTGCCCACATGACCATCAGCGAGCTGGCCGCCGCGTCGTACTCCTCCAAGAGTGCCGTGGTGCGCCTATGCCGCAAGGTCGGCCTGTCAGGTTATCGCGACCTGCGCGTTAAGCTCGTGACCGAGCTGGAGAGAAGGCGTGCGAGCCTCTCTAACATAGACGTCGACATGCCCTTCACCGAGCGAGAAAGCTGTGCGACCATCATGCGTTCGGTGGCAGAGTTACAGCGCGAGGCTCTGGAATCATGCTATGGCTCCGTCTCGCCCGAAGCAATCGACCGACTTGCGCTCACGATTGCCCAAGCGGCTCATGTGATTACCTATGCGGTGGGCGACACCTGCCTAGCCACGCAGCTGTTTGGCAGCATGCTCTCCAAGATTGGCAAACCGTGTATCGACGCGGCCGTAAGGGCCGACTTCATCGCGGCGACCAGCACCTCCGGACCGAGCGATCTGGCCCTGTTTGTGTCGTACTCCGGGCGCGTTTTCCAGATGGACGCGTTCCGAGCCTGCCTTGAGATGCTAAGGGAACGCGGTTGCAAGTTGGCGCTGATCACGGCAGCGGAAGATGTCAGCGATGATGAGCGGACGTTTGACCAGATTATTACTTTCCCGGCAACCGAGCGCCTCATAGGCGCAGTTGGCCCCTTCTATTCGCAGGAATGCATCCGCTATGTGCTCAACTGCGTGTATGCGCGGCTCTATGCACTCGATTATGCACAGAGCGCCCAGGCGAAGACCTATATTGACGGGCTTCTAGATCGCTAGGGTGATCACGACCACCCAACTGCGTAGCGTCTGAAACTCGGTTTCTGATGTTGGATAGGGGCCATCGTAAAGAATGGACGATGATATCCTCCAAGTGAGGACAACCACACATACGAGAGGATCACGCCATGGCACTGCACATCGTCGAGGAGGCAGAGCGCTGCCTCACCTGCAAGAAGCCGCTTTGCCAGAAGGGCTGCCCGGTGAGCACGCCCATCCCCCAGGCCATCACGCTCTTCCGCGAGCGCAAGATCAACGAGGCCGGCGAGCTGCTCTTTGAGAACAACCCGATGAGCGCGGTCTGCTCGCTCATCTGCAACCACGGCGCACAGTGCGAGGGCCATTGCGTGCGCGGTCGCAAGGGCACGCCCATCCACTTCTCGGCCATCGAGAACTACATCTCGACCACCTACCTGGACCGCTTGCGCCTGAAGCGGGCAGAGCCCTGTGGGAAGCGCTCAGCCATCATCGGGGGCGGCCCTGCCGGTCTCGTTGCGGCGCTCAAGCTTGCGCAGGCGGGGGTCGACGTGACCATCTTCGACCAGAACCCGCGCCTCGGCGGCGTCATGCGCTACGGCATCCCCTCGTACCGCCTCTCCAAGGATGTGCTCGACCGCTTCCAGCAGCACCTCGAGGGCCTGGGGGTCAAGGTGCGCCACAACACCCAGATCGGCGAGTCGCTCACCATCGCAGACCTCTTCCGCGACGGCTACGACAGCATCTTCGTGGGCACGGGCACCTGGCGCGCCCAGACGCTCGGGATAAAGGGCGAGGCGGGCGGCAACGTGCTCTTTGGCCTCGACTACCTGCGCTCGCCGCATACCGCTGAGATCGGCGAGCGCGTGGCGGTCATTGGCGCAGGCAACACCGCCATGGACGTGGCGCGAACGGCCTTTAGGCAGGGCGCGCGCGAGGTCACGCTCTACGCGCGCTCAAAGCATATCTCTGCCAGCTCGGACGAGCTCGAGTACGCCCTGCTCGACGGGGCGGAGCTCCTGCAGGGCAAGGCAATTCAGTACATCACGGAGGAGGGGCCTGTCTTTAGGACGGCCATCTTCGACGAAGACGACCGCGTGGTAGGTTACGAGGATGACCTCGACCAAGTGAGCTGCGACACCGTCATCGTGGCCGTGAGCCAGAAGCCGCGCAACAAGCTCATCCAGACCACCGAGGGACTCGAGGGGGATGACCGAGGGCTTCTGATCGTGGATGAGCACGGCATGTGCACGGTGCCTGGCGTCTTCGCCGCAGGCGACGTGGTCACGGGGCCTAACACCGTGGTGCACGCCGTGGCTGCCACCAAGGTCGCCGTGAAGGGTATGCTTTCCTATATGGGTGTGGGGGCATAGGGCGCAGCACAGCGGGGCTGACCGACTGATTTGCCTGCATGAGCCGTATTCAAGGAGGACCCTCGCTGGAAAAGGATTTCGCTTTGGGCGTCTTGCCAGCCCTCTGAGGTGAACCGTAGTTCCAAAGTGCTGGTGCAGAACCCCTCGACGGAACTTGAGCCATACACTAGAGATGAAGGACAAAACACCCAGAGAAAGGGGAGCATGATGAAGATCGGAATCGTCGGTACGGGCATGATCGCAAAGCTGGTTGGTCCCAACATGGCAAGCTGGGGCATCGACGTCACGGCAGTCGCTGGAACGCCCAACACTCACGACCAGACCGAGGAGTTGGCCGACCAGCTCGGCGCCGCCGGGCGCTATGACGACTACCACGACCTAATCGCCGACCCCGAGGTCGACACCGTCTACGTGGCCGTCCCCAACTTCCTGCACTATACGGTCTCCGAGGCCGCCCTGCGCGCCGGCAAGGACGTCGTCTGCGAGAAGCCGCTCGCGTCCAACTTCCGCGAGGCCGAGCGCCTGGCGGCCGTGGCCCGCAAGGAGGGGCGCTTCCTCTGGGAGGCGGTCGTCACCACGCGCCAGCCCAACTTCAAGCTCGTGCGCGACGAGCTGCTGCCGCGCATTGGCACCGTCAAGCAGGTGCAGGTCAACTACAGCCAGTACTCCAGCCGCTACGACGCCTTCCGCGCGGGCGAGGTCCTGCCCGCCTTCGACCCGGCCAAGGCGGGCGGCGCCATCATGGACATCGGCCTCTACGCCCTCACCTACACCCTCGGCCTCTTCGGCGAGCCCGAGAACGCCTACTACCTGCCCAACGTCGAGCGCGGCATCGACACCTCGGGCGTAGCCATCCTCCAGTACGAGGGCTTCACGGCGGTCGACGTCTGCTCCAAGGACTGCGGCGCGCCGGCGCTCATCCAGATCCAGGGCACGGACGGCTACATCGTGTCCAACTCGCAGCCCAACCAGTGCGGCGCGGTGACGCTGCACCTCAACGACGGCACCGAGGAGACCTTTGACCGCTCGCTGCCCGTGATGTGGGAGGGCGAGTTCCGCGAGTTCTGCGCCCAGCAGGACGCCGGCGACCTCGAGGAGTGCTACCGCCAGCTCGATGAGAGCCTGCTGGTGAGCCGCGTCCAGAACACCATTCGCTACGAGAGCGGCGTGGTGTTCCCGCAGGACGAGGAGTAGCCTGAGCAGCGACCGACTCTATCGATTCGGCGGTGCGTACTGTACCAACAGTGCACGACTTCCATTCGCTTCATCCACGCAAATCAGCGGGCCAGGGACTCAAGTCCCTGGCCCTCACTTCGTTCAGGCCCAATAGCCCCTTGACTCGTGGCACGCCGGTGGAACCGGCTACGTCAGCCTACCTTGCAAACGGGTCCTCGTACTCCTTGACGCTCAGCCTGTCCTGGGCTATGTCGGCCCTCTCCTGCTCGCGTATGTACTTCGCGATCGTGGCCTCGTTCAACCCGACGTTCGAGACGTAGTAGCCCTCCGCCCAGAACTTCCTGTTGCCGAACTTGGACTTGAGGTTCGCGTGCCGGTCGAACATCATGAGCGAGCTCTTGCCCTTCAGGTACCCCATGAAGCTCGACACGCTCAGCTTCGGGGGTATGCTGACCAGCATGTGAACGTGGTCGGGCATCAGGTGCCCCTCTATTATCTCGACGCCCTTCCACTGGCACAGCTGGCGTAGTATCTCCCCGAGGTCCTTCCGGTATTGGTTGTAGATGATCTTCCTCCTATACTTGGGTGTGAACACGATGTGGTACTTGCACAGCCACTTCGTGTGCGAGAGGCCGTTGGCCTTCTGGGCCATGGCTTTCACCTTCCCTCTAGGGGCTGGCGACCTGAACAATCACCATCCTAGGAGGGAGGGCCTCCTGTTGCATAGCACCTTTTGCCATCCACCCGCACGGCTGGTGGTTTATTGTGCCGCGCTTGCGCGCGGCACAGGGTTGATGACCCTTGATTATAGAGCGCCCCGGAACCACGTCCGGAGCGCCTGGAGAATCGAACAATTTTGTAGCGGTCCTATTCCCACGGCATCTCTCCCCCACTCCAAAGGCCTCTTTTGTCCCTCCACCGTAAAACCTGATGACGGATTCGCTAGGGTAAGAATCCGAGTCCTCTTGTGATGACGACCGCGAGTAGGACGAGCCACAGAGCATTGTGGGCGAGCATCTCGCGGCTGGTCGGTGCCTTGCCTTTAAACCAGAAGCGTGGAGGGATCTCTTCCCCGTTTGCTGGCAGATATGAGTAGTGAATCATCATCGCTCCCCTACCATATCAACCCTATGAATCGATTATAGTCCACTCCCTCATGGCACTCCCCTCTCTATTAAGCGGCGCACAACAGGCAGATGCAGATTCGGCGCAGGCGTTTTCGTTGGCTTTGTGCACAACTCGCTTGTTTGACAGCCCAAGCCGCTCGTTTTAGCCCGCATGGAAGCCTCTGAGGTGATGCCTAACATCTCAAGCATCCGCAATTTACCGGTTATAACTATCGCAATTTGATGGTCTTGTATTTCGCAATTTGTTGGTCAAAATCTTCTCATTTTGCAGGTCATGGGGCTGGCCCTGGGCGGTCGTCGTGGCAGGTGTCGATGAGTGCCTGGAGACCGCCTACAACCTCGTCGACACCATCTGCCACCGCGATATCTCCAGGGTGGACGGCGTGACGCGCAGCCCCCAGCACGCGCGCGTCATCATGCAGGAGTACGCGCGTGTCTCGTCCACGCAAGCCAAGCACGCAAGCATCAGGCGCGACCTCGCCGCACGCGGTACCGAGCTGTCACGCGACACGGTCGACTCCTACATCACGAAGCTGCGCGAGCTGTACGTCATACAGGACCTACCCGCCTGGACACCGTCGCTGCGTGCCAGGTCGCGCATAACGAGGACACCCACCAGGCATTACTGTGATCCTTCGCTCGCGGTCGCGGCCCTGGGCACATCCCCCGACCCGCTCTTGAGAGACATGGCGACGTTCGGCCTGCTCTTTGAGAGCCTCTGCGTCCGAGACCTGCGCGCATACGCGGGGGCGCTGAACGGCAGCGTGTTCCACTACCACGACGAGAGCGGCCTCGAGGCCGATGCGATCGTGGAGCTCCGCGGTGGCGCTTATGCGCTCTTCGAAGTGAAGATGGGCGCGTGGGAGATAGATGACGGCGCCGCAAGCCTCCTCAAGCTTGCGCGCAAGGTGGACACGTCCATCATGGGAGCCCCCGCATTCTGCGCCGTTATCACGCCGGGCGGATACGCCTACCGCCGAGAGGACGGGGTTCTCGTGGTTCCCGTCACCTGTCTGGCCCCCTGACGCCATCCACGTTGCTGCCGCCTAGCCAGCAAGCACACGAGACCCAAGAAGCATCAAAAACGCCTCGGATTCATCCGAGGCGTTCACGTTTTCGCAGATAGATAGAATAATCCGCTATTCCCACTCGATCGTCGCGGGAGGTTTGGGCGTAATGTCGTACACCACGCGATTGACACCCGCGACCTCGGCAACGATGCGGCTGGATATGCCGCCCAGCACCTCGTAAGGCAGCTTGGCCCAGTCCGCCGTCATGGCGTCGCTCGACTCCACCGCGCGCACGATCACGGGCCGTGCGTAGGTGCGCTCGTCGCCCATCACGCCCACGGAGCGGATGTCGGGCAGCACGGCAAAGTACTGCCAGCAGCTGTGCTCGCTGTTGCGCTCCCCGGTCTTCTCAAACAGACGCGCGTTGTACGCGTCCA
>JAGCBF010000075.1 GCA_017652285.1 Atopobiaceae bacterium
GCCGATTGGGGCTAGGCCCCAATCGGCCAAGTTGAGCCAAAAATGGCCGAGAGGGGCCTAGCCCCAATCGGCCATTTTTGCTTAGGCATAGGTTCGGTGAACTCGGGTGTCTTTGGGTATAGGCGCGCGCCGCGGGGTGTACACTATGGCAGGAACTTGTTCAAGGAGGACACATGGCCAACAGTGATTCTCGCTCTGCATTCAAGAGCGCTCATTTTATAGGCATTGGCGGCGCCGGCATGAGCGGCATCGCGCTCGTGTTGCACGAGCGTGGCTGCAAGGTGACGGGATCAGATCTTAAGAAGTCCCACTACGTGCGCGAGCTTCGTGCCGCCGGCATCGACGTGCGCGTTGGTCATGAGGCGCAGACCATAGACGAGGTCAATCCCGATGTCGTGGTTATCTCTACGGCCATCCCCGACAAGAACCCGGAGCTCATGAGGGCGCGCGAGCTTGGCATTCCCGTGTGGCCACGGGCCAAGATGCTGTCTGCGTTGTCGGAGGATGCCGTGACGGTGGCGATAGCGGGCACCCATGGCAAGACGACCACGAGCTCCATGGTGGCTACCATGCTGGACAAGATGGAACTTGACCCCTCGTTCCTCATTGGTGGCGTGGTGGAAGGCTACGACACCAATGGACGCAACGGCCAGGGAGGCTACTTCGTGGCAGAGGCGGACGAGTCCGACGGGTCGTTCCTGTTCCTCAACCCAAGCGTCGTGGTCGTGACCAACATCGAGGCAGACCATATGGACCATTACGGCACCATGGAGCGTCTCGAGGCCACGTTCTGTGAGTTCATGAGTCTTGTCGGCGAGGACGGAACGGTCATCATCATGGGTGACGAGCCCCACTATGTCGAGCTCGCGCGTTCTACGGGACGCAAGGTCGTCACCTACGGCTTTAACGACGACAACGACTACCAATGCGTGCTGACGGGCACCCAAGGCCTCAAGACGATACTTCAGGTGCGCCTGGGCGGCGGGTGCGTGGTGGACGTGACGATCTCTGCGAATCCGGGACGTCATAACGTGCTCAATGCCTGTGCCTGCATTGCCGTGGCCGATGTGCTGGGCTTGGATGCGACACGGGCGGCAGCGGCCTTGTCGCAGTTCAAAGGAGCCCGTCGTCGCTTTACGCATGTGGGGGAGGCAGCCGGCGTAACGGTGGTGGACGACTACGGCCATCACCCCACAGAGATAAGCGCCACCCTGGAAGCAGCCTCGACGCTCGACTTCAAGCGCATCGTGTGCGTGTTCCAGCCGCATCGCTACACGCGCACCCAGTTGCTGCAAGAGTTGTTTGGTACGGCATTCGATAATGCCGACCGACTGTACGTGATGGACGTCTTCCCAGCAGGCGAGACGCCCATACCGGGCATTTCGGGCAAGACCGTCGCCAACGAGGTCCTGAAGAACGGGTCGGTTAAGGACGTCGCCTACCTCGCAAACAGGCGCGCGCTCATAGAGCGTCTGTGTGAGGACTGCCAGCCCGGGGACTTGGTCATTACACAAGGTGCCGGCGACGTCACGCTTATGGGGCCATCACTCTTAGAGGCATTGCGCGAGCGCTCACAGGAAGGCTAAACGCATCGTGAGCATACGCGACTCAAAGCGCGGCGAACGTCGCTCTGGCAAGGCCCCCAGTGTGGTGGGGTCAAGGCTGAGCGAGATTACATCGAATTTGCCTGGGCGTGCGTTCATTCGCAACAAGCTCCGCGACCAAGAGGGTCTTCGGATCATCGAAGGCTCTCTGAGCGATGTGGTCGAGGGGCGCGATATGGGCGGCGACCTGGCGAGTCGCGTGTTGCGCATCGTGGTAATCGTGACGGCTGTGTTGGTGGTGCTGCTCATATCCATCGCGATTGCGCTTGCAATACTATCGACCACGTCCGCGTTCAAAATCACGAACGTCTTGGCGGACGACACGGAGCACGTCAAGGGTGCGGACATCGTGCAGCTCGCAAGCGTTCAAGACGAGGCCACGCTCCTAAACATTGACGAGTCCACCATCGAGGAGAACGTCCGGCGCAATCCCTGGGTGGCGTCGGTCGACGTGCAAAAGGTGTTTCCCAATGCCATAAACCTCAAGGTCACCGAACGCAAGCTTGGTTCGGTGGTGGCCATGGGCTCGGGTGGGCTTGCGTGGCTCATGGGAGACGACCAGATATGGATCGAGCCGCTCAGACTCGAGGTTGACGAAAGCGAGTCTGCGAACGACGAGGCGCTCAAGCAGGCCGATGCCCTGGGGGCCGTGCTTATCACCGACGTGCCTTCGAGCGTGCAGCCGTCGGCGGGAAGCCCGAGCACCGATTCCTCAATTCTGACGGCATTCTCCATTATGTGGCAACTATCGTTTGACTTTAGGGAACGTGTGGTGTGTTATTCCGCCTCGAGTGAGGATGACATATCGTGTTTGCTCGACAATGGCGTCGAGGTGTCCTTTGGGTCAGACAGCAACGTATCCGCCAAGGAGTCCGTGGCAAAGCGCATATTGGAAGAGTTTGCGGGTCAGGTAACCTACATCAACGTGCGTGTGCCCACGCGGCCATCGTATAGGCGCATAGAGTCCGAATACGTTAAGGAGGGAAGCGGTGCCACAGGCAGCGCCGTCGACCAGGAGCCGGCTCTTCCCGGAAAGCGACAGAGCGCCCAGAGCGCTGACGCCGCAAAGAAGAGCGGAAGCGCCAAGGACGAAAACAAGGGCCAAACGTCAGCGGACCAGGACGCAAGCGGTGAGTACACCGACAGCGATGAGTCGTATGACACGACCGACTACGACGAGTACTCGACCGAATACGAGGACTATTCCAACGATTACACCTCTGACGAATATGAATATTATGAGGATTATGATAGCGACGACTCGTATGGCTACGACGAGTATGAGGACTACGACACGTACGACTATGGCGACCAGGAATACGAGTATTCGGAAGACGCGTACTAAGAGCAGTCCCAGATGGGCAAAAAACAAGCGAGTCTTGCTTGAAGCTTCTAGGGTTCGCAGAAGGCTTTTGGCATGCAAATCGTTCCAAAATATATCAATCTAAACTTGAGGTTTAGACTTTTTGGAATTCACAATAGGGCTGTTTACCTGCGGTCTTCATAAAACCAACAAAAGTGTTGACTTTTGGGTACAGGCTATGCAAATATTACGCGCTTTGGATGAGGCGTTGAGGTTAACTTGAGGTTGAGGGTTTTAGCCTTTCAAGAAAACGAAGCACCAAGGGGCATTACGAAGCATAAACGCACTACCAACGAACCACCCCCGAAACTCAACGTCTATCAACGCCTTATTCCAACGCCTTGCATATGGAAACAAGAACGCATTGGAAACGCACCACAACCGCACCACTAAAGAGCGCACGAGGTTGGCACCGCCACCACCCAAGGAGGAACAATGAACGAGACCAGCATTCCCAACAATTACCTAGCCGTGATCAAGGTTGTCGGCGTCGGTGGCGGCGGTACCAACGCCGTCAATCGAATGATCGAGCAGAACATTCGGGGGGTCGAGTTCGTTGCCGTAAACACGGACGCACAAGCTCTTGCTCTTTCCGATGCCGACATCAAGGTCCATATCGGAACCGACATCACCAAGGGCCTTGGCGCAGGCGCCGTGCCCGAGGTTGGCGCAGAGGCCGCGGAAGACACTCGCGACGAGATCAAGGCCGCCATCGCTGGCTCCGACATGGTGTTCATCACGGCAGGCGAGGGTGGCGGAACTGGCACGGGCGCGGCACCGGTCGTGGCGGACATCGCCAAGAACGATATCGGCGCCCTTACCGTAGGCGTCGTGACCAAGCCCTTTACCTTTGAGGGGCGCAAGCGTGCGCAAAACGCGACCGAAGGCATCAAGCGCCTGTCCGACAACGTGGACACGCTCATCGTCATCCCCAACGATCGCCTGCTCGACCTTTCCGAGAAGAAGACCACCATGCTCGAGGCGTTCCGCATGGCTGACGACGTGCTGTGCAAGGGCACCCAGGGCATCACGGACCTCATCACGGTCCCCGGCCTGATCAACCTGGACTTCGCAGACGTCTGCACCATCATGAAGGGTGCCGGCACGGCCATGATGGGCATCGGCATCGCCTCTGGCGACAACCGTGCGGTCGACGCGGCGGAAGAGGCCATCTCCAGCCGCATGCTCGAAAGCTCCATCGACGGTGCGACCCGCGTGCTGCTCTCCATTTCGGGCAACCAGGACCTGGGCATTCAGGAGATCAACGACGCCGCCGACCTTGTCGCGAAGAACGTCGATCCCGAAGCCAACATCATCTTTGGTACCGTCGTGGACGAGAGCCTGGGCGACCAGGTGCGCGTGACCGTCATCGCAACCGGCTTTAGGGACGACAACGTAAGCGCCACCACCCCCACCATCACGCCCGAGCGTCGTGGCGTCGGCGGACGTCAGGACCGTCGTGGCGGACGTCCGGTGAGCGGCGGTCGCAACAGCTCCTCCGATGCGTTTGACATTCCCGACTTCCTCAAGCGCAGCACGCGCATGTAGGACATGCCACGATGGTTGCACCGGAACTAGTCCGACGCACCGCTTACGGCGTGACCCTGCTTGGCGACCCACATCGTCCGGGCGGGGTCACGTTTGGTTTCTTGGAGCGAACGGGCGGATTCTCCACAGGAAGCTATGCCTCGCTTAACCTGGGCACCAATTGCGGTGACGATCCCGAGGTTGTAGAGAGGAACCGACGCCTGGCCTTGCGGGCCTTGGGCGCGGAGAATCTGTTCGCATCGCTCGTGAGCCCCCTGCAAGTGCATGGAGACCATGTCGTAACCATAGGGGCGGACAGGCAGGTGGACGATGCCTTGGACGAGGCCCACCAAGGGGCGGATGCGATCGTCTGCGTGCAACGCGACGTGCCTGTGCTTCTGTGCTATGCGGATTGCGTGCCCATAATACTCGTGGCACCCGAAGGATTTGCGGTCGTGCACTCCGGGTGGAAAGGCACGTTGCTTCGCATTGCCGCCAAAGCGCTTGACGAGCTCGTACGTGTATGCGACTGCTCGACTCAAGACGTTGCGGCATATGTCGGCCCGCACATCGGCAGGGTGGACTACGAGGTCTCGTCGGACATCCTCGAGCGATTCGCCGAGGCCTTCGGGCCGCGCGTACTGGGCGAGAAGGGCACGCTTGACCTCGGCTTGGCCGTGCGCATGGCGCTTGAGGAGCGCGGTGTCGCACCCAGCATGATCGTCGAGGTGCGCGAGTCGACGGCATCCACCACGGATCGGTTCTATTCTTATCGTGCCGAGAACAAAACGTGCGGTCGGCATGGTGCGATAGCGTGTATGGTGTCAAAAGTGGGGGAGGTGTGAGCATGGCAGAGGTAGGCGAAGCCGGATACATGGGCTTCATAAGCGAGCGGCGCGCTTCTGTGCTCGAGCGGGTAACCGAGGCCGCAAGCCGCTCTGGCCGAGACATCTCCAACATCACGGTCCTTGCCGTATCCAAGACCGTGGGCGATTCCGAGGTCGAAGCCGCATACGCGGCGGGGTATCGGGTCTTTGGAGAAAACCGTCCCCAGGAGCTCAAGCGAAAGGTCGCAGCGGTGAGGGCCAACGCCGCGCTTGAGGGCGTGCGATTCGATATGATCGGCAACCTGCAGACGAACAAGATCAACCAGGTGCTTGGCAATGCCGAGCTGGTGCATTCGGTATCTTCCGTCCACTTGGCACAGGCCTTGGCGCGCCGTGCCTCTTCTCAGGGGCTTGTCGTACGTTGCCTTATGGAGGTCAACGTGTCTGGTGAGGCTTCCAAGTCCGGCTTTGCGGTCGCGGACGCCCGTCCGGCGGCGGATGCCATAATGGGGTTGGAAGGCATTCGGCTCGAAGGGCTCATGACCATGGCTCCTGCTAACGACAGGGACGCCGCGCGCAAGACGTTTAGTGGATTGCGCGAGCTGAGCGACGAACTGCGCACGTTTACCGGGCTGGGTCTGCCCGTGTTGTCGTGCGGAATGAGCGGCGACTTCGAGGTCGCCATCGAAGAGGGGTCTACGCTTGTCCGTTTGGGAAGAATTGTGTTCGACCCAGCGTACAAGTGCGTGTAGGATAAAGGCACACTAGCAACAATGCTTTGCGCGTCGGTTGTTGTCGTGCGAAGAGACGTTAATGGAAGGCGGGATAGCATGGGATTCTTGGACAA
>JAGCBF010000076.1 GCA_017652285.1 Atopobiaceae bacterium
CCTTTCTTTGAGGTTATCATCAGCTTTAGCACATGTTATCACGAGATTCAGCCGTCTGCGACAGGTGGTCGAACGGTCCTGGTGCAGACGTCGCACCTGCCATCTCCCCCGCCCAGCCTAAAGTTCCAAACGGTCGGGTCGTAACGATGGTGCCAGGCGCCCGTGCCGAAACGTGGCCGAAAGGGACCTAGCCCCAATCGGCCATCCCAGCGAAACCTCCTCGTTTGCGTACATTGCCGTCGGACGCACGCAGTTTCGGAGGTTTGCCGATGTCCTGCGGCGAGAAACCTCCCGTCTTGCGTACGTAAAGGCCAAGTGCGCGCAAAAGAGGAGGTTTTGGCCGCACGTCGGCCCGCGGAGGTGCGGGGCGTAACTCCTCGGCTTTGGCCAGCCGACGGTACGCGCCCTGTGCACATGCCGCCCACCGCGCTCAACGGGCGTCAACTGTGAGAGCATGCTGGCCGATGCGCTCCCCACCGCCACTCATGGCTGGCACAGCACGGTCTTCGAGCTTCGATGGCAAGGGTCACAACCAACCAAATGACACGAGATGGCGAAATCGTGGCCGAGATGTGACTGAATCAGGCGAAACTCGTGGGGCGGGACACCCCGCCCTCGATCCCGACTGTCGCGGTTTAAAAAGTATAACTCACATGTAATAACTGTAATCCACTCGCGAAGCCAAACGACGATTCGTGGCCTGAGTCCAGGCGCGGGCAGCCCCGAGCCGACCCTCTTCCCGGCGGCGTGCCATTTCGGGTGCGCGAAAGTGCACGTTTTTTCGAGGTTAGTGTAGTTTTTGGGTGCCATTTCCCCACAGGCGGAAAAGAAGCCCCGCGTTTGCGCAGGTAGAGGGTGCCGCAAATCAGACCCCGAAAAATCCGAGCCTCCAAAACTACACTAACCTCGACTTTTTGTGCGTTTTCGCGCATCCGTTTTGGCACGCCGCCGGGCAGCTTCGCGCCTGGGACGCATTTATTATACGTAAGTCATACTAGATGGTGTACGCCAGCTCGAAGGCGCTGCGAGTGGCGTTGAGGAAATTCGACGCGCGCTCATTGTTGCCAATGCGATAGACCTCGCACCCCGCGTCCACCAGCTGCTCGTACAGGTCGAGGCCAACCTTGCGCTGGCCCGCGCACACCGCCACGAGGTCGGCAGGGATCGTGTGGCGCGTACCCTCCGCGTCCTCGTACTCCACGGAATCGGAACCAATCCGCTTGACGGCAACCGAGGTCAGCACCGTTGCGTGCTTGTCCAGGTAGTCCTTGAGCCGCATGGTGTGGAACAGCTCGCCGCCGTTGCAAATGTCGGGCAGCATCTCCAGCACGGTCACGTTGTTGCCCTCGAGCACGAGTCTGTGCGCCAGCTCGGCACCGGCTACGCCTCCGCCGATGACCACGACGTTCTTGTCGTTTCCCGCCTCAATCCTGCGGGCGATGACGTCGGCGCCGTTCACCGCGTGCTCGATGCCCGGTATGGGCGGCATGGCGAATACCGCGCCGGTCGCGAGCACCACCTGGTCGGCTGCGACTTCGCGTACGTAGTCGGCATCCACGTCCTTGCCCAGGCGAATGTCCACGCCCACGCGCTCGGCCTCCTCGCCAAACCACCTAAGCGCATCGAGCACGACCTCCTTGTGAGGCGTCATGCCTGCCAGCACCATCTGGCCACCCAACCGCTCGTCCTTCTCGGCAAGAATGACCTCGTTGCCGCGCTTGGCGGCGATGATGGCGAACTGCAAGCCGGAGATGCCGCCGCCCACAACCAGGATCTTGCGCGGGCTGGCCGTCTTGGCCACGTTGTTCTCGCTCTGGAAGTCCTCGAAGCCCACGTACGGGTTGATGGAGCAGCGGGTGATCTCGTTGCGGGTGAGAAGTGCCCCCATGCAGCCGTCAAAGCACGAGAGGCAGGGACGGATTTGGTCTTCGCGTCCCCGCAGTATCTTGTTGGGCCACTCGGGGTCACAGAGCAGCTGTCGTCCCACGCACACCAGGTCGGCCTTGCCGCTCTCCACCACGCCTGCGCAAAAGCTCGGGGTCTTGAGCTTGCCCACAATGGCCACGGGGATGGAGACCTCGCGCTTTACCGCCTCGGACCAGGGCAGGTAGAGGCCCTCCTCCACCCACTGCGTGGGGTTGAGCTCCATGGGCGGGTTGAAGCCGGTGGAGATGTTGAGCATGTCCGCGCCGGCCTCCTCGCACAGCTTGCAAATCTGCACGGTTTCATCGAGCGTGTTGCCGGGGTTGTCTGTGGCGCCAAGACGCACGCTCACGATGAACGGCCTGCCGCAAGCCTCGCGAATGCCGCGAATGATGTCGCACACCATGCGGGCGCGGTTTTTAACGGAGCCGCCGAACTCGTCGGTCCGCTGGTTGACGGCTGAGCTCAGGAAGCAGTTGAGCAGGTAGCCGTGCGCCGCGTGCAGCTCGATGCCATCGTAGCCTGCGAGCTGGGCGTTCTTCGCGCAGATGATAAAGTCCTGAATCACCTTGAGGACCTCGTCGTGCGTCATCGCCCGTGCGCCCATAAAGTCGGAGGGGCACACCGACTGCAGGCCCTCGCAGTTGACGGGGTTGGACTGGAAGCCCGCGTGGTTGAGCTGAAGGATGATCTTTGTGCCAAAGGTGTGGACCACGTTGGTCATATCGTGCAAGAAGGTGATGGAGTCCGGCACGTCCATGCGCAGCTCGCGCGGGCCGTTTTTGCCCTCGGGCCACGAGGTGTCGGCGCACTCTTGGATGATGAGGCCCACGCCGCCTTTGGCGCGGTTGCGCATGTAGGGCATGAGCTTGGGCGTTGCGGTGCCGTCAAAGTTGAAGGCGCACGTGTCCATGGGCGGCATCACGATGCGGTTCTTCAGCTCGACGCCGCCCACCACGATGGGGGTGAACAGGGGCTTCATCTGGGGTTTCATGCTGCTTCCTCTCTTTTGCGTGATCTTATCCTTTGCGGCGGCCTTGCCCCGCCGTTACAACGAAAGCTTTGAGGCGCGAACGCGGGCCATGCGGTCCAGGTTGCCGTGCTCGATCTCGTCGCACAGCGCGGTGACGATGGCCTCCTTTCGCGCCAAGAATCCCGGCCCCGTGAGGTTGGTGCCGCTCACGGTGTGGTGGGTGATAAAGGCGCAGTCGCAGGTGAGGTTCTCCACAAACAGCAGCAGCTCCTCTAGCATCTGGCGCTCGGAGAGAGGGTCGAACTCCCCGCGCTCGGCCTCCTCAAGGAGCGGCGTTCCCGGGAACAGCGTGAGTCCGCCCGAGCCCACGACCATGGGGTGCGTCTGGCTAAAGATCTTGGCGGAGTTGATTGCGTGTTCACGGCTGTGCGAGCGCCCCGCCACGCCGTTGAGGAAGGTGTGCCAGTAGCGGATGCCCGCCTCGTCGAGCTTTGCGCACTGCTCAAGAATGTCCTTGGCGTGGTAGCCCTTACGCACGCGATCGAGCGTCCAGTCGTCACCGGACTCGGTGCCCATGGAGATCTCGCGCAGCCCAAGGTCGCGCAGCTCGCGGAGCTGGTCGGCAGTCTTGTTGCGCAGGTCGGTAACGCGCCCCTGCGTGTACACGCACTCAAGGCGGGGCAGGTACTCGTTGATCTTCTCGAGGACGGGCCGAAGCTTGTCGTAAGAGAGCGCCAGCGGGTTGGCCGAAAGAAGCTGGATGGTGGGAGCGTGCGGAGTGGTTGCGGCGAGTTCTCGCAGGTCGTCCTCTATGTCTTGCAGCTTGCGCGTGCCAAAGGGGACGTCCTTGTACATGGTGCAGAACTTGCATTTGTTGTGCGTGCA
>JAGCBF010000077.1 GCA_017652285.1 Atopobiaceae bacterium
CCGCCGGCATGGTTTTTGGGCGCGGGCAGCGTGGGCTGCACGTCGCCTTCGCCCCAGAGGCGCAGAATCTCTTCCACTAGGTCGACCTCGCGCGTGAGGTCGGGACGATTGGTCGGCGGAATCACGTGCAACGAGCTCATGTCGCCGCGGCGACCCTTGAGCACGGCGCAACCAAGACGCTCGAGGCGCGCGACCATGAAGTCGTTGTCGATGGGAGCGCCGCAGATAGCCCGGACGCGGTCGGGACGCATCTCGATGGACGCCGCCTCGACGCGACGCGGATACACGTCCACCATGCCGCGCACGACCTGCGCGCCACAGCATTCCTCGAACAGCGCGGCGGCGATTTCGGACACCTCGTCGCAGTTCGCGGCATCGACCTGGCGCTCGTAGCGAATCGAGGCCTCGCTCATGAGCCCAAGGCTGCGGCTCGTACGGCTGATGCTGCCCGAATCGAAGCATGCGCTTTCCAACAGGACGTCCACGGTGTTCTCGTCGATGTCGGAGTTCAGCCCACCCATGACGCCGGCGAGCGCCACGGGACGAGCGCGGTCATCCGTGATCACGAGCATGTCGGACGTGAGCTCGCGGTCTTGTCCGTCGAGCGTCGTCAGGTGCTCGCCCTCCATGGCAGAGCGTACCACGATGTGGCGCTTCCCCCCACGCTCGGTGAGTTTGCCCAGGTCAAACGCATGAAGCGGCTGTCCCGTAAGGTACATGACGTAATTGGTCACGTCCACCACGTTGTTGATGGGACGCGCGCCCGCGGCCGTTACGCGACGGGCCAGCCACTCCGGGGAGGGGCCGATCTTTACGTTGCGCACCACGCGCGCGGTGTAGCGCGGGCAGAGCTCGGGATTGTCGATCACAACGTCCACCAGGCTCGACGCACCTTCCAGGCCCAGCGTGCCCAAGCCGTACTCACGCTTGATGGTTGGCAGCTGCATGTGCGTGTCCACGTCCAAGATGGCAGACACTTCCATCGCAACGCCCGTCATGGAAAGGCAGTCCGGGCGGTTGGGCGTCATCTCGCAGTCGATGACCGTGTCCACCATGCCGCGATAGTCCGCAAAGGGCATGCCCACCGGCGCGTCCTGCGGCAAGATCATGATGCCCTCGTGCGAGTCGCCCAGTCCAAGCTCGCGTTCCGAGCAGTTCATTCCGCAGGACTCGACGCCACGCAGCTTGGATTTCTTGATCTTGAAGTCACCCGGAAGCACGGCGCCGATCATCGCCACCACGATCTTGTCGCCTTGGTTGAAGTTTTGGGCGCCGCACACGATCTGCAGCGGAACGGGATTGCCGTCCTTGTCCGTGTTCTGCCTGCCTACGCTCACCTGGCACAGCCACATGTGGTCGGAATCCGGATGAGGCTCCTTGGACACGACCTGGCCCACCACAACGTGGTCGAGGTCCGCGCCAAGACGGTCCACCTTTTCCACCTCGGTTCCCGTGCGCGTGAACTCGTCCACGAGCGCCTGGGGGTCTTCCGGAATATCTACCAGCTCTTTGAGCCATTCATAACTTACACGCATCTTTTACCTCTCTTTGTCAAAAGGGGGTTACCCCTTGCCATGTTGTCGCTCTTAGAACTGACGCAAGAAGCGCATGTCGCCTTCCATGAGCATGCGCAGGTCGGGCAGGTCGTAGCGCAGGGCGGCCACGCGCTCCACGCCAATGCCAAAGGCGAAGCCGGTGTACTTCTCGGAATCGATGCCCACGTACTTGAACACGTTGGGGTCGACCATGCCACAGCCCAGGATCTCCAGCCAGCCGGTGTTTTTGCAGAAGCGGCAGCCCTTGCCATGGCACACGCCGCAGCTCACGTCCACCTCGCAACTGGGCTCGGTAAACGGGAAGAAGTGCGGGCGGTAGCGGGTGGCGCGGTCCTTGCCAAAGATTTCGCGCGTAAAGTAGTCGAGCGTGCCCTTAAGGTCGCCAAACGTAATGCCCTCGTCCACGACAAGACCCTCCACCTGCGTGAACTGCGGAAGGTGATTGGCGTCGGGCGTATCCGGGCGAAACACCGTGCCCGGGCAGATCATGTAGATGGGCGGCTTGTTCTCTTCCATGTAGTGGACCTGCATGCCCGAGGTCTGCGTGCGCAAAAGCACGTCGGAGTCGCCAAGCTGCAGCGGCTTCTTGCCTTCCGGCGCGTTGTCCACGATGTAGAAGGAGTCCTTGGCAGAACGGCTCGGGTGGTTCTCCGGCGCGTTGAGCGCGGTGAAGTTGTAGTAGGTGGTCTCCACGTAGGGACCGTCGGCCACGATGTAGCCCATGCCGCAGAAGATGTCCTCGATCTCCTCGCGAATCTGGCTGATAAGATGCTGCGTACCCTGGCTCAGTCGACGGCCGGGCAGCGTGACGTCGGACGCCTCCGCCTCCATGCGCTTTTGCATGGCGATCTTTGCCAACTCGAGCCTGCGCTCGGACAACGCCTCGTCCACGGTGGCGCGCACCGTGTTGGCGAGCTTGCCCATGGCCGGACGGTCCGAGGGGTCGATCTTTCCCATCATGCGCATGATGGTCGTAAGCGACCCCTTTTTGCCCAGAACCTGCACGCGCAGCTGTTCGAGCGCGTCCATGGTCTCGGCAGTGGCCAAGTCCTGCATGACCTGCATCTGGATCGCGTTGAGTTCATCTTGCATTGACATCTACCAATTCCTCCTCTAAACAAAAAACCGCCCCCGTTGCCGCGTCGTTGACGCAAGCTCCAAGGACGGAATGATCCGCGGTACCACCTCGGTTGAGCACATCGGTTTTTTGTGTCCGAGCACCCCACTCGTAAGTTCCGTGTCGTGGAACGGACGGCTTCCCTACTTGGGCGCCAGTGGCGGGCCCGTTAAGGTCGCGGCTGGTGGAGTGAACTCCGGGCATCGCCGTTGCAGGTGCCTTTCAGCCTAGGGGCACCCTCTCTGCTGCGCGGGCATGTGACGCTCGAACCTCTCCGTCATCGCCATGGCTGGTAAGGATACCACAACCACGTGGTGCGTGCCGTGCAAGACGCCGCTCGTTTGTGCAATACGTGGCGGCACGGGAATGTGGCAGCACCATGGGGGAAGACGACGGGGACAGAGGACGACGCCACAAAGATTCGCACATGCGCGCATATCGTTGCGTGCGTTGGGTATACCAAACGCATTCGCAACCGACTGTGAGGAGGTGACTCATGAAGGAGACTTACAAGCCCGGTTCGAGCTCGGCCCCTTCGGGCAGCTACACCGAGGTCGGACCACGTGGCGGCGAGGTGGAGGGCGTTCGCACCGCTAAGGTAAGCGAAGGCAGCCGCATGCCGCCCACCAGCAAAAAGGGCAACTCTTGGGCAAAGGACGAGTAAGCCCGCGCCAAAGAACCCCACTCCAAAGATGGAGGGCCTGTCACCTACTTTTGCG